>JANOTG010000292.1:0-32963 GCA_031416215.1 Betaproteobacteria bacterium
GCGGATATGCATCGGGGCCAGCGGGCGAGACTGGGAAACCAGACGGACCACGCAATCAAGGCCGGATATAAGGACGCAGCCGACTTCTTCGCAACACAACGCAAATTCTTCTTGCTACCCGGGAGGCATCCATATAAGCAAGCCATGGGATTCGACGCAGTTCCTGCGCGCGATCGAAACACAGGACGAGATCACGGCGGTGCAGCATTTGCATGGTGCAGCCGATGCAGGGCTGGGTCTGGATGGACTGATGCCGACACTGGCGCAGGCCGCGTTGGCGCACTACAACGACTTCGGCCACTCGGTGATCTACCTGATGCATCTGCGCCGCTCGGTACAGCGCCTGGGCCCCACCGTCATGCTGCCACTGCTGCGATCCTGGGTGCGGTCCCTGATCTACGCCACCCGTGAAGACCTGTTGCCCGACTTCCGCGCCTACGCCGATGCACTGCTGCGATGGAGTGACGCTGTACCGCGCAAGACCGCCGAACTGCCACCAGCCGGTGCCTTCACCGGGTTATCGATCAAACGGACGCTTGCGCAGGTTCTGGATGCCGCCGGCCACTCGCCTGCCGTGTTGCTGGACCGGCTGACCGAGGCCGCCGGCCTGCACCTGCTGCGGTTCGACGAGTCCATCGCGCACCGGGTCGACAACCCGCCGCAAGACAACACCGGCTGGCTCGACTTCAGCCACGCGCTGACCTTTGCCCAGGCCTTGCGTGAGTTGCTGCCCGCCGATTCACAGCTGTGGCCGCAAGGGCTGTTGCAGATGGCACTGTTTGTCGGTCGCAATACGGCGTGGCTGGAGCCTGGCGTGGACAACCACCAGGCACTGGCGCGCTGGAAGGTGGGCGACGAAACCGCGTTCGACGCGCGTTGCCGTGTCCACATGCTCGACCACGGCCAGGCCGTCGATATTTTCGCCGTGCACTGGCTCAAGACCTGGTCGGCGGTGCGGGATTCTGTTGCGGGCGGCTTGTCTGCCAGTGCCCGTGACACAAGCCTGGCGGCCGTCAATCGTTTATTCAGCGTGCAATTCAAGCAACACCATGCACGGCGCAATGCGCGGCAGGCGCTGAGCTTCGTGGCGCGCGAAGTCTGAGCCAGTGCGAAAAGGCGGATTCGCAAGAGATATCAGGCCACACCCCGACGACGCGTCCACTCCAACGCCACATCGCCCATCGACTTCGGCTCTCCATTCCTTGTCCACTGCATGAAGGCGCGGTCGAACTTGACCGCCGCTCCGCATTGGGCGGTCAGGAATCGTCGCACGTTCTGGGTGGTCTTATAGGCACTGTCGACGGGTGTCACCGGCGTGATGGGATCGCTGTGCCAATCGAATTCGGGCTGCTTGCCCGGCGGCGACGACGGGGCAGCCTTGCCTTTGGATGCGGGTGCTTTGAGCTGCCAGGCAAACAACACCCATTGCCGCACGACTGCCGGTCTGGCCTTTTCCAGACTCACCCGCAAGCCAACCACCTTGCCGCCCCACAGCAACTTTTCAACGAAGGCCGGATGCAGCGCCAGGGCCGTTTCACGCTGCTGCTCGTTGACGAACACGTGAATGGCCAGTCCATCGGGTGGTGCGCGCAACAACAGGTTGCCGGACTGGCGCGAACAGCGGGCCAGGCTGGCGAGACGGCACTGGGTGACGTTCAGCGTGTGCGCCGACAGCCCGGCCTTCTTGTCCAGCGCCATCAGGACTATCAGTTTGGCCATGCGCTGCTCAGGCCCCATCAGCACGGACTGGCCTGCCCATTCCGTGAGCAGGCGCAATCGGTGTCCGATTTCGGCGATCACCAGGGGGTACAGCTGCGGATGGCATTCACAGAAACCGCGTACCGCAGCCACCGGCAAGGCGACGAAGATGCTGTCAGCCGCGGCGCACAAATCATGCTCCGGCGCCACCGGCATGAAGCAGGGCAACCAGCTGGCCCAGTCTCCCGGCTCGACATCACTGATAGTCAGCGCCTTGCCCGATGAGGTGCGTGCCACCAGCTCGATACGACCGGCCACCACCAGCCGCAACCGTTGCAACAGCGTACCGGCAGGACACAACAGTGTGGGCACGTCATACCGCTCGATACGGGCTTGCTGCGCGACTTCTTCAAGCAACTCCGCTCCCAGCCGTCCGAACAGGCTTGTTTGCAGCACCGACCGGATGTTGATGGGTTCTCTAGGGTTAACCATGACGGGCTTGAGCCGCATTTGTCGGAGTTCCGACATTGTGCCTTGGGCCCGCCAACTATCATGAAAAGCTGCCGGTCACCGTGCATGGCCGGGCACCAACGCCCCGAAGTTTCATCTGCAGGAGCAGCCCATGAGCCCGTTGTTGTACGCCGTCCCGGTGTTCCTGTCGCTGATCTTTGTCGAGCTGATCGTCGCGCACTGGATGGGCCGCAAGGTCTACCGCTTCCACGATGCCATCACCAGCATCAACATCGGCCTGATGAGCGAGTGCGTCCGCTCGCTGCTCAAGCTGATGTCGGTGTTTGTCTATGCAGTGGTGGTGGAGAAGGTCGGCGCTTTCACCTGGGATGTGCGCAGCCCCTGGGTCTGGATCCTGGCGTTCTTCATGTACGACTTTTTCTATTATTGGGCGCACCGCGCCGGGCACGAGGTGAATTTCCTGTGGGCGGCCCATGTGGTGCACCACTCCAGCGAAGAATTCAACCTGTCCACGGCGCTGCGCCAGTCGTCGACAAACCAGGTGTTCTACTGGGTGTTTTATCTGCCCATGGCCATCGTCGGCATACCTGTGTCGGTATTTGTCACAGTCGCGCTGGCCAGCGCCTTGTACCAGTTCTGGGTGCATACCCGGTTGATACCCAAACTGGGATGGTTCGATCTGGTGTTCAGCACACCATCGAACCACCGCTGCCATCACGGGAGGAATCCGTACTGCATCGACGTCAACTACGGTGCCACGCTGATCATCTGGGATCGCCTGTTCGGCACCTATGTGGCGGAGCGTGACGACGAACCTGTGGTCTACGGCACCTTGGCACCACTGCAAAGCTGGAACCCGGTGTGGGCCAATTTCAAGAACTACGTTGGCATGGTGCGCGACGCCTGGAAGGCACCGCGCGCCAGTGACAAGTTGATGCATGTGTTCGCCGGGCCAGGCTGGACTCCCGCCGGCCCGGCGGTTGCGGAACAGGGCCTGGCACGGCAATACGCCGTCTTCGAGACGGCATCGTCCAGGTGGCAACGCGTCTACGGCGTGGTTGCCACCGTGGTGGTGTTTGCGCTGTTCATGCATTTGCTGATGGTGGCGCCCAGCCTGTCCGTACCATCACGCATGGGTTATGGCTTGTTGATCGCTCTCAATGGCATCCACATCGGGCGTTTGTTCGCAAACCGGCGGCGTGCCCTCGAATGGGAGGCTGCCCGCGTGACCGCGGTGTTCGCCAGCCTGGCTGCGGGACTCTGGTTCACCCCGGTTCCTGTGTCGGTGCAAATCGTGGCGGCGCTGGCCCTGGTGGTCTCGCTGCTGCTGCTGGCTCGTGCCCGGGCCGAACGCGGCGACATCGCAGACTCGATGCCGGTGGTGCAGGCATGAACTGGCCGGCGGCGATGGATGCGGTGCTGATGCTGGTGGCACTCTGGACTGCGCGCGGGCCAGCCAGACACCTGCCGGCTGCGCAACTGGGGTGCCTGATGTTTGCGGCCGCCGCGCTGCTGGGCACCTTGCGATTTTCCGGGCTGCTGCCGCTGCCCCCGCTGCACCAGTTCCTGTCCGCGCTGGGTGCCGGTGTTGCCATGCCACTGCTTGCTGCCACCGTGGGGTGGCCACGCCGCGCAGTGTCCCGCGAGCCGCAGTTCGCCTGGATTCTGGCGGTTGCCCTCGCGGTGCTGCTGGTGCTGATCGGTGTCGTGGCCGCAGTCAAATGGTGGTCTGCCGCATGGGCCGTGGGGTCTGCCTTGGCCATCATCGGCGTCGCCGCAGTTCGCCGGCAGGGGCTGGCGCTGGCGGCGGGGTCGAGCATGCTGGCCGCTTTCCTGCTGTTTGCGGCGCAGGTATCGTGGGGCGATTGGCGGCCAGGCGAGTTCCTGCACGTGGGGCTGGCGCTTGGACTGTGGCTCTATGGGCGCTGGTTGATTGTGGACAACGCCAGGTTGACCCGGCCAATGACGCCCTGAACCACAGGGACCAAGGCACCTATGGACACGACACCAAGAGACGCGCTTGTGGTAACTCTCGAGCGCCAGCGCCGTTCCTGGCTGGCAGACCCGGTTCCCAGTGCCGCAGCGCGGCGCGCCGACTTGCGCAGCCTGCAACGCTTTGTGGTCGACAACAAGGCAGACCTGTGCGCGGCGATCAGCAAAGACTACGGCAACCGCTCGATGCACGAGACGCAGCTACTGGAGATCTTCCCGGTAGTGGACGGCATCGACCATGCACTGAAACACCTGGCGCAATGGATGCGTCCACAACGCCGTGGCATCAACCGGCTGGTGTTCCTGGCTGCGCGCAATCGGGTCATCCCGCAGCCGATCGGAGTGGTGGGGGTGATTGTTCCGTGGAACTTCCCGCTCAACCTGAGTCTGCTGCCGTTGACCTACATTTTTGCCGCGGGCAACCGCGCCATGGTCAAGATGTCGGAAAACTCGCGCCACCTCAGCCGCCTGTTGATCGAGCGCCTTCCGACCTACCTGCCGCGCGACAAATTGTCGATATTCGAGGAAACCGGTGGTGTCGGGGTCGAGTTCTCCCGCCTGCCCTTTGACCATCTGATGTTCACGGGCTCCGGCCTGACCGGGCGCGCGGTGATGGCGGCGGCGGCACAAAACCTGTGCCCGGTGACGCTGGAGCTGGGTGGCAAGGCACCCGCCCTGGTGTGCGACGACTTTCCAATCGCTACCGCAGCGGAGCGCATCCTGTACGTCAAGTTCCTCAATGCCGGCCAGATCTGCACCACGGTCGACCACGTATGGGTACCACGGGCCAAGGTCGACACCTTTGTTGCACATGCGCGCAGGATGGTGCCAGCCCTGTACCCATCACTCGCCACGGCCGACTACACATCGATCATTGACCAACGCGCCTTCACACGCCTGAAGGCGGCACTGGAGCAGGCGCATGCTGCGGGCGCGACCCTGCTGCCGCTGCTGCCAGGCCCGGCATGGGATGAGCACACGCGCAAGATCAATCCGCATCTGGTGCTCGATGCGCCGCCGGACTGCGACCTCTCCCGCCATGAAATCTTCGGGCCCATCCTGCCGATTCGCAGCTACGACCGTCTGGACCAGGTCGTCGACGCCATCAATGCCGGCCCACGGCCACTGGCCTTCTATCCTTTCAGCCACCATCCCGAAGTGGTCGATGACCTGCTGCGCCGTGTGATGTCGGGTGGCGTCTCGGTCAACGACGCCCTGTTTCACGTCGGTCAACACGAGCTGCCGTTCGGCGGCGTGGGTGAATCCGGCATGGGGCACTACCATGGCCGAGAGGGTTTTGAGACGTTTTCCAAAATGCGGCCGGTGTTTTACCAGTCGCGCCTCAACAGCCTGCGGTTTCTGCGGCCACCGTACGGCAAGTTCGCCGATCGGGTGCTCAAGTTCCTGATCAAGTGACGCTTCGCCGGCGTGCATGTAGGCAGATGGTGGCGCAACCAGGCTGCCAGGGGCTCCGGGAAATGGGCCCCAACATTCTGGAGCCGCTGCAGATACGGGGTGTCGAGCAACTCGGCGATCTTGCGATCCAGACACGCATGAAGATGATGACCCGCCCCGTCGCGCATCACGCGCAGGCGACCAATCTCCCGCACAGCGCATCCACCAACGGCCCGATTGCCGAGGGCGGAAATGGCGACACACTGCTGACATTGACCTCGCACAGGACGAATCGCGCCGCCTCCCCGGCCTGCGACTCGCCCCACATGAAGTCGCAGTCCCACAACAGGGGCAACTGACCGGCGCCCAGACCCACACGCTGGCGCAGCATATCGATCCAGCCCGATTCCAGCCGTTGCCTGAGCAGCTGAAAGTCTGCGGCGTCGGGGCCGACGTACAGACGCTGACCGGGCGCCACTGCGGGACCACCTGGCGGGGTCGGAAACAGGGCATTGATGGCCTGGTGGCCGAAACCCGCTACCTGCGCGCCAACCAGGTAGGCACGCACCATGCCGTCTGTGATACGTGGCTGCCAGGCCTGGTCGATCATGTGGCCGCCCTGTTCCGGTTCAAAGTACGGCGCCAGGGTCTGGCGCAGCGTGGGCCAATCCACACACTGCTGCTCGCCGCCGCGTTGTGCGTGGCGCAGCAAGACCATGGGGGTGCCAGCAAGCGGCTCGGCCCATTCCACACGCCAGACGCCGATACCACTGTGCCCCCGGTGCTGCTTGAGTACCCGTGGGCCCTGGCGCAGGCGTTGCGGCAATTCGAGATCGAGCTGCGCCAGGTTGTCGATACGATGCACGTCGCTGCCAAACGGCAGGTCCCGTGTGTCGAACAACACATCCTTGGTACCAAGCCGCGTGATGGTGTCCGGGTGTGTGCTGACGTACACACCCTGGAGCGCGAGTTCCCGCAGCATCGTGTCCAGCCGATCGCGCCGCCGGCCGCCCTCGATCGGGTTATGCCACACCAGCACGGCGTCGGTCGTTGACAACTGCGCCTGCACCTCGTCGGCAAATTCGTCGTGATAGACCGCTGGCTGCACCCTCAGCCCGCGCCCGGCGAGGGCTGCGAACAACGCGGCAAATCGGCTCTCGGCGGGGTCGGCCCGGTCCCGCATCGCCCTGTCACCGGGATACAACAAAGCCACCGACCTGGCGGCATCCTGGCGCTGCGGGCGTGTGACCGTCATATCGTGCATCCTACTGCCTGCCGGCCTTGCCTGTGGTTCCCCGCACCAGCAGCTCAAACGGCAACAGCGACTGCTGCGCGATCGGCATCCCGTCAATCGCCGCCAGGATTTGCGTGGCTGCAATCTGGCCCAGCTGGCGTGTCGGCAGGCTGATGGTGGTGACGCCGGGCATGATCTCGGCAGCCAGCTCGTGGTTGTCGATACCGCAGATGGACAGCTCCTGCGGCACCCGCAGTCCCTGGCGCTGGGCTTCGAGCAGGGCACCTACGGCCAGCAGGTCGTTGCCGCAGAGGATGGCCGTGGGCGGCTTGGCACCTTTCAGCAGGGCCTGCAAGCCCAGACGCCCGCCGCTGATCTTCAGGGCCTGCTCGCTGACATGGTCTTTGGCGACGCGGCACCCTGCCTCACGCAGCGTGGCATGAAAACCCTCGACCCGGGCCCGGGCCCGGTCATTGTGTGGCGTATAGCCGGAGATCATGCCGATGCTGCGATGACCGAGGTCCAGCAAATGGCGCGTGCCGAGTCGGGCAATTGCATGGTTATCGAAACCCACCGACGGCAGGCGCGGGTCACAGGACCAGGTCAGAAGGATTGGCTTTCCCCACTCCAGCACCGCTTTCCAGAGGTTCTTGTGGTGTTCGGTGCCCACCAGCACCATGGCATCGACGCCGCGCTGTTGCAGCGAGCGCACCAGGTCCAGCTCGGTCACCGGGTCGTATTCGTGGCTGGCCACCAGCAACTGGAAACCCGCCGCCGCCAGGGTGGTTTGCATGGCGTGGGTGCTGCTGGCAAAAATGGCGTGGTCCAGCGTCGGGATGACGCAGCCCACGGTCTTGGTGCGGCCGGATGCCAGGGCGCGGCCGGCCGCATCGGGTACATAACCCAGCTTCTGCACTGCGCGCTGCACCCGGTCCAGCGTCGCCGGACGTACCCGCTGCGGCAACGACAGGGCACGCGACACCGTCGCAGTAGATACCTTCGCCGCCTGCGCGACATCTTCAAGTCGAATTCGCTTTTGCATCGATTGTGGTCCGCGCCGTTTCTTGATTGTGCAAGCGCTTGCCAGCGCGCAGCAACCGGGTGGCAACACCTCGCTAGGTGATTTCCCTTAGTGTATGGGATTCGTTGGCTGAATTCCTTGACGAGTCGAGTCCGCAAAATGCAGAATGCCTGCAAGCGCTTACATTGACAGATCTGTCCTCCTTTCAACAACCACACGATGACCAAGGCAGCAGCGACCAGGTTTCGCATCTCGCGTCGCACCTGGCTGGGGCTGGCCACCTTGCTGGTCACCGCGTGCCTTTGGTGGTTGCTGACGGCCGTCACCGGCGTCATCTCGCCAGCGCGTTTTCCGGCGCCGCATGAAGTGTGGGTGGCGCTGCAGCAGATCGCCATCGAGGGTTACGGCAACGGCCGCCTGCACCAGCATGTGCTGCACAGCCTGAAACTGGTCGCCATGGGCTTCTGTATCGCCGCGGCGGTTGGTGTGCCCCTGGGCCTGCTGATGGGGTATTCACGCCGCGCCGAGGCCCTGATCAATCCGGCCTTTCTGTTGCTGCGGCCGATTCCCCCACTGGCCTGGATTCCGCTGGCCATTGTCTGGCTCGGCCTGGATGACGCGTCCAAGATGCTGGTGATCTTTGTCGCCGCCTTCGTGCCCTCGGTCATCAACAGCTATACCGGCGTGCGCAATATCGACACTCCCATCATGGAGGCGGCACGCATGCTCAATATCCGCGGCTGGAAGCTGGTGCGCGAGGTGCTGGTGCCAGGCGCCTTTCCGATGATCTTCACCGGCCTGCGTCTGTCGTTGCAGGCCAGCTGGACAACCCTGGTCGCGGCGGAGCTGATCGGCGCGCTGTATGGGCTGGGCAGCATACTGAACCAGGGCGCGCAGGACATCTACCCGGCCATGATCCTGGTGGCGATGGCCGGTGTGGCGATCTGCGGTGGCCTGACGACGGCGATCCTGGCCAAACTGGAGAGTGTGGCCATGCCCTGGCGCCTGGGCAGGGTGGCGGCATGAGTGTTGCGGCCCGGTCCACTGGCAGCGGCAATACGCGACTCACCGTCATCGGGACGCTGGCATTTTTCGGCCTCTGGTATCTGGCCGCGGTGTTGCAACTGGCGCCGCCGCGTTTCCTGCCGATGCCGCACCAGGTCGCCGGCACGTTGTTCGACTTGACGCAGCAACCGTTTGCCGGCTTCACCTTGCAGCAGCACATGCTGGCAAGCCTGCAGCGCTACGGCTGGGGTTTCGGTCTGGCAGCCGCGGTGGGTGTTCCGCTGGGCCTGATGATGGGCTGGTTCCGCTGGCTTGACGACATCGTCACGCCGCTGTTCGACAGCATGCGTTTTGTGGCGCCGGTGGCCTGGGTGCCGTTTGCCGCGCTCTGGTTCGGCACCGGCGCGGGAGGGCCGACCCTGATCATTTTTGCCGGTGCTTTTCCGCCTTGTCTGATCAACGCCTACCGCGGCGCGCGTGGTGTCGAAGTGCGTTACCTGGAAGCGGCCAACATGCTCGGGGTGGGTAGTTATCGGATCATCACCGAAGTGTTGTTTCCCGCTGCGGTGCCGTCCATCATTGCCGGCCTGCGCATCGGTGCCGGGCTGGGCTGGATGTCGCTGGTCGGTGCCGAGCTGATCGCGGCGTCCAGCGGCATGGGTTACCTCATCGTCAAGGGCCAGAGCGCCATCGCCACCGACATCGTGATGGCCGGCATGGTGGCCATCGGCATGGTCGGCGTCGTGATCGACGTCGCCCTGCGCCGCCTCGAAGCCGCCCTGCTCCAGCACCGCTCCGCCAACTGACACACCCCATGAGCAACATCCAGTTCAGCCACGTCGGCAAAAAGTTTCAACGCGATGGCCAGGCCCTGTCCATCATCGAAGACTTTGACTTCACGGTGCAGGACCAGGAGTTCGTCGCCGTGGTCGGTCCGTCGGGCTGCGGCAAGACCACCTGCATGCGCATGGCGGCGGGGCTGGAGTTTCCGTCCAGCGGCTCGGTCTCGGTGTCCGGGCGCGCCGTCACCGAGCCCGGACCAGACCGGGCCGTGGTGTTCCAGCAATTCGCGCTGTTCCCCTGGAAATCGGTCTACGACAACATCGACTTCGGCCTGCGCGCCAAGAACCTGCCCAAAGACAAGCGGCACGACATCATCACGCACTACATCGGCCTGATGAACCTCAAGGGTTACGAGTCGGCCTATCCGCACCAGCTCTCCGGTGGCATGCAACAACGCGTGGCGATTGCCCGCGCGTATGCGCTGGATCCGGATGTGTTGTTGATGGACGAACCGTTTGGCGCACTGGATGCGCAAACCCGGGTCGTGATGCAGGAAGAGCTGGTGAAGCTGGCACGCACCAACCCGCGCACGGTGCTGTTCATCACGCATGCGGTCGAAGAGGCGGTCTATCTGGCGGATCGTGTCGTCATCATGACCAGCCGGCCAGGCCGTATCAAGGAAGTACTGGATGTGCGCTCCGTGCGCCAATCCCAGAACTGGGACCAGCACCAGCGCATCGAGGATGTGATGGACCTGGAGTCGTTCGTGCATCTTCGCACCCGCATCTGGAAATCCCTGCGTGAGGAACACGCCGGAACCGATCATTAGCCCCCTGCCCCACCACTTTTTTTAGGAGACATCCATGTTGAAGAAATCACTCGTCCTGTTGAGCCTCGCCGCCGCCTGCGGCGCATCGATCGCGCAAGCGCTGACTCCCATCAAGATCAGCTACCAGCCGTCGCTGTACTGGGCCATGCCGTTCCACGTCGCCACCGAAAAAGGCTGGTGGAAAGAGGTCGGCCTGGCACCGGAGTTCAGCACCTTCCCGGCCGGAGTGCCGCAGATCGCGGCGGCGGCCGCCAAGTCCTGGGATGTGGGTGGTACCGGCTCGGTGCCCGCCGTGCTGGGCCATGTGCGTTTCGGCATCAAGACCATTGGCATCACGAATGACGAGTCGGCCGGCAATGCCCTGGTTGCCAGCGGCAAGAAGGCGCAGGAGTTCGCCAAAGACCCGGTGGCCGCGCTGCGCGGGCAGACCATCACCCTGACACAGAACTCGACCGCCGACTTCGCCATCCAGTCCTGCCTGAAGAAATACGGCCTGAAGAAGGCCGATGTGGTGATGAAGAACATGGGTCAGGCCGAGATCATCTCTGCCCTGTCCTCCGGCAACACCGAACTCACCGGTTTGTGGGCACCCAACATCTACACCGTGGAAGAGAAGGCCGGCGCCAAGGTCATTTGCAGCGGCAAGGACGGCGGTGCCGTGGTGCCTGGCGCATTGATCGCCCGTGGTGACTACGCGAAGGAGAACCCGCAGAACGTGGCCAAGTTCCTCGCCGTCTACCTGCGGGCCTGGAAATGGATGGGCGCCAACAAGGCCGAGTCGATCGCCATGATGAAGGACTTCTATGCCAAGGGTGGCGTCAGCATCAGCGACGCATCGATGCGCAAGGAATTCGACACCCGCCCGACCTTCGATTTGACGCAGCAACTCAAGATGATGGACCGCGGCGCCAGCAACTCGCAGGTCGATGCATGGTTCACCCAGATCGCCGTGTTCATGCGCGAAACCGGCGCTGTACCCACCATTCCGCTGGCACAGGACTTTGTCACCGGCGAATACATGGCCATGGTGCAGGCCGATCCCAAGCTGCGCGAATTTGCCAACCGCAGCAAATAGAACCCTGCCCCACCCAAGGCCGGCCCCGGCTGGGGGTAGTGGCCCCGTCTTGCGCAACTTCGGAGAACTCCTTGACCATCCAGTACCTGAAAAAGGCGGAAAAGACGCCTGACACCGAGACCGCATCAGCCCAGAAAGTGGTGACCGAGATGCTCGCCACCATCACACGCGAAGGCGAGACCGCAGTGCGCCACTATGCGAAGACGCTGGACAAGTGGGACGGTGAATTCATCCTGACGCGCGCGCAGCTCGATGCCAATGCCGCGCAGGTTCCCGCCGCTGTCAAGGCCGACATCGACTTTGCCATCCGGCAGGTGGCGGCATTTGCCGCTGCACAGCGCAAGTCGCTGACCGAGTTCCAGACCGAGCTGCATCCGGGGGTGATCGCCGGCCAGCGCGTGTTGCCGGTCAATGTGGCAGGCTGTTATGCACCGGCCGGGCGTTACGCCCATATCGCATCCGCGTACATGGGCGTGGCGACTGCCAAGGCGGCCGGCGTGCGGACCATACTGGCCTGCTCCGGTCCGTTCCGTGGCGGGCCCATGCACCCCTACATGATGTACGCGTTCGACCAGGCCGGCGCCGACGTCATCATGACCCTGGGCGGCGTGCAGGCGATTGCGACCATGGCCTATGGCTTGTTCACCGGCAAGCCGGCCGATGTCATCGTCGGGCCCGGCAACAAGTTTGTCGCCGAGGCCAAGCGCACCCTGTTTGGCAAGGTCGGCATCGACGTGTTCGCCGGTCCCTCCGAAGTGGCTGTGATCGCCGACGAGACCGCCGACGCCGCCATCGTGGCCAGTGACCTGGTGGGTCAGGCCGAGCACGGTCACGAGTCGCCAGCCTGGCTGTTCACCACCAGCGAGGTGCTGGCGCAGGGCGTGATGGCGCGATTGCCGGCGCTGATCGAAGCCCTGCCCCCCACGGCCAGGGAGGCGGCCGGCGCAGCCTGGCGTGACTACGGCGAAGTCGTTCTGTGCAGCACGGCTGAGGAGGTGGTCGAGGTATCGGACCGTTACGCACCGGAGCATCTGGAGGTGCATGCCCGCGACACCGATTGGTGGTTGCAACGCCTGACCTGTTATGGATCGCTGTTCCTGGGTGAAGAAACCACCGTCGCCTATGGCGACAAGGCCAGCGGCCCGAACCACGTGCTGCCAACCAAGGGGGCCGGGCGCTACTCCGGCGGTCTGTCGGTGCACAAGTTCATGAAGACCCTGACCTGGCAACGCATGACACGCGACGCCGCGCGCGACATCGGTCTGGCCACCGCCCGCATTTCGAGACTGGAGGGCATGGAAGCACATGCCCGCACCGCCGATGACCGGCTTGCCAAATATTTCCCCGGGCAGAAATTCGACCTGGGCGAGCCGGTCACGGTATGAGTGACATGCGGCTGCCCAGAGGCATCCCGTGACCATTGCAGCGCTGTTCAACCTGCAGGGCCGCACAGCGCTGGTCACAGGTGGCAATTCCGGCATCGGCGAGGCAATGGCCACTGCGCTGGGGCTGGCTGGCGCCCGCATCGTGCTGATGGCGCGGCGCGCCGATGCCCTGGCGCAGTCTGCCGCCACGCTGCAGGCACAGGGCATCGATGTGTCTTTTCTAACCTGCGACCTGGCCGATATCGCTGCCACCCAGGCTGGCGCGCAGGCGGCACTGGCGATGGCTCCGATCGATATTCTGGTCAACGCCGCCGGGGTCAATCTGCGACAGCCATTCGATGAGGTCACGCCGCAATCCTGGCAGACGCAGATCAACCTGCACCTGAGCGCGCCGTTTTTCCTGACGCAGGCCCTCGCGCCGGCCATGGCGCTACGTGGCTGGGGCCGCATCATCAACATCGCCAGCCTGCAAAGCCAGCGCGCGTTCGACCACAGTGCGCCGTACGGGGCCGGCAAGGGCGGCGTAGTGCAACTCACGCGCGCCATGGCGCAGGCCTGGTCGGCCAAGGGCATCACCTGCAATGCCATTGGTCCGGGATTTTTCCCCACCGCCCTCACCGCATCGGTTTTTGCCAAACCCGAAGCGGCGCAAAGGAATGCGCAGCAAACCTGCATCGGTCGCAATGGTGAATTGACCGACCTGTATGGCCTGACGGTGTTTCTGGGCAGTGATGCGTCGGGCTACATCACCGGACAGACCATCATGATCGACGGTGGTTTCACAGCCAAATGAGATGACAACCGCCATACGAGCGCGGCAAATGAATGGCCCTGGCCCCTGCCCCACAATGGAGATGTCATGAAAGCCCTGGTTTACACGCAACCGAATGAGGTGCAACTGCAAGAGCGCGCAGAACCGGCTCTGGTGGATGGCGAGGTCATCCTGAAGATCGACGCGGTGGGCATCTGCGGCTCCGACATGCACGCCTACCATGGGCATGACCCCCGCCGCAAACCCGGCCTGGTACTGGGCCACGAGTTCTGCGGCACGGTGCTGCAGAGTGCGTCACCGCGGTACAGCGTGGGCACACGGGTCACCGGCAACCCCCTGATCACCTGCGGCAGCTGCGACCATTGCGTGCAAGGACGCAACAACCTGTGTGACAACCGGACCATGGTCGGAATGACACGTCCGGGCGCATTCGCCGAACAAATGTCGATACCGGCGGCGTCGCTGATCGACATGCCGCAAGACATGTCCGCCGCGCATGCGGCTGTGACCGAGCCTGCGGCGACGGCCCTGCATGCGGTCAACCTGTCGATGCGGGTGTTGACGCGTCCGCTGCAGGAATGCCGCACGCTGGTCATCGGCGGCGGCGCCATCGGCATGTTGTCGGCGCTGTTGCTGAAGGCCTATGGCTGCAACGATGTCACCGTGGCCGAGGTCAACACTTTGCGCCGCGAGCAACTGGTGAAACATGCGGGGGTGGCGACCTACAACCCGAAAGACGCCCAGCCGGCCGACAACAGCTTTCACTTTGTCATCGATGCGGTGGGATCGAAGGTCACCCGCAACACCGCGCTGGCGGCGGTGCGGGCCGGCGGTGTTGTGATGCATATCGGCTTGCAGGACTGGGCGTCCGAGATCGACATGCGACGCCTGACCCTGGCCGAGATCACGCTGCTGGGATCCTATACCTACACGACGGCCGACCTGCGGGCCACGGTAGCCGCCATCCACCGCGGCGCCTTTGGTGATTTGGGCTGGCTTGACGTGCGGCCCATGGCGCAAGGGGCGCAGGCTTTCGATGATCTGGACCAGGGCCGCGCCGCCGCAGCCAAGGTCATCTTGCTGCCCTGAGGCACTGCAGTGCCGACTGGCGGGCACGCCCCTTATTCGGCCGTGGCGCCCGAGTCCTTCACCACCTTGGCCCATTTGACGATCTCGGTGGCCTGGAAGCGGGTGAGTTCTTCGGGCGTCGAAATCCACGGCTCCAGGCCCAGCGCCCGGAGTTTCTCCTGCACATCGGGCAGCCTGAAAATACGCTGCAATTCCCCATTCAGCCGGGCCACCACGTCGCGTGGCGTGCCAGCCGGTGCGAACACGGCAAACCAGGTGGTGGCCTCGAAACCCGGCACGGTTTCGGCCACGGTGGGCACATCGGCTGCCGCGGCACTGCGTTTGGCCGTGGTTTGCGCCAGTGCGCGGATCTTTCCCTCCCGGGCCATGGGCAGGGCCGAGGGCATGTTGTCGAACATCAGCTGTATCTGCCCGCCGATCAGGTCGGGAATGGCAAACTGGCGGCCCTTGTAGGGCACATGGGTCATCGAGGTGCCGGTGAGCGACTTGAACAATTCACCCGAGACATGCACCGAGGTGCCGATGCCCGGAGAACCGAACGAGAGCTTGTTCGGATTGGCCTTCATGTAGCTGATCAGTTCGGCCACGCTCTTGACCGGCAGGTCGTTGTTCACCACCAGCAGATTCGGTGCCGAGGCCAGATGCGCCACGGGTGCGAAGTCCTTCACCATGTCATAGGGCATCTTGGCATACAAGGCACCATTGATGGCGTGGGTGCCCACCGTGGCCATCACCAGGGTATAACCGTCGGCCGGCGCCTTGGCGACGAAGTCAGCGCCGATGTTGCCACCGGCGCCCGGCTTGTTGTCGACCACCACCGACTGGCCGAGCTGCGCCTTCTCGCTGATGATGCGCGCCAGCGTATCGGGCGCGCCGCCGGACGGGAACGTGACCACCATGCGGATGGGCTTGTTCGGGTAACCCTGGGCGCTGGCGCCCATTGCGGCGACGCAGAGTACGGCACCCAGAACCATTTTGAGGCGATGAAATTTCATGTGGTCTCCAAGTAAGCAATTTTGCAGCCAGACCGATGGTACCCGGGCGCCGATGCGACTGCGCGCCTTCAATACACTGCAGCCGATGAGCCAATCGCCGCCAGCCCAAACCATGCCCTGCCAACTGGTGGCGTATTTTTCCAGTGGCGAAGCCATGCGCAGCCGCAGTCTGGCTGATGTGGTGCTGCATGGCAGGCTCGACATTCCGGCCGCACCGCCGCGGCTGGTCGCTGATTGGCAACGGGAATCATCGTCACGAATCGAGCCTGGAGACGTCGACACCTTGCCCCTGCCGCGGGCAAGGGCGCGCTGGCCGGACTACCGGCACAACGTGCAGGCGGTGTCGGACTGGACGCGCACGCTTGGGTTGGGTGGCTTGCTGGCACACAGCGAGGTCGCTCTGATGGCTTGCCGCGGCGCGCGTTACCACCACGACGGTGCACAGTACGGCGGTGCGGCCTTTTGCAACCTGTTCCTGGGCGACGACCGTGGGCTGGATCTGCACTTTCCCCTGACCGGTCTGCGTATCCCGCTGACCCGGGGTACGGTGGTCCTGTTTGACACCGCTCAGGTGCATGGCGTGAGCCAGCGCGGCAGTAGCGGCTTCTGTGCCGCTGACTTCCCAACGACCCAGGACCACTTGCAGGTGTTCCTGAGCTGGGAACTCGACATCGAGAACACCGATCTGGCGCAGGCACTGCGGGTCAGGTTCGATGTTCACCCGCAGGCCACCGTCTTGCCGGACGTGGAGCAGGTCTGGATGAACGGTGCTCCGGCCAGCGTCTGCCCGCAATCCGGGACATGGCACCCTGAGCGCTGAAAACATGCGCGGTGAGATACTGGCCCCCCTGCGCAGCAAGCTGCCGGCGTTCCACGCGGCAATACCACCATGAGCCAACCCCAGCCATCATCTGCCGGCCCGCTGTCGGGCATCCGCGTGGTCGATCTGTCGAACGTTTTTTCCGGGCCCATGGCCACCGCGCTGCTGGCGGACCAGGGCGCATTGGTGATCAAGGTCGAGGCGCCGGAGGGCGACACCAGCCGGATTGTCGGCCCGGCCAAGGGCGACCTGTCTGCCGCCTTCATCACGGTGAATCGCGGAAAACGCTCGATCGCGCTGGATCTCAAGCAGCCCGAAGCCCGCACCATCCTGGACGCGCTGGTGCGCCGGGCCGACGTGCTGGTGAGCAACTTCCGCCCCGGCGTGCTGGCGCGACTCGGACTCGACCGGCCCCATGTGCAGAGCTTGAACCCGGCGCTGATCCAGTTGTCGATCACCGGTTTCGGGCCCGACGGCCCGCGCGCCGATGACCGTGCCTATGACGCGGTGATCCAGGCGGTGGCCGGCGTGTCGGCATCCCACCGCGACAAACACAGCGGGCAGCCCGGCTTGTTGTCCACCACGGTCTGCGACAAGCTCACGGCACTCACCGCGGCGCAGGCCGTCACCGCCGCCCTGTTCGCCCGACAGCGGGACGGCCAGGGCCGCCATGTGGAGGTGTCGATGCTCGACGCCACGCTGGCCTTTCAATGGGTGGACGCGATGTACAACCATGTCTTTCTCGATGCGCCGCCGCAAGGTTTTCCCGAGATCGGCAGCACACTCAAACCCTATGCCACCGCCGACGGCATGGTGGCGGTGATGATGCCCCAGCAATCCGAGTTTGCGGCCTTGTGTCGCGCCGTGGGGCGGCCCGACATCGCACAGGACCCGCGCTTCAGCACACCACAGGCACGCAGCCGGCATCCGGCCGAGTTGCGCGCGCTGATGGAACCACTGATGGCCCGCCAAGACACTGCCACACTGGAGGCGGCCGGTCGCTTGGAAGGGGCACCCATGGGCCGGGTCAACGAGCGCCCCGCCGTGGTGACCGACCCGCAGGTGGTACACAACCAGGTGCTGGTCGAGTTTGACCACGGCGACGTTGGCACGGTGCGTCTGGCCCGGGCCGCCGCGCGTTTCGATGGCATGGCGCTCGGCGCCACGGCCAGTGCACCACACCTGGGTGAACATGGGCGCGCCGTGTTGCAGGAACTTGGCTTCGACGATGGGCAGATTGACCAGTGGGTCAGCAGCGGCTTGGTGCGCGGCGCACACCACTGAAGCAGCCCGGGCGAGCGCCGTCAAGTGCGCCCTGGCGCCTTGAATTCAACTCAATGAAACCGGTTCGGCGCAAAGGGCGCCAGCCCGATATCGGCAGCCTCCCCCGACGCGAGCGCCGCCACGATGCGGCCGGTGTGCGGCGCGCCGGTCAACCCGAGATGGCCATGACCCGCGGCGATGAAATCGTTGGACAACCCAGGCAGCGCACCGATGGCCGGCAAACTGTCGGGCAGGCCCGGACGCGGGCCCATCCAGCGCGTGCCCTGGGCCAGCCGCGCGGTCGGAAACATGCGTCGAGCCTGCTGCTGCAGAATGGCCGCACGCCGCCAGGCCGGTGGATCATCCGCCAGGGCGAGCTCCTCCGTGCCGGCAATACGCAGACCCATCTCCATCGGTGTCACAGCGACATGCAGCTGCATGTCACTGACCACATGGTTCAGGTGGATGCCCGGGTCGGCAAAGGTCATGTGGTAACCGCGCTCCGCGATCAGCGGCAGGTCAAGGCCCAGGGGCGCCACCAGCATGCGTGACCACGCGCCCGCGGCGACAACAGCCGTGTCCGCTGCCAGAACGCCCGAGGACGTCTCCACCGTGACGGTGGCACCGGTCGAGCGCACTTGGCGCACATCACCCTGCACCACCTGACCGCCGCGCTGAGCGAACAATCTGGCGTAGGCCTGTGTCAGCCGCAAGGGATTGGTGGTGAAGCCCATTGGCGCCAAACGCACACCACGGGTGTACCCGGGCGACAACGCCGGCTCGGCTTCGCGCAGGGCTGGACCATCCAGCACCTCGATCTGCGCGCCGCGATCACGCCGCAATTGCCATGGCAGGTCTTTCAGCACATCGATGCGACATGCATCGCGATGCACGTACAGGCCGGGTGTGCCTCGCACCAGTTCCGGCACGCCGGCCTCGGCCGCCAGTGCCTGGTGCAACTCCACCGAAGTGCCAACCAGCGCCTTCATCGCGTCGGCCGTACGCGACACCTGCTGCAACGTGGCGGTGCGGCGAAGGTGCAGCAACCAGGGCAAGTTATGGCGCATCGACCCCCAACGCAGCACCAGGGGGCTGTCCGGGTCGAACAGCATGCGCGGCAGCTGCCACGCGACGCCCGGCAAACCCACCGGCACCACCGCCATTGACGCGAGAATACCGGCATTGCCAAACGAACACGCCATGCCGGGTTCGAGGCGGTCGACAAGGGTCACGCTCCAACGCCGGCGTTGCAGTTCCAGCCCGATGCAGATGCCGACGATGCCGGCACCCACCACGATGGCGCGTCCGCTGCCCGGGGACGCAGCCATCAATCGCCTTTCTCGCGCCCGACGAACTGGGTAAACACCAGCAGCAGCGAAGTGACGGCCACGATGATGGTCGAGATGGCCGCGATGGTCGGGTCCACCTGGTCGCGCAAGGCGTTGAACATGTTGCGGGTGAGGGTGGAATTGGCACCACCCGACACGAACAGGGACACGATGATTTCGTCGAAGGAGGTCAGGAAGGCCAACACGGCGCCAGTGACGACCGCAAACTTGATCTGCGGCAGGGTGACCAGCATGAAGGCACGCAGCGGCGAGGCGCCCAGGCTGCGCGCCACACGCTCCTGGTCCATGTCATAGGTACGCAGCGCCGAGCCCACCACCAGCATCACGACAGGGATGGCGAGCATGCTGTGCGCCAGCACCAGCCCGAGCATGCTGTTGACCAGCTTGAGCTTGACATACGCGTAGAACACACCGATGCCGATCAGGATCACCGGCACCACCATGGGTGCCAGCAGCAGCATGGTCAACCATTTGGCGTGGCGCAGTCGCGAGGCATGCAGGCCGTAGGCTGCCATGGTCGCCAGCGGCGTCGACACCAGGGCGGTGAGGAGCGCCGCCTGGATCGAGGTCGCCGTGGCCTGCATCCACGAGCTGGAACTGAAATAACTCTGGTACCAGCGCAGCGACCATTGCCTGGGCGGGAACTCCAGGTACTGCGAGGCCGAGAACGACATCGGAATCACCAGCAGGGTCGGCAACACCAACAGCACCAGGATGACAATGGCCAGCACGTACAACCACAACCGCGCGCCGTGCGTGATCTGGGTCTCGGTCGCAGGACGCTGCGTCCAGCGCATCATCTCCCCTCCCCGCCCAGCACCCTGTCGATGCGCACCAGCCGGCCCGCCGCAAGGATCAGCACGGCGGTGAGCAGCAACAACACCACGCCCAGCGCGCTGGCGGCACCCCAGTTGAAAAATATCTCGATGTCATTGGCAATGCGGTTCGACACCATGATCACCTTGCCGCCACCCAGCACCGCCGGCGTCACGTAAAAGCCCAGACACAGTATGAAAACAATCAGGGCACCGGTCACCAAACCGGGCATGGCCAGGGGAAAAAACACCAGCCAGAAACTGCGCAGCGGGCTGGCACCCAGGTTGGCGGCGGCGCGCAGGTAATTGCGGTCGATGGCACGCATGGCGGAATACAGGGGCAGCACCATGAACGGCAACATCACATGGACGGTGCCGATCAGGGTGCCGGCCAGGTTGTGCACCAGCGCCAGCGGTTCGTCCCAAAGCCCCAGCTCGATACCCCAGTTGTTGATCAACCCGCGCCGCTGCAGCAGCACCAGCCAGGCGTAGGTGCGTACCAGCAGTGATGTCCACAGCGGCAGCAGCACCGCGATCATGCACAGATTGGCAGCGCGCCTGGGAATCTCGGACAGGAAGTAGGACAGCGGGTAACCGAGCAGGATACAGATCGCGGTGGTCAGCAGGCTGACCTGGAATGTGGTCAGGAAGGTGCGGGCGTAGGACGGGTGCTCCCACATGCGCTGGTAGTGCTCCAGGCTGAAAGCCCCGCTGTCCGACAACACCGAGAGATACAGCAACCAGGCCACCGGCGCCAGCATGGTGACCACGATCAGAAACAGTGCCGGTGCCACCAGCCCCACCAGGCCGACACGCTCGAACAAGGCGCTGCGGCGCAGTGCCTGGGCGTTGGGCAACGCCGTCACGCCAGCGGCTCCGCAGCCAGCAGCACGGTGTCCTCCACAGCCACGGCGATGCGCAGCCGGACACCCGGTGCGGTGGGGGCGGCAGAGGCGCCCCGCACGCTGAGCAGCGTGCCATCCTGCAGCGCCATCTGAAACAGGGAGCTGTCGCCCTGGTACACGGTGGCCAGCAACGTGGCGTCGAGCAGGTTGCAGTCCGAGTCCGCCGCCTCGCCGGCCTGCAGCAGACGCAAGCGCTCGGGACGCAGCATCAGCAGTTGCGGGCCGTCGGCCGGTGCCGGTACGGCGGTGCGCAGCATCTGCGTGCCAAGCGCCACCCGGCCCTGGGACACCTGCACCGGCAGGAAGGTGGACTCACCAATGAACTCGGCGACAAAACGGTTCTTCGGGCGCTCGTACAAGGCGCGTGGTGTGTCGAGCTGCATGATGCGACCGCCGTTGATGACGGCGATGCGGTCCGACATGGTCAGGGCCTCGCGCTGGTCATGTGTCACATAGACCGTGGTCATGCCCAGCTTGTCGTGCAGCTGTCGCAGCTCGATCTGCATGTGTTCGCGCAATTGCTTGTCCAGCGCCGACAGCGGCTCGTCCATCAACATGATGCGCGGCTCGAACACCATCGCACGTGCCAATGCGACGCGCTGGCGCTGCCCACCCGACAGCTGGTCGATACCGCGTGCGCCAAATCCGCCCAGACGCACCATGTCCAGCGCGCGCTCGGCGCGCTGCGTGATCTCTGGCGGCTTGACACCACGCAGGCGCAATGGAAAACCGACGTTGTCGAGCACGTTCATGTGCGGGAACAACGCATAGTTCTGGAACACCATGCCGACGTCGCGCTTGTGTGGCGGCACGGTGATCATTTCGGCGTCACCGAACTTCAGGCTGCCACCGTCCGGCCGGGTGAAACCGGCCAGCACGGTCAGCAAGGTGGTCTTGCCCGATCCCGACGGTCCGAGCAAGGTCAGGAATTCGCCGCTGCGGATCTCCAGATCGACCTGGTCCAGCGCGTAGGTCTTGCCATACCGCTTGGTGACCTGCGCAATGCTGATCGGCAGCGACGCATTGCCCATGGCGGACTGTCTGCTGTCGGCCTATTCGGTCAACATGTCCTGAAACAGAGCAGAGGCGCGCGCACCGTTCTTGATGTACCAGCTCTGGTCGATCGGCAACTGCTTGGCCTGGTTGTCGGGATGGGATGGCAGCAGCTTGGCATACGCAGCAGGTATGGCGTTGCCATCAAAGGCCTTCTTGTTGGTTGGCCCGTAGGTGATGTATTTGGTGAACTCGGCCTGGTCCGGCGCCTTGCTGATCTCGCTCAGGAACTTCATCGCGTTCGCCTTGTTCGGCGCGCCCTTCGGGATCGCATAACAGTCGTAGTCGGCCAGGCCCTGGTTGAAGGTATAGGCCACCTTGGCACCGTCCTTGGCGGCCACATCGAAGCGCCCGTTCCAGCCGGTGACCATGTCGACCTCGCCGTCCTTCATCAATTGTGCATGTTGCGCCCCGGACGACCACCACACAGCCACATGGGGTTTGAGTTCCTTGATCTTCTTGATGGCGCGCTCAATGCCTCCGGGCGCCGACAACACCTCATACACCTTGTTGGCGGGCACGCCGTCGGCCATCAGTGCCGGCTCCAGCACGCCCTCCCCGCCCTTGCGGTAGGAACGTTTGCCCGGGAATTTCTTGACATCCCAGAAATCGGCCCAGCTCTGCGGGCCCTTGTCGCCGTAGGTCTTGGTGTTCCAGGCCAGCACGGTGGAAAACACGTCGCCACAGACATAGAACGGCTGCGCTGCGCCCGCGACAAAGTTGGAAACGTCGATCATCTTGTAGTCCAGCGGCTCCAGCATGCCTTCGGCACCGGAGCGCGCAGCGCCGCCCGAACCGCTGGTCACCACGTCCCAGGTGACAGCGCCGGCCTTCACCTGCAACGCGACCGCCGCGATGCCGGTATAGGTCTCCTCCTTGATCGTGATGCCTACGGCCTTGGCCGCCGGTACGAACAAGGCCTTGCTCTGTGCCTCCTGGTAGGAGCCGCCGAACGACACCACGGTCAGCTGGGCCGACACGTTGCCGACAAAACCCGCCGCCAATGCCGACGCGGCAAGGGCCACGAAACGGTTCTTGAAACGCTTGATCATCATTGCAACACTCCTGTAATAAAAGCCAACACCCGCCACGTCCGGTCTGGACCTGCCTGTCTTTTGACAGACCACTGTAGAAACCGGGTGGTATTCACACTAGGGCCATTCTCGAAACATCACCATACCATTCGCCGACGCCGTCAGGCCGGGGCAATTCGCGCCGCAACACTTTTCAGCTTGCAATAACTGCGCAACGCCTCCAGGCCCTTCTCACGCCCGAAGCCGGACATCTTGTTGCCACCGAAGGGCACGGAAATACCGCCGGCAAAATATTCGTTGATGTACACCTGCCCGCAGTCGATGTCGCGCGCCAGCCGGTGTGCGGCGCCGAAGTCACGCGTGAAGACACCGGCCACGAGTCCGAAGCGGGTGCCATTGGCGAGCGCCACGGCCTGGTCCAGGTCGTCGAAGGTCTGCACACACAACACCGGCCCGAAAATCTCCTCCTGCACCGCTTCGTCCAGTGGCTCCAGTCGGTCCAGGATGGTGGGCTGAAAGAACCAGCCGCGGCCGGTCTGCGGGTCGCCCACCACGTCTCCACCACACACCACCTCCACTCCACGTTGTCGTGCACGGTCCACAAACCCGGCGATCTTGTGCAGATGAGCCTCGGAATTGACCGGGCCCATGGCGACATCGCGCAAGCCGTGGCCCAAGGTCATGGCCCGCGCGCGCTCTGCCAGGCGCTGTACAAATTCGTCGTGGATGCTGCGTGCGACCAGCAGGCGCGAGCCGGCCGAGCAGATCTGTCCGGCGTTCTCAAAAATCGCACCAAGCACACTCTCCACCGCCGCCGCCATGTCGCAGTCGGCCAGCACCAGCACCGGCGACTAGCCGCCCAGTTCCAGCACCAGCCGGGTGACGTTGGAAGCCGCCGCCTGCATGACCTGGACCCCGGTGCTCACGGAACCGGTGAAGGTGATGTGCTGCACTCCCGGGTGCCGCACCAACGCCGCTCCGGCCTGCACACCGGTGCCAGTGACTACATTGCACACCCCTGCGGGTACACCGGCGTGCCGGCACAACTCGGCCAGCATCAGGGCGGTCAGCGGGGTCTGCTCGGCCGGCTTGGCGACCACCGTACAGCCGGCTGCAAGCGCCGGGGCAATGCCGCGCGCGGCCGTGGACAAGGGGTAATTCCACGGGATGATGTGCGCCGTCACGCCCACCGGTTCGTTCAGCGTGTAGGCCAGGTAGTCCGGCCCCAGCGGAATGCTGCTGCCCTCCTGCTTGTCACAGGCACCAGCGTAATACTCGAAGCAGTTCGCGGCACCCGCCACGTCACCCATCGCTTCGACCAGGCGTTTGCCACTGTCCAGGCATTCGACCACGGCCAGACGCTCGCCATGCACGCGGATCAATTCTGCTACCTGGCGCAACACGGCGCCGCGCTGCGCTGGCGTGTGGTGGCGCCACGGGCCGCGTAATGCTCCGCTGGCGGCCGCTACCGCGAGATCCACATCGTCGGCATCTCCGGCGGCGAACTCGGTGAAGGCGCGCCCGGTCCCCGGATCCAGCGATTCCATGCGCGCGCCGTTGATAGACGCACGCCAGTCGGCGCCAATAAAGTGCCGGTCGGGCAATGCTGCCAGCCGGCCCGTGTTTTGCGCCTCCCGCACCAGGGCCTGCAAGCCCGCGCTGTGTGTACTTCCCGCCACTACAGCTCGCTCACCTGGTAAGTGGCCCGCTCCAGCCAGGACGGGTTGATGTCCACCCCCCAACCCGGGCCATCGGGCAGCTGCACCGTACCATCGCGCACTGCATAGGGTGACTGCACAAACAGACCTTCCTGCCAGGGGTAATAATCCGGCCCCTCGATCGACAGCTCCAGGTACTTGCCGGGATTCGGAATCGCGCACAGCAGATGCATCGTGAACAGCGTCACCATGGACAGGTTGGCGCTGTGCGGGGTACACGGCAGGCCGGCCGCATGCGCCATGCGCGCCACTCGCATGGTGCGCGCCATGCCGCCCAGGTAACACACGTCGGGCTGCACGATGTCGACCGCATGCATCGCGATCATGTGTTTCCACATCGGCAGGTAACAGTCCTGCTCGCCGCCGGTGACATCGAGCTGCAGCGCCTCGCGCACCTCGCGTGTCTGCTCCAGCTCCCAGTACGGGCAGGGCTCCTCGAAATGGCACACCGCGTTGTCCTGCAACATCTGGCCGACCTCGATGGCGCGCCGCGGTGAATAACAGCTGTTGGCGTCGACCAGCAACTCCACGCCATCTCCCAGCGCGCGGCGCACCGTCGGCACGATGTCTTCCGAGCGACCGGGCCATTCATCCACATCATGCCCACATTCGGAGCCGACCCGGAACTTGAAGGCATCAAAACCAAACTGGTCGCGCAGCGCCAGCAGCCGGGCGGCTTCGTCCGCCGGTGTGATGTCGCGCTTCATGGACGAGGCGTAGGCGCGCAGCGGGCGCGCCACACCACCCAGCAATTCAGCCACGCGTTTTCCTTCCTGCTTGCCACGCAGATCCCACAGGGCGGTGTCCAGGCCACACATGGCGCGGTAGAGGTAGGACGACGGAAACTTGTGTTCGCGCTCGCTGATGCGGTCCATCAGCGCGTCGATGTCCATGCCGCTGTGCCCCAGCGACCAGGGCGCGACCTGGCGATGCAGCACCTGCACCGTGATGTCCGCGTTGTAGGTCGACACCTGGCCCCAGCCCTGCGCGCCATCTTGCGCCGTGACGCGTACAAAGCCGACAAACTCATTGCAGAAAGACTCGATGCGCTGGATTTTCATGGCAGATGGCGTAACCCGCAGTAGTCGCAGAAAGGCCCATGATGGCGTCGAAATGGACTGCCACACAGGTCCATTTTGAACAATGGGTGATACCATTATTTGCACTGTGCAAAAGGAGCAATGATGGTCAAACGCGCCGGCGGCTCACTGCTCCTGTCGATCAAGATCGACCGTGCATCACACCAGCCGGTGAGCACCCAGCTGTGTGTGGCGCTGCGCGAAATGATCCTCGGTGGTGGTTTTCTGGCCGGTGAACGGCTGCCGGCCAGCCGCACCCTGGCGCGTGAGCTCGGGTTGTCTCGCACCACCGTGATCGAGGTGTTCGACCGGCTGGTCGCCGAGGGTCTGGTGGAGTCCCGCACCGGCGCTGGCACCTTTGTCAGCACCGTGCTCAACGCCACGCGGCCCAAACCGCCCCAGCCCGACGTCGCGTCCGTGGTACGGCTTGCGCCCACGTTGTCGCGCCTGATGGCGCAGGCAGTAGACCGCTTCGGCGACCGGAAGCGCTTGCCGCATCTGCCGCGCGCCTTCACCACCGCATTGCCGGCATTTGATGTGTTCCCGATGGCGCAGTGGGCACGACTGTCGGCCAAATACCTGCGCGGCGGGCGCAACGAGATCATGGGTTACGGAGACCCGAACGGGTCGCCGCAACTGCGCCGCGCATTGGCGGCACACCTGCGGGCAAACCGCGGAATCACCTGCGACCCGGACCAGTTGTTCATCGTCGGAGGCGCCCAGCAGGCGTTTCACCTGATCGGCACAACCCTGCTTAACCCGGGCGAAAAAGTGTGGTTCGAAAACCCCGGCGCCATCGGCGCGCGCAACAGCCTGGTGGCCTGTGGCGCTGATCTGGTGCCGGTGCCGGTGGATACGCAGGGGCTGTGCGTGGAGGCCGGCCTGCGGCTGAGCCCGCAATTCCGGCTCGCCTTCGTGACACCGTCGCACCAGCAGCCGCTGGGTTGTGTGATGAGCCTTGCGCGCCGTTTCGCCTTGCTGCACGCCGCCGAGCAGGCTGGCGCATGGGTGATCGAGGATGATTACGACGGCGAGTTCTTCTTTGGCGGGCGACCGCCTCCGACACTCAAGAGTGTCGATACCACCGGCCTGGTGATCTATGTCGGCACCTTCAGCAAGTCGCTGTTTCCGGCCCTGCGCCTGGGTTACCTGCTGGCACCGCCGGCGCTGGTCGATACCTTTTGCACCATCATGAGCAAGTACCTGCAGGGCGTGCCGTCACACACCCAGGGCTTGGTGGCCGAGTTCATCGATGAGGGGCATTTTTCGGCCCATGTGCGGCGTATGCGGCAGGTCTATCTGGAGCGCCACGCGGCGCTGCTGGCGGCCGCCGGGCGGCACCTGGCGGGGCTGCTCGACGTGGTGCCGACACACAGCGGCTTGCACACGATCGGCACCCTGCCAGCGACGGTCTCCGAGGTCGCCGTGGCGCGTGACGCCGAGCAACGCCAGGTGACGGCCTCGCCCATCGGCCGTTTTGCGCTGTCGCCGGTGGCCGACAACGGCCTCGTGCTCGGGTTCGGCGGCGTGTCGCCCGCGCTGATCGAGGCTGGCACCAAGGTGCTGGCAGAGGTGCTGGAGAGCCGCCGCAGCCAGGCTGCCGTGCACCGACGACGCGGCGCGGGTGTGGTGGTTTGACATTTCTTTCAAAACGGACCTGTGCACCAGTCCACCGGTTGTGCCAAGCTCGGACCTGTGTTGTTGCCACTGATCGTCCGTGACCGAGTTTGACTTCATCGTGGTGGGCGCCGGGTCAGCCGGTTGTGTGCTGGCGAACCGACTGACAGCATGCGGCAAATACCGGGTGTTGTTGCTCGAAGCCGGCGGCAGCGACCGGCGGTTCTGGCTCAGGACACCGATAGGCTACGGCATGTCGTTCTACAACCCGGCGGTGAACTGGATGTACCGCACCGAGCCCGACCCGCAATTGGCCAACCGCCCGGGTTACTGGCCGCGCGGCAAGGTGCTGGGCGGCTCCAGCAGCATCAATGCGATGGTGTTTGTGCGCGGACAACCACGCGACTACGACGATTGGGCCGCCCTGGGCAACCCGGGTTGGAGCTGGAACGATGTGCTGCCGTATTTCATCAAGCTCGAAGACAGCGCCCATGGTCCCAGCACCACGCGCGGGGTCGGCGGGCCAGTGCATGTGAGCGACGTCAGCGCCGACGTCCACCCGCTGTGCGAGAGTTATCTGCGCGCGGGCGAACAGATCGGGCTGGTGCGCAACCACGACATCAATGGTGCATCCAACGAAGGTGTCGCGATCAACCAGATCACCACCCGCAATGGCTTGCGCGAATCGGCCAGCACCGCCTATCTGCGCCCGGCCCTGCAGCGCCGCAACCTGACGCTGATCACCGGCGCCCATGTGACGAGGGTGCTGTTCGAGGGGCGTCAGGCCGTTGGCGTGGACTATCTGCGATCCGGTCAACACCTACGCGGTCGCGCGCGCTGCGAGGTGATCCTGGCCGGCGGCTCGATCAACTCGCCGCAACTTTTGCAGTTGTCCGGCGTCGGTCCGGGCGCCGCCTTGCAGGCGCTGGGTATTCCAGTCGTGGCCGACAGCCCGGCGGTAGGCCAGCATCTGCAAGACCATCTGTGCATGGACCATGTCTACCGCTCCCGCGTACCCACCTTGAATGCGCAACTCGGCACCTGGAGGGGCAAGTTGTGGGCCGGCATGCGCTACCTGAGCCTGCGCCGCGGGCCGATGGCGCTCAGTGTCAACCAGGGTGGTGGCTTCTTTCGCTCGCGCCCCGGTTTGGCGCACCCCGACATGCAGTTGTATTTTTCGCCTCTGAGTTACCTGCGCGCAGTGCCCGGCAAACGCGAACTGACGGCGCCCGACACCTTTGCCGGCTTCGCGCTCAGCGCCCAGCCGTGCCGGCCCAGCAGCCGCGGTTTTCTGGCGTTGCGCAGTGCAGACCCGCTGCAGGCGCCGCGTATCGTGCCGAATTCCCTCGCCACGCAACAGGACCGGGATGACATGCTGGAGGCCTCGTTGTTTGTGCGCCGCCTGGCCGCTGCACCGGCGCTGCGTGCGGTGATCGACCACGAGCTCCTGCCCGGCCCCGCCGTGCAGAGTGAGCAACAGATGCGTGACGACATCTCGCAACGGGTCTCCACCGTATTTCACCCGGTCAGCACCTGCCGCATGGGGCCCGACCCGCTGCAGGCGGTGGTCGACCCGCAACTACGGGTCCATGGCGTGCAGCGCCTGCGCGTGGTGGATGCCTCGGTGTTTCCCACACTCACCTCGGGCAACACCAATGCACCGACCATGATGCTGGCCGAAAAGGGCGCCGACCTGGTGTTGCAGCAATGGCGTGGCTGAGCAAGAACCGCATGGAAACAAGGACATGAACACTGCTGGGCTGATGGACGGCTGCACACTGGCGCCTTATTGGTGGGACGACGTGCCGCGTCCCACGCTCCCCGAACCCGAATTGCCGACGACCGTCGACGTCGTGGTGGTCGGCGCTGGTTACACCGGCCTGCATGCGGCGCTGCAAACGGCGCGTGGTGGCCGCTCGACGCTGATATTCGACGCTGAAGATGCTGGCTGGGGCTGCAGCAGCCGCAATGGCGGGCAGATCTCGACCAGCATCAAACCCAGCTTCGATCTGCTCGCCAGGCGCCATGGCAAGCAGAAGGCGTTTGACATCCTGAAGGAAGGCCAGCGTTCGCTGGCCTGGATCGGCGATTTCATCCGCAGCGAGGGTATCGATTGCGACTTCGCCCAGGTCGGGCGTTTCCATGCTGCACACAACGCGGCGCAGTACGAGGCGCTGGCAAAACGCATCAGTTCGCAACCCGCAGGCCTGGAGGTCGACGCTTTCGTGGTGCCGCGCACCGAGCAGCGCCGCGAACTCGGCTCCGACCTGTATTGGGGCGGTGTGGTCTACAGCCAGCATTGCTCGGTGCATCCGGCGCGTTACCACCAGGGTCTGCTGGAGCGCGTGCAAGCGGCCGGTGCCCGGATCGCGCCGCGCTGCGCTGTACAGGCCATCCAGCGGCAGGGCGCGCAGTTTGTGGTGCAGACGCCGCGCGGCGACGTATTGGCGCGGGATGTGGTGATCGCCACCAACGGCTACACCGGCAAACTGACACCGTGGTTGCAACGCCGTGTGATTCCGATCGGCAGCTACATGATCGCCACCGAGCCGCTGCCAGCGGGGCTGATGGACCAGTTGTTTCCGACCAACCGCATCGTCAGCGACACGCGCCGGGTGGTGTATTACTACCGCCCCTCGCCAGACCGCCGCCGCATCCTGTTTGGCGGTCGTGTGTCGCACCAGGAAACCGATCCACGCATCAGCGGCCCGAAACTGCATGCCGATCTGGTGCGGCTGTTCCCTGCCTTGCAGCACACCCGCGTCAGCCACTCCTGGTGTGGTTTCGTCGCCTATACCTTTGACGAACTGATGCATGTGGGCCAACACGACGGCACGTATTACGCCATGGGGTATTGCGGCGCAGGCGTCGGCACCTCCAGCTACTTTGGCATGCGGCTGGGGCAGCAGGTGCTGGGCCTGAAAGAAGGCCACACTGCCCTTAACGGCCTGCCGTTCCAGACCCGGCCCTTCTATTCGGGCAACCCCTGGTTCCTCGGGCCCTCCGTGGCCTGGTACCGCTGGCGCGACAGCTGGCCGGTATAGGCGGCTCTGGTGACCCCACCCGCTACCTGGCGGGCGCCGGCACCACGGCGTCTGTGACCACGACGACAGACTTCTTCATGCGCCCTCCCCGTTCGATTGTGCGTGGTTTGCCGCCCAGGCCCAAGCATCGCTAGACAATTCGGCGACCCGCGCCAGCCCGCCAAAGCGATCCGCCAATGCAACGCATTCGTCCAGCCGCTGTGCCTGCAGCAACTGCGCCAACTGCAGATAGGGGTACCACGGACCGGTCTGCTGTTGCAGCGCCTGCACACTGGCATCGGGCAGGCGCAGCGTGCTGACCACGTCGGCCATGCCAATGCCCAGGATCTGGCCCAACATCGACGCCAGGCCCAGGGTGAACAACTGACCCGCCGCAGGCTCGCGGCTTTCCATTGCCAGCAGTTCCAGCAGGCGCGAGCGCCACAAGGCTGATTCCTGCAGCGCCGCAGCTGTCTTGCGGCTGCCGGCGAACTGCAACAACATGAGCGATAACCAGCGGTACAACCCATTGCGACCCAACAACGCCACCGCGGATTCGATGCTGCTGGCGGCATTCAGGTGCGCCAGGCTCGCGCTGTTCATTCGGCGCAGCAGTTGCACCGACAGGCCCACGTCACCCTTGATCTCGCCCAAAATCGCCGAGCTCGGTGCGTCGTCGGTCAATTGCTGCAACAGACTGCCCACCCGGCGCACCTCGGGGCGCAGCTGCACCAGTGCAGCGGGCTTGCCCGCCAGGTCACGCGCTGTCAACGCGCCACACACCATGTGGATACCCTGGTCGAGAGCCAATTCCAGGTCATCGATGTCGGCGACATCGGTCAACAGGGTCGGCCGCGCACGCAGTGCCGCAGGCCAGGTCTGCATGGCGCCAAGCAGGGCAGCCATCGGCTCGGCGCCCTGGCGCAGCAGCACAAAATCCGGCACCAGACCCGGCAACTTGTCGGCGCCCCATCCGAGCTTGGCGCCACTGTTACGCAGTTGCACTATGGCCGACTCCAGCGCCGCCTGCAACTCCGGCCCCGCGCCCTGGCTGTCAACCTGCTCCAGGCCAATCCAGATGCTGCCGCCGACCTGCGCGGCATCGGCATGCACCAGCCAGTCGGCCGGCACCCGGGCAAAACCGATGCGGCCGGCTTGCGCCACGAGGCGCGCCGACGCCATCAGGGCCGCCAGATACGCCGCCTGTCCTTGCTGGTCAACGCGTCGGCCCAGACGCTTCTGTAACGCCTCGGCGAGCCGGAACTCATAACCCTGCACCGCGCCGTTGGCCGACACCAGCGGTCGGCGTGCCCCGACAGCGATCAATGCGTCGATGGCGGCCGGCGCACTGGCCACGCCAGCCGGTACCGGATCGGAGCGGCGGGTCGCGGCCACAGCGACCGGCCCGGAACGGGCAAACGGCCACCAGCGTTTGAAAAACGACTTCATGCGTGTGCGCGCAAGCGGGACATGGGGCATCTTAGCCGCGAGCAGGTGCTTACTTGACAAAAAATCGCTTCGCACATGCTTTTTCACCGATTGGTGAATATAATTTCACCAATCGGTGAATTTAATCCGCCGCGCTGAATGGAGACTTCCATGACCCGTACCAATCGGCCCTCCCGTCCTTACGACACCGAGGCCACCAAGTCACACATCACCGATGCCGCCATGCGATTGCTGGCCGACAGGGGATTTACCGCCCTGGGCATCAATGCCCTGGCCAGCGCCGCGGGCGTGGACAAGCAACTGATCTATTACCACTTCGGGGGGCTTGCCGGTGTTGTCCGCGCCCTGGGCTCGCAGCTCGACCTGTGGCTGGGCGCGCCGTTGCAGGCGCGCCCGGGTGAATCCTATGCCGAGGCGGCGGCGCGTCTGTTGTGCAGCTACGCCGAAGCACTGCGCAACAACACCCTGGTGCTCAAGTTGCTGGCCTGGGAGTTGTGCGAGCCGTCCGAGGCTCTGGCCGAGCTCGAGCAGACCCGTTCGCTGGCCATGGCCACTTGGGTCGACACATGGCGCCGCAGCGTGGGTAACGCACCGCCGGGTGTGGATGCTCCGGCGATCAACGCACTGCTGCTGGCCGGCCTGCAGCACCTGGCACTGCGCGAGCACTCGGTGGGCAGTTTTGCCGGGCTGGACCTGAAAGACCCGCAAAGCAGGCAACGCATCGCCCAAGCCGTGTGCAGCCTCAGCGCCAGCGTCTATGCGCAGCCGCCCGGCGCAGGCCAGGGCATCCCGTCAACCACCACGGATCCATCATGAACACAACCATGCCAAGACATGCAACGCCCGACGCGCGGGCAGCGAAACTGCAACTGGCCGGGGCCATGCTGCTGTTCCTCGTCGCCGCCACCCTGCCCTACAGCTGGCTGATCGAACACTTTGGCTACGACGACGTGCTGCGCGAGCCCGCGGCCGACATATTGACCAAGTTCCATGCCGGTGGCGCGCCGCTGGTGTTGGCCTGGTTCGCCTTCGCCATGAGTGCCTTGCTGTTCATCCCGGTGGCGCTGTTGATGGAACGTCTGCTGCAGGCCCAT
>JANOTG010000293.1:0-8818 GCA_031416215.1 Betaproteobacteria bacterium
CAGTATTCGAAACAGCCCAGGCCCAAGCCACCGTGTTCTTCGGCAATGGTGATGCCGAAGTAGCCCAGCGCCGCCATCTGGTCGATCAGGGCACGCGGCATGTCGCCCTTTTCCGGGTCCAGCCGGTTTGCCAGTGGCAGCACCTCCTGCATGGCAAAGGTGCGCGCTGCGTCGCGCAGCATCTGCCGCTCCGGGCTCAGGCTGCCGTTCTCGGGGTGTAGTTCCATGCGCTGTTGGTCTTCTGTGGAGGTGGTTTGGTACCCTTGGGTATCGCCGTTGCATTATCGGCCTGCACCAACCACAGCCGCCACCGTCAGGAGACAGACCGCCTTGAACTACAAGCTGATAAGCCCGCTGCGGGTGATCGAGAGCTCGGCCTTCATCGCCGCGCCGCTGGCCGGCATGACGCTGGCGCAGTTTGGCGCCGACGTGATTCGGGTCGACCTGATTGGTGGCGGCATCGACTACGGTCGCCTGCCCGTGATGCCGACTGGGCGCAGCCTGTACTGGACCGGGCTGAACAAGGCCAAGCGCTCCATCGCCGTGGACATCCGCCGCCCCGAGGGCCGCGAACTGGTGCGCGCCCTGATCACCGCGCCGGGGGAGGGTGGTGGCGTCTTGCTGACCAACATCGCCACGCCCTGGCTGGCCCACGCCTCGCTGGCCGCTCTGCGCGAGGACCTCATCAGCTGCACCATCTCGGGCAACCCGGACGGGTCCACCGCCGTGGACTACACCGTGAACGCGGCCACCGGCTTCCCGGCCATCACCGGTGCCGGCTCAGTGAACACGCCGGTGAACCATGTGTTGCCAGCCTGGGACATCGCCTGCGCCTACCAGGCGGCATGTGCGGTGTTGGCGGCGGTGCTGCAGCGCCGCCAGACCGGTGCTGGCGCAGAGCTCAAACTGGCGCTGTCGGACGTGGCGTTCGCCTCCCTGTCGCATCTGGGCATGATGGCCGAGGCGGAGCTGCTGCAGCAGCAGCGCGAGCCGCTGGGCAACCACATCTACGGTGCGTTCGGACGTGACTTTGGCACCTTGGATGGGCAGCGTGTGATGGTCGCCGGTGTTTCAGCGGGGCAGTGGAGCGCTTTGTGCCTGGCCTGTGAACTCGATGCGACCATGGCGGCCATGAACGAGCCTGCCCGTTTTGCGGCGCGTGACGCCATCGCGCTGCAGGTGGAACGCTGGTGTGCCGTGCGCACCTTGGCCGAGGTCGAACGGGTGTTTGGCGCGCACAAGGTGTGCTGGGGCCGTTACCGCACGGTGTCCGATCTGGTGGCGAATGACGGGCGGGTATCGGTGGCCAACCCGGTGTTCGAGCAGATTCAGACAGCAGGCGTGGGCGACCATCGTGCTGCCGGCACGGCGGTGCGGGTTGGCGGCGCGCAGCGCACGCCGACGCTGGCGGCACCCTGGCTGGGACAAGATACCGATGCGGTGTTGTCTGAGGTCCTGGGGCTGGACTCCGGCGCCATTGGCCGGCTGATGGACTCGGGCGTTGTGGCCGGGCCGCAGCGCGACCCGTATTTCCCTGCGGGCCGATGACCCAGTTGCAGCCGCCGGCGCCCTCGGCAGTCGACTCTCAGTGGGCTATGCGCCGTCTTGCCGCCAGACCGAGCAACGCCAGGCCAGCCAGCATCAGCGCATAGGCCTGTGGCTCGGGCACGGGCGGAATGCCGCCACCACCACCACCGGCCGCGCAGGCCAGATCACTGCACCTGGCCGAGGTTTGGAATCTATTGGCCCACTTTGCACCGGTTTGGACAACTTGGCGAGAGAATAGCGGTTGACGCAGCCGCGTTGACATCCTGACCAATCCTTTCACCCGATCCCACCATGAAACTGAAAACCCTGGAGATATTCGTTGTTGGCAACCGTCCACCCGGCTGGGGCGGGCGTTATTTCATCTTTGTGAAGCTGGTCACGGACACCGGCATCGTCGGTTACGGCGAGGTCTATGCCGCCGCGGTCGGGCCGCGTGCCATGGAGGCGGTGATCCGCGATGTGTTCGAGCGCCACATGGCGGGCGAAAACCCGGAGAACATCGAGATGATGTTTCGCCGCTGCTACTCCAGCGGCTTCACCCAGCGGCCCGACCCGACGGTGATGGGTGCGTTCTCGGGCATGGAGATGGCCTGCTGGGACATTCTTGGCAAGGTGCACCAGCGGCCGGTCTATGCCCTGCTGGGCGGACTGATGAACCAGCGCATCCGCTCCTACACCTATCTGTACCCGCTGCCGCACCACGACATCAACGCCTTCTGGGGCAGCCCCGAGATGACGGCCGAGAGCGCGGTCGAGATGGTGCGCATCGGGTTTACGGCGCTGAAGTTCGACCCGGCTGGTCCCTACACCTTGCGCGGCGGCCACCAGCCGGCCATGACCGACATCGCCAAATCGGTCGAAATGTGCCGTGCCATCCGGAGCGCTGTGGGCAACAAGGCGGATCTGCTATTCGGCACCCATGGCCAGTTCAACACCGACGGCGCGATCCGGCTCGGCCAGATGTTGGAGCAGTTCAACCCGCTGTGGTACGAGGAGCCGATTCCGCCCGACAACCTGCTGGAATTCGCCAAGGTGGCGCAGGCGGTGCGTATCCCGATCGCCACCGGCGAGCGCCTGACCACCAAGACCGAGTTCGGCATGCTGCTGCGCACGGGTGGTGCCAGCATCCTGCAACCGGCGCTGGGCCGCTCCGGCGGCATTCTGGAGACCAAGAAGATTGCTGCCATTGCAGAGATCTTCAATGCCCAGGTGGCGCCGCACCTTTACGCCGGGCCGGTGGAGTGGGCGGCCAACATCCAGCTCGCAGCAAACATCCCGAATCTGCTGCTGGTCGAAACCATCCAGACCGGAGGCGATTTCCACCTGGCGCTGATCAAGCATTCGATCGTGTGGAAAGACGGATACATCTTGGCGCCGACGGCGCCCGGGCTGGGCATCGAATTCGACGAAGACCTCGCGCGTGCCAACCCCTACCATGGCACCGGGCTGCATCTGGAGATGCAGGAGGCACCGTGTGACTACTCCCACGGCAACAACTTCCTGGGTGGGGCGCCGCCAGCGACGGAAGCAGCGCAATGATTGGATGTCGGGCCCGCTGCTGATCGCGCGCATGAACACGATTGAACAACTGCGCCGGGTTCTGACCAAGAGCCGCACGATTGCGGTGGTCGGCCTGTCGGCTGAATGGCACCGCCCCAGCTTTTTCGCGGCCAAGTACATGCAGGAGCACGGCTACCGCATCGTCCCGGTGAACCCGCGCTACGCCAAGGCGGCGACACCGATCCTGGGTGAGTCCTGTTACGCCGAGTTGACTGACATTCCGTTCGCGGTGGACATGGTCGACGTGTTCCGCAAGACCGAAGACGTGTTGCCGATCGCGCGCCAGGCGCTGCAGATTGGCGCCAAGTGCCTGTGGCAACAAATCGGTGTCATGAATCTGGAGGCCGACACTTTGGCGCGTGAGGCCGGTATGGACTCGGTGATGAACCGCTGTGTCAAGATCGAACACGGCCGTCTGTTCGGCGGGCTCAACCTGGTCGGCGTGAACACCGGTATCGTTTCCGCCAAACGGCTTGGCGCAAGGACATGAGCACCGCGCGGCCGCCCGAAGGTGCTCAGCACCGCAGCTCGCAGAGTGAAGGTAATCCGATGACCACCATGACCGACCACCAGTACCAACCCGAGACACTCGCCATCCACGCCGGGCAGGTGCCCGACAGCGCCACCGGCGCGCGCGCGCTGCCGATCTACCAGACCACCAGTTTCGTGTTCGACAGCGCCGACCACGCGGCCAGCCTGTTCAACCTGCAGACCTTCGGCAACATCTACTCGCGCCTGTCCAACCCCACGGTGGCGGCGCTGGAAGAGCGAGTGGCGGCGCTGGAGGGTGGGCGCGCCGGTCTGGCGTCGGCCAGCGGCATGGCGTCGGAAGCAATGGCGCTGATGACCATCCTGCAGCAGGGTGACCATGTGGTGGCCGCTGGAGCCCTGTACGGCGGCAGCGTGACCATGCTGGCCGTGAGCCTGAAACGTTTTGGTATCGAGACCAGCTTTGTCGACGCGCTCAGGCCCGAGGCCTTTGCCGCCGCCATGCGCCCGAACACCCGGGCGGTGTTTGCCGAGAGCCTGGGCAACCCGAGCCTGACCGTGCTCGACATCGCCGCCGTGGCCGATGTGGCGCATGCGCACGGCGTGCCGCTGATCGTGGACAACACCGTGCCGTCACCTTTTTTGTGCAACCCGATTCGCCATGGCGCCGATATCGTGGTGCATTCGGCCACCAAGTACCTCGGCGGCCATGGCACCACGCTGGGCGGTGTACTGGTCGAAAGCGGCAAGTTCCCCTGGGACAACGGCAAGTTTGCCGGCATGACCGAACCTTCGCCGGGTTACCACGGCGTGAAGTTCTACGAGACCTTCGGCGACTTCGGCTTCACCATGCGCGCGCGCCTGGAGGTGCTGCGGGTCTACGGCTCCACGCTGTCACCGTTCTCGGCATGGCAGATCTTGCAGGGCACCGAGAGCCTGCATGTGCGCATGGAGCGGCACTGCACCAATACGCGCAAGGTGGCCGAATTCCTGAAGAACCACCCGCGTGTCAGCTGGGTCAATTACCCCGGCTTGCCCGACCACCCCCAATACGATCTGGTCCAGAAGCAGATGCGCATGGTGGACGGCGCACCCGGCGCGTCCGGCTTGCTGGCGTTCGGCGTCAAGGGCGGGATGGAAGCCGGCGTGCGTTTCATCGAGTCGGCCCAGTTCATGAGCCACCTGGCCAACATCGGCGACACCCGCACCTTGATCATCCACCCGGCGTCCACCACGCACCGGCAACTGGATGCCCAGCAACAGCTGGACGCCGGCGTATTGCCCGACATGGTGCGCATGTCGGTGGGCATCGAGCATGTTGACGACATACTCTGGGATATCGATCAGGCGCTGGCCGCCTGAGCACCGAAACCACACCATGACCGACGCTGCACCACCCTCGTGCCTGCTCAGCGCCTGCGATGCGCGCGGCGTCAAGACCTTGACGCTGAACCGCCCGGACGCCTTCAATGCCTTGTCCGAAGACCTGCTGGCAGCCTTGCAACGTGAACTCGATGCCACGGCCAGCGATGATGCGGTGCGTGTGCTGGTGCTGGCCGCCAACGGCAAAGCTTTTTGCGCCGGCCATGACCTGAAGGAAATGCGCGCCGCGCCCGCGCTGGACTATTACCAGACCCTGTTCGCCCAATGCACCGAGGTGATGCTGGGACTGCAGCGTCTGCCAGTTCCGGTGATCGCCAAAGTCCAAGGCATCGCCACGGCGGCCGGTTGCCAGCTGGTTGCCATGTGTGACCTGGCGGTGGCTGCCAGTCATGCCCGATTCGCTGTCAGCGGCGTGAACTTCGGCTTGTTCTGTTCCACGCCCAGTGTCGCCCTGTCGCGTAATCTGGGGCGCAAGGCGGCATTCGAGATGCTGGTCACCGGTGACTTCATCAGCGCCGCGCAGGCCAGGGAGCAGGGCCTGGTGAATACCGTGGCCGAGCCCGCCCTGCTGGATGCAGCGGTGGAGCAACTGGTCCAGAGTATCCTCTCCAAGCCGCGCGTGGCGGTGACCATGGGCAAGCAGCTGTTTTACCGTCAGCTGGAAAAAGGCATCGCTGCCGCCTACACCGATGCTGCGCAGACCATGGCATGCAACATGATGGATGCCACTGCCCTGGAAGGTGTTCAGGCATTCATCGACAAACGCGCGCCAAACTGGCGCACCTGATTCTTTTTGATCCGAGGAGATTTTTCATGAGCAAGGCAATACGTATCGACAGCAACGGCGGACCCGAGGTCCTGAAGATCGTGGACGTCCAGGTCGGCGAGCCCGGCCCGGGCGAAATCCGCATCCGCCACAAGGCGGTGGGCCTGAACTTCATCGACGTCTACCAGCGCAGCGGCCTGTATGCGCTGCCGATGCCGCTGCACCTGGGCATGGAGGCCTCGGGTGTGGTCGAGGCGGTGGGCGCAGGTGTCTCGCACCTCAAGGTGGGTGACCGCGCCGCCTATGCCAGCCAGCCACCGGGCAGTTATTGCGAAGTGCGGGTGATGCCGTCCAAGTGTGTCTGCAAACTGCCCGACGCCATCGATTTCGATACCGGCGCCGCCATGATGCTCAAGGGCCTGACGGCCCAGTACCTGCTCAAGCGCACGCTGCCGCAGGGCGGCTTGCATGCGGGGGATTTCATCCTGTTCCATGCCGCCGCCGGCGGCGTCGGGCTGATCGCCTGCCAGTGGGCCAAAGCCCTGGGTTACCAGCTGATCGGCACGGCCGGCAGCGACGCCAAATGTGCACTGGCGCGCGAGCTCGGCGCGGCCCACACCATCAACTACAACACGGAAGACTTCGAGGCCCGGGTCAAGGAGATCACCGGTGGGCGGGGCGTGAAGGTGGTGTACGACTCGATCGGCAAGGACACCTGGGACAAGTCGCTCAACTGCCTGGCGCCGTTTGGCCTGATGGCAAGTTTTGGCAATGCGTCGGGCAATGCGCCGCCGTTTGCCGCCGGCATCCTGGGCGCCAAGGGCTCGCTCTACGTGACGCGCCAGACATTGTTCACCCACATCGCGACGCGCGAAGCGACCCAGGCCATGGCGGATGAGCTGTTTGCCGTCGTCACCAGCGGCAAGGTGAAGATCCGCATCGACCAGCGTTACCCGCTGGCGCAGGTGCAGCAGGCCCACATCGACCTGGAAGCGCGCAAGACGACCGGGTGCACGATCCTGACTTTGTGAACGCGGTGGTGACGGCTACTGCAGGCCCGCCATGGCGGCATTGGCAATCCTGGCTGCGTCGACACCAAACCACCCGCGCAGGGCGGCGCGCGTGTCGCTGCGGCCAAAACCGTCGGTGCCCAAGGTGTGGTAGGCGCGTCCGGGCGGGATGAAGGCGCGGATCGATTCCGGAACGGCGCGCACATAGTCGGTGGCGGCGATGACAGGGCCAGCGCTGTTGGCAAGCAAGCGGGCGATGAACGGCACAGTGGATGGTCCGTCTGACTGCCCGGATGGCTGGCATGCCAGACCCTCGCGTGCCAGCTCGCTCCAGCTGGTGACACTGAATACATCGACCGCCAGGCCTTGACGCGCGAGTTGTTCGGCCGCCTTGATGACCTCGGTCAGAATGGCGCCCGAGCCGAGCAGGGTGACCCGGCGCGGTGCAGTCGCGTCGTTTGCCGGTGCAGCAGCCTGGGCCGGCCAATGGCCGAACTGGTAGCAGCCCCGCAGCAGATCCTGTTCCACCCCCGGGGGCAGATCGGGCTGCGCGTAGTTCTCGTTCATCAGGGTGATGTAGTAGAAGACGTCCTGCTGTTGCTCCAGCATCTCGCGCATGCCGTGGTCGATGATGACCGCCAGCTCGCCCGCGAACGCCGGGTCCCAGGCTTTGCAGTTGGGTATGGTGGCTGCCATCAGATGGCTGCTGCCGTCCTGGTGCTGCAGCCCTTCACCGCCCAGCGTGGTGCGCCCGGAGGTGGCGCCAAGCAGGAAACCGCGTGCGCGCTGGTCGGCAGCGGCCCAGATCTGGTCGCCCACGCGCTGAAAACCGAACATCGAGTAGTAGATGTAGAACGGCAACATCGCCAGGCCATGCACGCTGTAGCTGGTGGCCGCTGCCGTCCAGCTGGCCAATGCACTGGCCTCCGAAATGCCTTCTTCCAGGATCTGGCCGTCCAGTGCCTCGCGGTAACTCAGTACCGAGCCGATGTCCTCGGGCGCGTATTTCTGCCCGACGCTGGAATAGATGCCGACCTGCCGGAACAGGTTGGCCATGCCGAAGGTGCGTGCCTCGTCGGCGACGATGGGAACGATGCGCGGGCCCAACGCCTTGTCCTTGAGCAGGCCGCCCAGCATGCGCACAAAGGCCATGGTGGTACTCATCTCGCGTCCACCGGCTTGGGTGGCAAATGCGGCGTAGCTTTCCGGAGCAGGCACCGGGACGATGTGGCAGTAGGTTTCGCGTCTGGGCAAAAATCCGCCGAGCTCTTGGCGCCGTGCGTGCAGGTAGCGCATTTCGGCGCTGTCGGCGGCTGGCTTGAGGAAGGCCAGCGAGGTGGCCTGGTCGTCGCTCAGTGGCAGGTTGAAGCGATTGCGAAACGCGATCAGCTCGGCGCCATCAAACTTCTTCTGGCTGTGGGTGGTCATCTTGCCCTGACCCGCACTACCCATGCCATAACCCTTTTTGGTATGCGCCAGGATGACCGTCGGTCGCCCGCTGTGGACCGCTGCGGCCGCGTAGGCGGCATAAATCTTGACCAGGTCGTGGCCGCCGCGCTTGAGGCGATCGATCTGCTCGTCCGTCATGCCCTGTGCCAGCGCAACCAGCTCAGGGTTCTGGCCGAAGAAGTTGTCGCGGTTGTAGCGCCCATCCTTGGCGGCGAAGGTCTGCATCTGCCCATCCACCGTGTTGGCAAACGCGCGCGCCAAGGCGCCCGTGCTGTCGCGCGCGAACAGCCCGTCCCAGTCGCTGCCCCAGATCAGCTTGATGACGCGCCAGCCTGCGCCGGAGAACAGTTTTTCCAGCTCGTCGATGACGCGGCCATTTCCGCGTACCGGGCCGTCCAGCCGTTGCAGATTGCAGTTCACCACCCACACCAGGTTGTCCAGACCTTCGCGTGCTGCCAGCGTGAGCGCACTCATCGATTCGGGTTCGTCCATCTCGCCATCACCAAACACGCCCCATACCTTGCGCCCGGTGCAATCCAGCAAGTGGCGGTGCGTCAGGTAACGCATGAAGCGCGCGTGGAAGATCGAACTGATCGGGCCGATGCCCATCGAG
>JANOTG010000294.1:0-7760 GCA_031416215.1 Betaproteobacteria bacterium
GTGCTGGTCGAGCTGTTGCGCAGCGAAAGCGAAACGCCGATCACGCACGAGGTGCTGATGAAGGAGATCGGCTTTTTCCTGCTGGCCGGAGCGTTCACCTCCATCCACACGCTGACACACGCCATGCACGAGATCTTCAGCTGGTCTGCCAGCCACCCCCAGGATGCCGCGCGTTATGCCGACGATGCCGTGTTCTTGCAGAAAGCGGTGCACGAGAGCATGCGCCTGCACCCGTCGAGCCCGACCGCGGGTCGACGGCCGACCTGCCCGCTGCACCTGCCCAGCGGGCATGACGTGAGCACCGACGATCTGGTCAGTGTCGACCTGATGGCCGCCAACCGCGACACCACCATTTTTGGCGAAGACGCCGCGGACTACAACCCGCACCGCAGTGCGCCGCGTGGTGCCAGCCCGTACGGCCTGTCGTTCGGCATCGGCATGCATTCCTGTATCGGCCTGACACTGGCCGCCGGCAGCCTGCCGCGCGAAGGTGCGACCGCGCGCGAGCACCATCTGGGCACGGTGTCGCTGATCGCCCGCACACTGGTACAACACGGGGCGCGGCCCGACCCGCAGAACCCGGGGGTGGTGGACCGGTCCACCATCCGCAACAACTGGTCGAGTTACCCGATCCTGCTCGATGAGCGGCCACTGACATGAGCGTTTTCAGGGTATCCGACTACGAGGCGGCTTCCGACACGCTGCGCAACCAGCAACTCGCGCAGTCCATGTACGACGAAGGCGCGGTCATCATGGCCGACGTCGTGCTGGTGCTGCACGGCGCGGCGCACCGGGCGCGCCGGCTGCTGGAGCTGCGCGTCTTCCGGCGTGACTTCTTCCGCTACTACGAGCAGGAGGTGTTCCCGGCAACGCTGAAGCAGACCATGGCGCAACACGCCCTGCGCGGCCACGCCGACCTGATGGAGTTGGGGCTTGGCATCACGATGAACCTGACCGCCGACTTTGCCGGCATCGATCGGCCCCGCGGCGATGCCGAGGAAACCGAGCGCCTGCTGCGCCTGGTAGGTATCTTCGGCGAAGGGGCGATCCTCGTGCACTCGACGCGCGACAAGGACACGGTGCGCGCCGAAGTACGCGCTGCGCTGGCCGAATTCGATGCCCACGTCTACCAGCCGTCGATGGCGCGGCGCAGGAATCTGCTGGCCCGTTTCGCCAGCGGCGACGTCGCCGAAGACGCGCTGCCGCGCGATGTGCTCACCGTGCTGTTGCGCAACGAGGACAAGGTCGACTTGCCGCCCGATCTGATGATGCGCGAGATCGCGTTCTACCTGCAGGCCGGTTCACACAGCACCGCGAACGCCACGACACATGCCTTCCACGACGTCATCACCTGGTGCGCCACACACCCTGACGACGCGCAGCGGGTACGCACCGACCGTTTGTTCCTGCAACGGTGCGTGCACGAAAGCCTGCGCCTGCACCCGGCCAGCCCGGTGGCGGAGCGTCGCCCGGTGTGCCCGGTTTCCCTGGCGGGCGGCGAACAGGCCGACGCCAGTGATCGGGTGGTGGTGGACATGGCTGCAGCGAACCGTGACACCCATGTCTTCGGCGCTGACGCAGAACACTTCAACCCGCATCGCGCGCTGCCCGAGGGAGTACCGCCGTGGGGACTGACGTTTGGCACTGGGGTGCACACCTGCCTCGGACGTGATCTCGATGGCGGAATGCAGCCACGCGCCGATACCGATGCGGCCAGCCACCAGTACGGCATCGTGCCGATGTTGGTGCAAGCCCTGCTGGACCGCAATGCCCGACCCGACCCGGCCCGACCGGCGACCCGGGCCACCCTGACCGAGCGGCCCAACTGGGGTTGTTACCCTATCCTGCTGGACGCGTGACAATGCGAGCCACCATCATGGGTCGAACAAGGAGAATCGATGACTGAACCGGTGAAGCGCGACATGAACGTGGTCAATGCCAACTACCGTGGCCCGGGTACACGCGTGCTCGAGGTCGTCTGTGCGGGGCTGCTGGCTGCCATGGCCATCCTGCTCATCATCCAGGTATTCAGCCGCTACGCACTGAGCGATCCGCCTGACTGGACCGAGGAGCTGGCCCGCACTGTGTTTGTCTACGCCACCTTCGTGGGCGGCGCCTTGGCCATTGCACGCAACGCACACCTCAAGATCGACAGCTTGGTATTGCTGATGCCGCGAAACGTGCAGCCGTGGGTGCGCCTCTTCACCAATACCGTGGCAATCATCTTCCTTGGCTGCGTGTTGTATTACAGCTCCACCATGCTGCCGCGGCTGGCATTCCAGCCTCTGACATCACTGCCGTTCCTGTCCAAGGCCTGGTTTTTCGCTGCCGTTCCAGTTGGCTGCAGCCTGATGCTGATTTATGAGTTGCAGCGGGTCTGGGTCGAAATTCGTGGCCTGATGGGTGTTCACGTGGCCGCCCGGGACTGATGCCATGTTGACCCTGCTTTTCGTCGTTTTCCTGATTCTGCTGGCGTTGGGCCTTGACCTGTTTTCGGCCATGGGTATGGCCAGCCTGGTCTACCTGCTGGCCACGCGTGGCGGTGACATGCCGCTGCCGCTGACCCTGATTCCGCAACAACTGGTAGGAGGTGTGGATTCGTTCCCGCTGCTGGCGGTGCCGATGTTCCTGCTGGCTGGCGAGCTGATGACACGCGGCGGCGTGACCACCCGCCTGGTGGCCTTCGCCGGCGTTCTGGTAGGGCATGTGCGCGGTGGCCTGGCGCAGGTCTCCATCGTCACCAACGTCATCATGGCAGGCATGAGCGGCAGCGCGGTAGCGGATGCCGCGTCGACCGGGTCGGTGCTGATTCCGGGCATGGTGAAGCGTGGCTACACCCCCGAATACGCGGCGGCTGTGATCGCCGCGGCAGCTTGTATCGGGCCCATCATCCCGCCCAGCCTGATGTTTGTGGTGTTGGGCTCCATGGTCAGTGTCTCGGTGGGGCAATTGTTTGCTGCCGGCATCCTGCCAGGCTTGCTGATGGCGGTGGCCATGATGTTTGTGGTCTACCGCGATGCGCTGAAGAAGAACCTGCCGAAGGAAAAGCGCGCCACGCTGCCTGAGTTCTGGTTCGCCACGCGAGACGCAGCCCTCGCCCTTGGCCTGCCGGTCGTGATCCTCGGGACCATCCTGACCGGCTTCGCCACACCCACCGAAGCGTCGGTGATCGCGGTGGCCTATGCATTTGTGCTCGGTGTTTTCATCTACCGGGAGATCAAGCTGGGCGATCTGGTGGAGATTTTTTCGACCGTTGCCATCACGTCGGCCGCCGTCATGGTGACAGTGGCGGTCGCGCAGTTGTTTGGCTGGATCACCACAGCAGAAGGCCTGGGGAAAATCGTGGCCGGCATTTTGGCCAATGTGACGCAGGAAGCATGGGTGTTCCTGATGATCGTCAACATCATTGTGCTGATCCTGGGCACGGTGATGGAGCCGATACCGATCATGATCCTGACGGTTCCGATCCTGTTCCCGGTGGCAAACCAATTGGGTATCGACTCGGTGCACTTTGGCGTGGTGATTGTCCTCAACCTGATGATTGGCTCGCTCACGCCGCCGGTGGGAGTAAACATCTTCGTCACGGCCGCGATCAGCAAGGCGCCGGTCATGGCCGTGGCCCGGGCATGTATGGGATTCATATGGATCCTGATACTGGTGCTGTTGCTGATTACCTATATTCCGCAGATCGTCCTGTGGATACCGCAGATGCTGTATCGATGACATAATTTCCCGGCGACTTCGGGTGGTACGAAGGGCACCGATAGACCAGCACTGTCAACTGCCGTACCCCGCCTTGCGTTATTCTTGAAGATCGACAACCAAAGGAGACATGATGTTTTTATCGCTCAAATCGTTTACCGCAGCAGGCATCCTGCGCACCGTGGGGAAATGCCTTTTACCGGCCTTGGCCAGCGCGGCTCTCGTGGCGCCTGCGGCCGCGCAACAACAACAGGACCTGAAGTTCCGCTTCGCAACCGTCCAGCAGCCCGGGATCTACCTGGAAGGCATCACCAAGTTCACCAACCTGGTTCGCGAGCGCACCGGTGGCAAGGTGCAAATCGAGGTGTTCTGCTGCAACCAGCTCGGCGGTGAGCGTCAGATCATGGATGGCGTCAAACTCGGCACCATCGGCATCGGCTCCATCGGTGCCACCGGCTCGGCGACGTACGACCTGCTGTTCATGCCCTTCATCTTCCGTGACCTGGATCATGCGCAAAAAGTGCTGGCTGGCCCGGTCGGCACCAAGTGGCAGGACGATTTCTACAAACAAACCGGGGTGCGCCAGATCGGTTACCTGGTCAACGGCTCACGGATTTTTCTCACCAACAAACGCATGCTGAACAGCCCGGCCGACGCCAAGGGAATGAAGATCCGCGCACCAGAAATTCCGACCATTGTTGCGTCGCTGCGCGCCCTGGGCGCCAGCCCGGTGGTGATCGCCGCGCCCGAGCTCTACACCGCTCTGCAGCAGGGCACGGCCGATGGTTGGGAAGGTCCGCTGGCCTACATGGCGGACAACAAACACTGGGAAGTCGCCAAGAATCTGGCACTCGTCGAATGGATTTTCAACGTCACCAACACGGTTGTGAACGACGACATCTGGAACAAGATGACACCCGCCACGCAGAAGGTCATGCGCGACTCCTGGAAGGAAGTGGCTGACGAGATCACCAAGCGCGAATGGGCCAAACAGGGCGAGCTGGCGGATATGTTCCGCAAGAACGGTGTGACGGTGGCAAAACCTGCTGTTGCGCCTTTCCAGGAAGCAACCAAGGACGTCTGGAAAGACTTTGCGCCCAAGGTGTGGGGCGCTGGAGTTTACGAGCAGATACAGGCTGTCAAGTAGGCCGCCCGCGACAACCACAGCGCCAGCAGTGATGCTGGCGCTTTTTTTTGTACGCTTCACAACGCTGTCGGCGGCCAACGTGACCTGCAGCGTCTATGTCGACGGATCGACCTCGATGCGCAACACGCGCCGGTCCCATGAGGCCGCGCCAGCGGCAACCTCCCGGTACAGGGCAACCAGGTTGTCGTTCGGCAGATACACCTCGGTCATATGGCCCAGCAAGGGGCGGGTATCGATGTAGGCGGCTCCGCGCCCCGCGGCGGTGCGCAACTCGGTCGCCACCGGGTAGCCCAAAGCGGCATAGTGCGCCAGCATTGCCAGGTAGTCATCCGGGATCACCGCCACATGATGCAAGCCCTCCTGGCCCGGCGCAAAAACATCGCGGAAGGCTGATGGCGCATCATTGTGCTGCGTGACCAGTTCGATCTGCAGCGCACCCGCCTGCACATAAGCCGCCGACATGTCGAGCTGCGTCGGCACGCCGCGGTAGGTCACTTCGCCCAGCACGATATGGCGGCGTACAAAAAACGGGCCGATACCCCACAAGCGGTGCCAGCGCTCGATGGCCTGGTCGAGATCGACCACGTAATACGCATTCTGGATGATCTTGTGTGACAACGTCACGGCAGCACGGCCTCCAACCAAGCCGGCCAAATCTGTCGAGCCAGCCCCGTTCGGGCCTCAGAAATTGGAGACACCCAGGCCCAGGCCGCCATCGACTTCCAGCGCCACGCCAGTGACCCACTCGGCGCGCACCAGATACTCGATGGCCTCCGCCACATCCAGTGTCGAGCCGATCCGCCCCAGAGCATGGTCGGGCGCAATGGCGGCATAACGCGCCGCTGCCTGCTCCGGCGTGAGCAACCCCGCACGCAGATTGATCTCGGTGCTCACTGCACCCGGCAACACACAACAGACGCGGATCTGGCGCCGTCCAAGCTCTGCCGCCATGACGCGGGTCAGACCCTCGACTGCGGCCTTGGTGGTGGCATACGGCGACGCTCCCGGATAGGCGCGCCGGTTGTGGATGGAGCCGAGAAAGATGATCGCGCCTTGCGTTGACTCGAGCAGCTTCACGGCCATGCTGGAAAGCATCATGCTCGACACCACATTCGTGTTGAAGGCCTCCTTGAGAAACTCCTCGGTGTATTCGCCGACGGCCTGGCGGTACATGTTGGCGGCATTGTTGACCAGCACGTCGAGTTTTCCGCCGTGCGCCACTGCCGCATCGAGCATGGCCTGGCGGTCCGCCTGAACCGTGACGTCACCCACCACCGCACGACACGCCGACCCGATCGATGCCGCAACTGCCTCCACCTTGTCCCGGCGCCGGCCGGTGATGGTCACCTTGGCACCACGCGCTGCGAACAGCCTCGCCACACCTTCACCGATACCCGAGCCGCCACCGGTCACCAATACCGACATGTCTTTGATTTCACGCATCACAGGGTCTCCACAAGTTGATCCGGCTGGCCGATGGCCCACAACGCTGCCCGCTTCAGCAGTCGCTGGTGGGTCGGGTGGCGAAGTGACATCGCGTCGTGGCCCAAACCACTGTAGACCACGCGACCGCGGCCGAAACGATGGGTCCACACCGAGGCTTGTTCTGCCAGCGGCGCTGCCGGCGGATCGGACGCCGGTATCACACGCGCCCACATGGCCACATCGATGCCGGGCGCCAGGTCCAGGTCAGAATACACCTCGTCCGAACCATGCCAGGGCTGCAAGCCACGGGTCAACACATGCTCCTGGTTCAACCGGGTCTCGACCGGGCCCCACGCCGGATGGTTGGATTTTCCCCACACCCAGGCACCACCCAGCAGATCGCGCCATTGCGGCCAGGTATCAAAACAGATGGTCGCCGTGTGGACCCCCAGCAGTCCACCGCCCTGCTCCACATGGGAGGTAATGGCGCCTCGTTCCGCCGCTGAAAGATCGACCGCCCAGCGCGCCCGGTCGGGCGCAAACCGCTCATGCTGGGTCATGCTCCAGCGCAGGGCATAGACCACCAGCAGTGCGCTCGCATCCTGCCGCAACCACCCGAGCAACTCACCCACGCTCTCTGTGCTGCGCGCCTGAAAACCTGCAGCCTCCAGAATGCCGCACAACACTGGCGCGGCCTGACCGAAGGGATGGCTGACACCACCGGTAAGGACGAATGCCTGGGCCATGAAAAAGCCGCGGCCCTACTTGGCGTTGCGCGGCAGCTGCATCAGCACGCTGTGCGCCACACCACCGTCGACCACCAGCTGGTGCCCGGTGATGTAGCCCGCCTCGTCGGATGCCAGCCAGATTACCGCGTTGGCCACGTCTTCGACGCTGCCGAGCCGGCGCAGGGGCACGCCGCCGCCGCGCAGCGCGCGAACCTTCGGGTCGGCGAAGATCGGTGCCGACATGCCACCGTCGATGAATCCGGGCGCGACACAGTTCACGCGCACGCCCTGTGGCCCCAGCTCCAGCGACAAATGCTCGGTGAGATTGGCGACTCCGGCCTTGGCAGCAGGGTAGGAGCCGGCGCCAGGCCCTGGCGTCAGCGCATTGAGCGAGCTCAGGTTGATGATCACGCCGCTGCCGCGCTGGACCATACGCAGGCCGGCCTCCCGTGCAACGATGTAGGTGCCGGTGAGATTGACATTGAGCACGGTGCGGAAGTCGTCCACGCTTTGCTCCAGCAAGGGCCCGAAACGCACGATGCCGGCGTTGTTGACCACCAGATCCGGCACCGCGCCGAAGGCTTCGAACGCGGCGTGCACCTGGTGCTCGTCGGTCACATCCGCCTGCAAGGCCTTGTGGCCGGAACCTGGCAGGGTGCGCACAAAAGCCTCGCAGTCAGCGAGCTTCATGTCGAGTACCCCGAGTCGGTACCCGGCCTGTACGGCGCGTAAGCAGATGGCGGCCCCCAGGCCCCTGG
>JANOTG010000295.1:0-8680 GCA_031416215.1 Betaproteobacteria bacterium
CACGTGGCCATATCCGGATCGAAGTGCTGGAACTGATATTGCCGCCGGCCGGCAAACGTATCGTGGTGTGTGTCGCAGACGCCCTCACGATCGGCTTTTGTCTCCTGCTGATGTGGGCCGCCATCGAGTTGATGAACCGTACCTGGCTGCAGCAGTCACCCACCCTCGAAATCCCCAAATGGACGGTCTACATGGCGCTGGCAGCCGGCGCCGGCATTGAAGCCTTGTTGACGCTGTTGACCTGGAAGCGCCGGCTCCCGGCGGAACACGCGGTAGACCCGACCTTATGACGATCAGCTGGATGCTCGGGCTGTTCTGCGTCTTCATGGTGCTGGGTATGCCGATCGGTTATTGCATGGGCCTGGCTGCCATCCTGGCCATCCTGATCGACGGCCAGTTGCCAGTGCTGATACTGGCGCAGCAGTACTACGAGGCGCTGGACAATTTTTCGCTGCTGGCGGTGCCGCTGTTTGTGCTGGCCGGCGAACTGATGAGTGTGGCCGGCATCACCGAACGCCTGGTCAACATGTCGCGCGCCTTGATCGGGCACGTCCGCGGCGGCCTGGCACAGGCCAACATCATGACCAACATGTTCATGGGTGCCATCTCGGGATCGGCCCTGGCCGACCTGACGGCCATCGGCTCCATCATGATCCCGGCCATGAAGCGCGAAGGCTACAAACCAGCCTTTGCGGTGGCCGTGACGGCCTGTGCAGCCATGATGGCGCCCATCATTCCTCCCAGCATCATTGCGGTGATCTACGGCTCGGTCACCGGTGTATCGATCGGCGCGCTGTTCCTGGGGGGTGTCGTCCCCGGCATTCTCGCGGGGCTGGCCATGCTGGCGCTGGCCTGGACCATGGCTCCTGGCGCTGGCGCCAAACCCTCGGCCCGCTCCAACTGGAGCCAGCGCGCCAATGCCACCGGGCGTGCAATACCGGCGCTGCTGATGCCGGTCATCATCATCGGCGGCATTCTGTCCGGTGTTTTCACGCCCACCGAAGCGGGCGCGGTTGCGGCGCTGTACGCACTGCTGTTCGGGCTGATCGCGCGGCGCCACAGCGCCGGGTCCCTGTACCGCAACTTTGCCGTTGCGGCCAGCATGACGGCGGGTGCACTGGTCACGCTGGCGGGCGCCGGACTGTTCAGCTGGGTGCTCAGCCGCGCTGGTGTCGGCCAGGCCGCGCTGCAGCTCATGTTGTCCATCACCAGCGACCCGAAGCTGGCCATGCTGGTGCTGATCGTGTTTTTCTTCCTGCTTGGCACCTTTCTGGAGCCGGTGCCGGCATTGATCATCGTGGTGCCCATCATGGCGCCGCTGATCGCCCATCTTGGCTACAACCCGGTCCACTTCGGCATCGTCACCATCATGCTGCTGGTACTGGGTTCGGTCACGCCGCCGGTGGGGGTGCTGGCAATGGTGGCGTGCAAGATCGCCGGCATACGCTACAGCGAGTCGCTGGGCATGCTGCTTCCGTTCACCGGAGCCTGGCTGGCGGTGATTTTGCTGGTCGCCTATGTGCCGGAGCTGGTGTTGTGGTTGCCGCGCATGATGCAGGGTGCGACCTGAACCTGCCCTTCGGAGGAACGCTGGATGCATAAATTTCGCGTTGGCATCACTGCCGATGTGCTGAAGTCCGACGGCACGCCGATCTTCGGCGCCGAGGTGCTGCATGTGCTGGACGACCCGGCCATCGAATGGGAGTACATGCAGCAACCCAGCGTGGACATCAGCGCAGCACAGGCAGCGCGTTACGACGCGATTTGCGCCATGTTCACCCGGGTCCAGGCCGGCAGCCTGGGTGCCGCAGACCAGCGCCTGAAGCTGATCGCGCGTTTTGGCGTCGGTTACGACAGCATCGACGTGCCTACCTGCACCTCCGCTGGCGTGCTGCTGACGATTGCCCCGGACGGTGTGCGACGCCCGGTCGCCACCTCGGCGTTGACCTTTGTCCTGGTGCTGGCGCAGAAAATGCTGATCAAGGACCGCCTGACGCGTGACGGCCGCTGGGGCGAAAAGATGGACCATATCGGCACCGGCCTGACCGGCCGCACGCTGGGCTCGGTCGGCATGGGCAACATCGGCGCCGAGTTGTTTCGCCTGGCGAAACCTCTGGAGATGCGGTGTCTCGCGCATGATCCGGTGGCCGATCCGGCGCTGGCCGCTGCACTCGGTGTGACGCTGGTCGATATGGACACCCTGTTTCGCGAGTCGGATTTCCTGACCATCAATTGCCCGCTGAATGAACACACCCGCGGCCTGGTCAATTCACGCCTGCTGGGCCTGATGAAACGCAGCGCCTACCTGGTCAATACCGCACGCGGCCCGATTGTCGATGAGCGCTCCCTGGTGGCAGCCTTGCAAAGTGGCGCCATTGCAGGCGCCGGGCTCGACGTGTTCGAAGAGGAACCAACACCTGTCTCCAACCCCTTGCTGCAGATGGACAACGTGGTGCTGGCACCGCACGGCATCTGCTTTACCGACGAATGCATGCGTGGCCTGGCCGAAAGCGCATTTCGCGCCGTGCGCGATGTTGCCGCCGGGCGCACGCCACCCTATATCGTCAACCCGCTGGTGCTGACGGCACGGTCCTGATGGACAACCGGCAGCCACCGCTGGTCGGTGCACATACCGGCGTACTGGTCGTCACCGGCGCCTCGCGCGGCATTGGTGCGGCTTGTGCACGCCTGGGCGCGCTGGCCGGCTACCAGGTGGTCGTGAACTATTGCCACAGCAAAGAAGCGGCGCTGGCGGTCGTGGCAGAAATCACCGACCTTGGCGCGCAAGCGATTGCCGTGGCCGCCGATGTATCCGACCCGGCAGCGGTGGAATACCTGTTTCGTGAGACCGACCGGCATTTCGGGCCGGTCACGGCGTTGATCAACAACGCGGGTATCGGGGGCGCGATACGCCCGTTGGAGGAGCATACCGAAACGACTCTGCAGGCCTTGTTTGCCACCAATACCTTTGCCAGCATCTATTGCGCCGGCGCGGCCATCCGGCGCATGTCACCGCGCCACGGCGGCGCTGGTGGCGTGATCGTGAATATCTCGTCGGCTGCCGCCCGGCTGGGCGGCGTCGCCGGCATGGTCGCCTATGCCGCCAGCAAGGGCGCCATCGACAGCTTCACCACCGGCCTGGCACGCGAGGTGGGGGCCGAGGGAATCCGTGTCGTCGGCCTGCGCCCGGGCATGATCGCCACCGACATCCTGGAGCCCATCGGCGGTGCGGCGCTCATGCGCCAGACCGCGCCAACCATTCCTATCGGCCGGGTCGGTCAGCCGCACGAGATTGCGCAGGCTGCGATCTGGCTGCTGAGCCCGGCTGCATCCTACGTGCACGGAACCACCATCGACGTGTCGGGTGGGCGCTGAAAAGCGTCAAAAGTCGGCAGTGTGCAACTGCACATGCTGCGCCACGATGCGGTCGCCTTGCACATGCAGGGTATCGGTGCCGCTGGTGCCATGCGCCTGGCCGCCTTCCAGCCGCCAGTGCATGGTGACGACACGTCCCGTGGCGCCGATCGGGTCAGGCGCCGCAAGTGCGAGGGACTCGACAACAAGGCGGCTCGCGCCAAGCCGCTGCACCACCGTCGGAAAATAACTCTGCGGGTCGACCAGCATGCTGCCGCGCGTGATGCGTGCTCCTGGCGCATAGTCTGCCGCCATCAACTGCGGATCGCCGCTGTGCACTGCAGCCACATGGGCCCGGACCACGGCCAACGGATCGGCCGCTGGGCCCTGCTCACGCAACACGCGCTGCATCGCGCGCACAGAGTCAATGTCATTCATGTGGTGTCGGGGTGGTTGACGCAGTATGGCGCCGCATCGGACCGCGGTGCCATAGGGGTTCTCCGTAGTGACAAGGCCGCTTTCCGGCCTATGACAGGTACTACAGTCGATGGCATGGGTGTGGTCGCCTGACGCCGCCTTCTTGCTGCGCGCTTCGCCACAACATCCGTCACCCCAGCCAAGGAGCTGAACCTCAATGGACAAGAACCCCGTGATCATCGTCGGCGCCGGCATCGGCGGCCTGACAGCGGCCATCACCGCGGCAGAGCAAGGCCTGGACGTCGTGCTTGTGGAGAAGTCGGACAAGATCGGTGGTGCAGCCGCCTACTCCGGCGGTCAGGTGTGGATTGGCGCCAACCATGTGGCGCGCCGTCTGGGCCTGCAGGACAGCGTCGAGGACACCATGGCCTACGTGCACGCGGCGGCCGCACGCGATCCATCGAGTGTCGATGCGGCCCTGTGCGAACGCTGGATCCGGGGTGCAGCCGAAGCCGCCTTTTGGCTGGAGCACGTGGGTGCGATCTGCTGGGAGACCATTCCCGACTACCCGGACTACTTTTATCCTCAGTTGCCCGGTGCCCGCGCCACCGGGCGTTATCTCACCGGTGCCGCCTTCGACGGCAAGCGCCTGGGCAGCGCGCGTGCGCAACTCCATGTCAGTCCGCACTTCCCGGTGGGCATCACCTATGGCGAGATGTTTTCCTGGGGCGGCATGTCAAGCAAGTCGCGCTGGGACCAGGAACTCGTCGCGCGCCGCCAAGAACAGGATGTGCTGACCTTCGGCACCGGCATCATCGCCGCGCTGTGGCACGCCGTGCTGCAACGCCGCGTGCGCGTATTGCTGAGCCACCCGGTCATCAGGCTGGTACAAGCCAACGGTGCAGTCATTGGCGTGGTCTGCCACAGCCCCCATGGCGAGGTGGAACTGCGCGGCGCCGTCATCCTTGCCACCGGCGCCCATGACTGGTCAAGCGAACACGCCGAGCGATTCACCGGCATCGCGGCGCAAGATGGCGGCAGTGTCACACCACGCACCGTCACTGGCGACGCCATGCAGTTGGTCCAGGATCTGTCCGGCGCGGTCCATGCCCTGCCGGCCTGGGCTGCGCCGGTGATTCCAGGGTACCAGTTGCTGACGCCGGCATTCGACGGCGACACTGGCTACCGGGCATGTTTCGAGCATTGCCTGCCGCACACATTCCTGGTCAACCGCGAAGGTGAGCGCTTCTGTGACGACTCGTTTCATTCCGACATCGTGGCCCGCGCCTTGCAGCAAGACGCGCAGGGGCGTCCGCAGAACCTGCCGATCTTCATGGTCTGGGACGAGAATCACCACATGCGGTACGGACTGGGGCGCACCATGCCGGGCGGCATCTACCCGCCCGGAGTGGTCACGAGCGCCCCTACACTGAACGAACTCGCCGTCCGGCTGGGTATCGACGCGTCTGGCCTGGCCACCACGGCTACCCGCTTCAACCGCATGGCCCGCGCTGGCACCGACGACGACTTCGGCCGCGGCTCCAACCACTCGGTGCGGCGCTTTCGCGGCGACGCCAACCATCAACCCAACCCCAACATGGGACCGGTGGAAACGGCACCGTTTCACGGCATGCGCATACGACTGCTCAACACCGGCATTGCCGCCGGCGGCGTGTGTGCCGACGGCAACGGACGCGTACTGCGCAGCAACGGCAGCGCGGTGCAAGGCTTGTATGCCGTCGGCGAAGCGTCGTCACGCGGCGCGGCGGGTGTCGGTTACAACAGCGGCTACTCGTTGAGCCGGGCGATGGCCTTTGGATGGCTGGCGGCGCGCCATGTGGCCGAAAATCAGACCTTGCGCGCGCCGGTCCAGTAAGGTTCGCGAACGGCCTTCTTGTCGATCTTGCCGATGGTATTGCGCGGCATGTCGTCCACGATCTCCACGCGCTCGGGCTGCTTGATAGAGGCCAGGCTGGATTCCCGGCATAGCTGAAGCAACTCGTCCGGACTCGCCGATTGCCCGGGCTTGAGTGCGACGACCGCCAGCACCGCCTCGCCCCACTTCTCGTCGGGGATGCCAACGACGGCTGCATCCAGCACCGCTGGGTGCGTGTACAAGACTTGTTCCACCTCGCTCGGCGCCAGGTTGTAGCCGCCGCGGATGATCAGGTCCTTGATGCGGTCGACGATGTAATGGTAGCCCTCCGCATCGACCCGCCCCACGTCACCCGAATGCAGCCAGCCGCCGACCAGCGCCTTGGCCGTGCGCTCCGGCTCGCGAAAGTAGCCCAGCATGGTGTGCGGGCCGCCAAAGATGATCTCGCCGTGCTCGCCGGCGGCCACGTCTGCGCCGGCAGCGTCGACCAGGCGCACGGTGGTGGCGAATGACGGTCGCCCGCAGGATGCCAGCAGCTGCGGCTTGTCGGCCAGCGCGTGCACATGGTCCTGCTTGCGCAGCAAGGTGCCGATGGATGCGATTTCGGCCATGCCATAAAGCTGGATGAAGATCGGGCCAAATTTGGCAATCAGGCTGCGCAGCCGCTCGGCGGGTATCGGCGAGCTTCCGTAGCCCAAGGTGGTGAGTGTCGACAGGCGGTGCGCGAAGTCGCCCGGGTCCTGCTCCAGCAGCGTGGCGAGCATGGTTGGCACCAGAAAGGTGTGTGTCACGCGATTGCGCTCGACCGCCTCGCAGAAGGCGGCTCCACCAAAGCCCCGGCTCTCGGAAAAGCCGACCGCAGCACCCGCCATCAGCGCCGGCACGATGGTGATGTTGACACAGGAGTTGTGCGGGATCTGGATCAGGTAACGCGTATGCTCGTTGATCTCGTATTCGAGGCAGGCCACCGTGCCGTGCTGCAGGGCGGCCGCGTGGTCAAACAGAATACCTTTGGGAAGACCAGTCGTTCCGCTGGTGTAGACGATCGCAAAGTGGTCGCCTGGAAAGACGCTGTGTGCCGAGCCGGGCGCCGTAGCACTCGCACCGGCCAGCGCGGATTCATAACTACCATCGGTGTCCAGCACCAGCACCGGTATGCCGCGCACCCCGGCAAGGCGCGTCGCCAATTCCTCGAACTCCGGCTCGGTGATGAGCAGCCGCGGCTCGGCATTGGCCAGCACTGCCAGCAGCTCCGTCTCGGTCATGCGGAAGTTCAGCCCGACATACACCATTGCCGCCTTGCTGGCACCCACCAGCACCTCCACCACTTCCATGCGGTTGTGCACCAGCAGAGCAACCCGGTCCCCCTTGGCAAATCGGTGGTCGTCACACATCAGGTTGGCAAGCCGGTTGCTGCGTTGGTCCAGTGTCGCGTAGTCCATACGGCGACTGCCATCGAACAATGCCAGGCTGGTGGGTGCGCGCTGTGCGACGCGGGTGACGGCAAGTCCGACGTTCATGGCGCTCTGTGAGTGTGGTTCAACATGCTGGAAATCAACAGGCAGCCACCAGGCCGACCGGGCTTTACCTATGATACGCAAGCCGGATACACACTTTCTATTTTGCGCCAACACCAACCGCAACCGACATGACCACTACCTACCCTGCCTACGAATCACTCAAGCTGGACCGACCCGCCGACCAGGTGCTGCGCATCACCATGGCGCGCGGCAAGATGAACGCGATGGATTTCGACTTCCACCACGCCATGGCCACCATCTGGCAACACATCGAGGACGACCCGACGGTCAGCGCCGTGATCGTCACGGGTGAAGGCCGCGCCTTTTCTGCCGGTGGCGACTTCGCGCTGGAGCAGAAACTCGTCGACGAGTTCGAGTGGCGCGTACGCATGTGGAAGGACGGCCGCAATCTGGTGAAAAACCTGATCCATTTCTCCAAACCGCTGGTGTCGGCCATCAACGGCGCCGCCGCCGGCGGCGGGCTGGCAGTCGCCATGTTGTCGGACATCACAATTGCCGGACGATCAGCCAAGATTGTGGATGGCCATGTGCGACTGGGGGTGGCGGCCGGCGACCATGCGGCCATCATCTGGCCACTGTTGTGTGGCATGGCCAAGGCCAAGTATTACCTGATGTCGGGTGAGCATCTGTATGCCGAGGAGGCCGAGCGCATCGGACTGATATCGAAGGTGGTGGACGACGACAAGTTGCAGGAGACCGCATTGGCTGTTGCCGTCAACCTGACGAAGGCCTCTCCATCGGCAATTCGCTGGACCAAGATGTCAATGAACAACTGGTTGACCATGGCCTGGCCGATTTTCGAGAACTCGCTGTCGCTGGAAATACTCGGCTTCTCCGGCCCGGACGTGGTGGAGGGCCTCAAGGCCTACGAGGAAAAGCGCCAGCCGGTTTTCAACCCGGTCTGCCCGGTCTGACATGGACACGACAGTGATCCCCAATCCGCTCGACTTCCGCGGCAAGACCGTGCTGGTGGTGGGCGGCTCCAGCGGCATCGGCAACGGCATCGCACAGGCGTTTCGCCGGCATGGGGCAGAGGTCCACGTGTGGGGCACTCGCGCCGGGGCCGCAGACTACCAGGCCAGTGAAGGGTCCGACTTGCATGGACTGACTTATTGCCGGGTCGATGTGTCCGACTTTGCCGCAGTCACCAACGCCCCGTCGCCCACACCGCTGGACGTGCTGGTGCTGTGCCAGGGCACGGTGGCGTATGGCGGCAAGGAGTTTCAGATCGACACCTTCCGCCGCGTCATCGACGTCAACCTCAACAGCCTGATGGCCTGCGCCGAGAAGTTTCGTGACACGTTGGCGGCCCGTCAGGGGTCGCTGATCACCATCTCTTCGGTGGGTGGCAAACGCGCCACCCGCGGCAACCCGGCCTACGCCGCCTCCAAGGCGGGAGCCATCCACCTCACCGCGACGCTGGCGCAAGCCTGGGCGCGCAAAGGCATACGGGTCAACGGTGTGGCGCCGGGGTTGGTCGACACCAAACTCA
>JANOTG010000296.1:0-17168 GCA_031416215.1 Betaproteobacteria bacterium
GCCTTGATGCCGTCCACCACTTTCTGGGTCCAGCCGTCCTCGATGCCAATCACCACCACTGCCGCCACATTGGGGTTGCAGCCGCTGCCTATCAGGGTGCGGAAGTGCAGTTCCAGATCGGCGCCGAACTGCAACCGCCCGTACGGGTGGGGACTGGCCATTACCCCCTTGATGTTGTGCGCCACGGCTTCGGCCGCCGCGTTGGACAGGTCGTCCAGCGGCAGGATGATGACGTGGTTGCGTATGCCGACGCGGCCGTTTTCACGCCGGTAGCCGAGGAAGGTGGTGTTGTTATCGATGATGGACATGGATGCCTTGCGGGTTTGGGTGTTTGATTTCTTTTGCGGCGCACAACTACCAGCGTTTGGTCTTGATGTTGTGCACATGGGCGTGCTGGCCGGTCTGTATGGGTGACACCACCTTGCCCATGTCGATGCCGTACTTCCAGACCGTGTCTCCGACCGCCATGTCGCGCAAGGCCACCTTGTGGCCAATCGGGATGTCCTGCAGCGCCTGGACGTTGATCATGCGGTCTTCGTCCATGATCCAGCCGGTCATGGCCGTGCCGGCGCTCACACCTTCGACAACCACGACTGCCACGGTGTCTTTGGCGTCATGCAATACAAAATGAATCATCAATGCTCCAGTTGAGGGGTTCCAGAAACAGGCGAAGTGTAGTGGGGTGACGGCACCTGTCAATCAAGTCATTCATATGAATTGATGCAACGCTGCCAATGCCGGTAGACTCGCCGCCAACCATGCGTATTGAAGCCCTGCAACTCTCCGCCCTGACCGATGTCGGCACCGCGCCCCTGTACCGGCTGGTGAAACGCGAGCTGCTGCGCGTCATCGAGTCCGGCCGCTGCGGCCCGGGCCAGGCACTGCCCAACGAGAGCGAGCTTGCGTCGGCCTTGCAGGTCAGCATCGGCACCCTGCGCCGCGCCGTGGATGAACTGGTCCATGAGCATGTGCTGGTGCGCCGCCAGGGCAAGGGCACTTTTGTCGTGCTGCACAACAGCGATCGTTTCCTGTTCCAGTTTTTTCATGTGGAACCACGTCTGGATTGGCGCTTCGCCGAAGTCGCCTTGCATGCCGAGTACCCGGGTGTGGAGTGTGTGGCGTTCGAGCGTGAACGCGCCAGCGACGTGGATGCCGGCGCCTTGCGCATCCGCGTCGGCGAACCGGTGCTGCGTTTTGACAACCGCCTGTCGCTGGGGGGTCGCGCGGTGGTGCATGACCGCATCACGGTCGCATCGCAGCTGTTTCGCGGCCTGACAGAAAAGCGCCTGCAAGAGCGGCCCAGCACCATCTACAACCTGTACCAGACCGACTTCGGCATCACCGTCTTGCGGGCCCAGGAGCGGGCCCGGGCGGTTGCGGCCGAACGCAGCACGGCACGGGTGCTGGGGGTGGCGGTCGGCGCGCCGGTGCTCGAGGTGCATCGCGTCGCCCTGACATTCGGCGAGCGGCCGGTGGAGTACCGGGTATCGACCATCAATACCCAGGCACACGACTATGTCAGTGTCTTGTCCAAGCCAGCTTGAGGCAGCCGTGCCATGAAACAGCGTTGCAGCAGGTTTCTGCCCTGCCAGGCCAGCCAACCCTGAAATGCCCAGCTGCCCCAGCAGGCAAAGGCCTGATGGTAGGTGCCTGACAGCAGAGCGAGTGACGGCGGCTGCAGCCGGATCGGGCGCGCCTGCTGGCCGGCGCACAGACGCACCAGGTTGGCCCGCAATGCGGCTGCGGCGCGCCAGCTGTGAAGTGGTGTGCGCTGGCGCTGCACCGGTGTGGCTGCGCGCAGGTCACCCTGCAGGAAGACCTGCGGGTGGCGGACGCTGCGGCCGGCCGCATCGACCTCCAGCGCGCGCTGTGGGTCCGGCGCCAATCCACCCTGCAACAGCCAGGACGGCGGCTTTGTCGGCACTGCCAGCAGCGCCACGTCGCATACCAGGCGTGCACCACCCAGCAGATGGATTTCTGACGCTGCCAGCGCGCACGCGCGTTGTGGCAGCAGTGTGACCGCCTGTTTCTGCAGCGCCTGGCGCACCGCGCGCTGCAGCGCCAACGGGTACTCTGGCAACACCGGCTGCCCGCCCGTGATCAGGGTGATGGCAACATGCGCAAGACGCTGGCGCAGCGCCAGCGCCACCTGCACGCCGATGCTGCTGGCGCCAATGACCGCGATGCTGCGCAGCTGCTCTGGCGGCAGTGCCAGCACACGCGGCCACAGGGCGGCGAAGGCCTGTGCGTTGTCGACGAACAAGCCGTGCTCGCGGGCGCCGGGCAGCAGCGCCTCGGTGCCAGCGCGTGACTGCGCCAGGCCGGTGTTGATCGACAGCAGGTCGTAGTTCAGTGCGTCCCCGTTGTCGAGCAGCAGTGTGTGCTGAGCGGCGTCCAGTCCGATGGCACGTCGCGGCAACCAGCGCGCACTGCTGGCGCGCAGCAGTGGCGCCAGCGCGACGCTGCATTGGCTTGCTGATCGGGCGCCAGCAACGAAGTCCGGCATGGCATCGGCGAGAAACACCGGGTCGTGGGGAGCGACAAGCACCAGTTCCAGCGACACGATGGGGCGCCGCGCGAGTTGTTGCAGCAAGGCGAGGTGGGTCGCGCCAGCGCCCAACAGCACGAGCTGGCGCCGGGGCGTGGAGGGGGTGTCCGCTGTGGTTGGCGCGTGCATGGCCCGAATTGTTCCATGTCGAAGTGGTGCCGCAGACGGGCACCGGACGCAGGGTCAACGAAAGGACTGCCAGCCCCACCAGATGCGTGTCGCAGTCGTTATCGCGCACAGGACGGCGAAGCTGTAGGCCAGCTCGGCGAAATGCATCGGCCACAGGCACATGAGGACAAACAGCAACAGGGTTTCGGCGGCTTCGGTCGGGCCGCCCAGGAAGTAAAACGACTTGTCTGGCACCGACAGGTTGTCCATGTTGCGTTTGGCCGCGAGTACTGCAAAAGCCAGAAAACTGGACATGGTGCCGACGAACGCCGTCAACAAGACCGCTGCTGCGAGGGCGTTTGCCGGCGGATCGGCCAGGGCGAAGGCCAACGGAATCGAGGCGTAAAACAGGAAATCCAGCGTGATGTCCAGAAAACCACCGGCGTCGGTGGCGCGCGTCAGGCGGGCCACCGCACCATCGAGGGCGTCCATCAGGCGTGACAGCAGGATGGCCGCTATGGCAGTGCGAAAGTGGCCGCTGGCGATCAGGGCGGCCGCCCCCAGACCGATGGCAAAGCCGACCCAGGTCAACGTGTTGGCACCCACCCCCCAGCCGGACAACACGGTGGCCATGCGGTTGACGCCTGGCTTGATCAGGGCAGTGGCGCGACGGTCAAACATGGGTCAGGGATGTGGTGTTGCCCAGCGTGTAAAAAAAAGCGGAGTTGAAATGGGCAAGGCCAAGCCCCCAAGAGAGTCGGGAGATGGCACAAATTCTTACCAATCGTTGGCTGACCAGGGTTTTCCTCATGGGCCCGCGCTGTGCCGCATGGTCTCCCAAGTCGCGCCAGGACGACCGGTGACCGGACGCCAGGGGCGATAATTGTGCGCATCGCCGCTCGTCTCTGGTCGGGTGGTTTTTCGCACAATGGTTTGAAAGGTCGCGCATGATTCGGTTGATTGTGATGGTTTTGGTAATGGTTGCTGGATCTGCCCAAGCGCAGACCAGCGCCTCCAAGAAAGAGCTGATCAACAAGTTGCTGCAGCTGCAGCAGCCAGCGATCGAGGTTGTCGCGCGCCAGATGGCCGAGCAACCGGCCATGCTGCTGGGGCAACGTGCTGGCCAACTGCTGCAGTCGCGCATTCCGCCCGAGCGGCGCGAAGCGGTCGCCCGGGAGGTGCAAGCCGACCTGAAGAAGTACGTGGACGAAACCGTTCCTCTGGTGCGGGACCGGGCTGTCAAACTCGCGCCAACGACCATTGGCGCCATCATCGACGAAAAATTTACCGAAGAGGAGCTCAAGCAGCTCATCGCCATCATCGAGTCACCCGTCAATCGCAAATTCTTGCAGCTGGGTGGTGACATGCAGAAGGCGCTGGCAGACAAGCTGGTGGCAGAAATCCGGCCCTTGGTGGACAGCAAGATTCGCACCATGGAAGTGGCGATTGCCGGACGCCTGGGAATCCCGGTGACGGCCCCGATTGGCGGCGCGTCCGGTGCTGCTTCGACTCCGCGCGCACCGGCGCGCGCGGCGAGCAACTGATTCTGGCTGCCGCATTCAACATGCAAGGCTGAGAGCCTGGGACGATGACAACCTCCATCAGCGAATTGCTTGGCTCGACCCACGCGCTGATACAGGCTCCCATGGCTGGAGCACAGGACGCGCAGCTGGCGTTGGCGGTGTCCCGCGCAGGCGCCTTGGGCTCCTTGCCGGCGGCAATGTGGTCAGCGGACCAGCTGGGGCAGCAGTTGGCGCTGATCGGGGAAGAGTTCGGGCAATTGGTGAACGTGAACTTCATGTGCCACGAGGTACCACCACCGGATGCCGCACGCGAGCAGGCGTGGCGCGCCGTGCTGGCGCCGTATTTCGCAGAACGCGGCGTCGACCCGCTGGCGGCCACTGCGACACCTGTGCGCGCTCCTTTTTCCCAGGTGATGTGTGATGTGCTGGCGCAATGGCGTCCGCGTGTGGTGAGTTTTCACTTTGGTCTGCCGGCCGCGGATTTGCTGGCCCAGTTGCGCTCCTGGGGCGCCATTGTCCTGTCGAGCGCCACGACATTGGCGGAGGGCCTGTGGCTGCAGGAGCGTGGCGTGGATGCGGTGATCGCCCAGGGCCTGGAAGCAGGGGGACATCGCGGCATGTTTCTCACGCAGGACTTTGGCACGCAAAGCGGCACTCTGCCGTTGGTGGCGGAACTGGTGCAGTCGCTGCGTGTGCCGGTGATTGCGGCGGGTGGAATCACCGACGCGCGCGGCGTGGCAGCGGCGATCGCGGCGGGTGCCAGCGCGGTGCAAGTCGGCACCGCCTATCTGCTGTGTCCACAGGCCACCGTCAGCGCCGTGCATCGTCATGCGCTGCAGGCGCGCCCGGCGCGTGCAACGGCGCTCACCAATCTGTTCACCGGACGTGCGGCGCGCGGAATAGTGAATCGTTTGATGCGCGAACTCGGCCCGTTGTACTCTGGCGCCCCCCGGTTTCCACTGGCGGGCAATGCCCTGGCGCCGTTGCGGCAATCCGCCGAACAGCAGGGGCGCGATGATTTTTCGCCTTTGTGGGCAGGGCACAATTTTGCTGACTGTCGCGTCGTCGATGCAGGCGACCTGACACGGGAACTGGTGCGGGGCCTGTAGCGCAGCTGACCCTGCCGAATGCAGCCTGCAGCTTGTGCCGGGTTATGGCGCCACAGGAGCCAGCAGCGATTGCAGAAACCGACCGATGTCTGCAATTTCCGCCGGGTGCACACTATGCTGCATCGGGTAACTGTGCCATTGCACGCCATATCCGAGAGAGCGCAGCGCGTCGCGCGAGGCCTCGGCGCGCGCCAGCACGATCATCGGGTCGCTCAGGCCATGCGCCATGAACACCGGCACTGTGCGATTGATGTCGCTGCATTCGGCCGCCAGGCTCGGCGCCAGCGGCAGGTAGCCCGACAACGCCATGATGCCCGCCAGGCGTTTCGGGTACCGCAGCCCGGTGTGCAGCACAACGGCACAACCCTGCGAAAAACCGGCCAACACGATGTGCTGGCTGTCGATGCCACGCTCCACTTCGCGTTCTATGAGCGCCCCGATGGCCAATGCCGAACGCCGTATGCCCGCTTCGTCCTCGCGCCTCTGGGTTTCGGTACCCAGGATGTCGTACCAGGCAGGCATCACATAACCACCGTTGATGGTGACCGGCATGCTCGGCGCATGGGGAAACACGAAACGGATCGGCGGGCAGCGACCCAGGTCGAGCTGCGGCACAATCGCGGCAAAATCGTCACCAGTGGCGCCCAGGCCATGTAACCAGATGACGGCGGCGCTCGGCTTCGGGCCGCTGTTGATTTCAATACAAGGCAGGTGTGTGGACATGTCGATGGCAATACGCGTTGTGCAGGAGGAGAGGGCAGGGCACAGACGGACTATAACAACGCGCGTCGCGCTGCGGGCTGGCGTGCTGCTGCTCGGTTTGTTGCCAGCGCTCTGTCTGGCCCAGTGGGGCAGCAACCGCGGTTTCCAGCTGTTGCAACGGGTTGATGACGTTTTGTTCGGGGTCGATAACCTGTCGCTCGTCATCCTTGACCGCCAGCATGTCGCCGGCACCCTGGTGCGGGTCAATGTGGACAAGCCCAGCCCGGTGCGCGGGCGTACCGACTTTGTGGCCGCCTGTACGCGACCGCTGCAGTTCGCCACCGTCGCGCCGGGCAGCGCCGCCCGCGCCAGACCCGCCGAGCTGGAGTTTGCGCCCGCCAAAGTGTTGGACGGCACCTGGTTTGCGGCGGAGTTTGCCTGCGAAAGCACACGCCAGCCCGGGCGCGCTTCGCGACTGGCGCGGGACCTGTTCGAGCGTGGCGGACCACCGGATACACAGACCGTGTATTGCGAGTTGCTGCCCGATGGCAGCCGCGAGACCCGGCCCGGCGTGGAGGTACGATTCAGTGAGGAAGCAAATGCCGTGGCAGTGAACCGGCAATGGCTGAGCTCGGGCGTTGTGGATCCGCAGGAGGTGCAATTCGGCTCGGTCGGTAGTTGGCGCATCGACCGCCAGCAGCTGCATGTGCGCAAGATGGCTGGCAGTGGCGAGATGGTGTTTTCCGGCAGCTGCGACCGTCGGCCACCGCCCGCAGCGCCACGCTGATCGCCGACGGGATTCTCAGGCCAGCAGCGCCTGGGCGAATTCGCGGGCGTTGAAAGTTTCCAGTTCCTCGAGTTTTTCACCGACACCGATGAAATACACGGGGACCGGCCGTTCGCGGGCAATGGCAGCCAACACACCACCCTTGGCGGTGCCGTCCAGTTTGGTGATGATCAGCCCGGTGAGTTGCAGGGCCTCGTCAAACGCCTTGACCTGCGCCAGGGCGTTCTGGCCGGTATTGCCGTCGATCACCAGCAACACCTCATGGGGTGCCGTGGCATCAGCCTTGGCAATCACGCGCCTGATCTTGCGCAACTCCTCCATCAGGTGCAACTGGGTCGGCAGTCGACCGGCAGTGTCGACCAGCACCACGTCCTTGTCGCGCGCCTTGCCCGCCACCACCGCGTCGTAACTCACCGCCGCCGGGTCGGCGCCCGGCCGACTGATGATTTCTACTGTGTTCCGGTCGGCCCACACACCAAGTTGCTCACGGGCTGCGGCGCGGAAGGTGTCGGCTGCTGCGAGCAGCACCGATGCGCCCCGATAGGACAGATGCCGGGTGAGTTTGCCGATCGAGGTGGTCTTGCCGGCGCCGTTCACGCCCACAACCATCATCACGGTGGGGCGTTCCTTGCCGATGACCAGGGGTTTCTCCAGCGGTGCCAACAGCTCCGTCAGCGCGTCAGCGAGAATGGCTTTGACGGCGGATGGATCGGTGACGCGGCCTTCCTTGACACGGCGCTTGAGGTCTTCCAGCAAATGGTGGGTTGCCTTGACGCCGGCGTCGGCCAGTACCAGGGCGGATTCGAGCTCTTCGTACAGTGCCTCGTCGATCTTGGTGGCGCTGAAGACAGCGGCGATGTTGGCGCTGGTTTTTTTCAGGCCGGCGCGCAAGCGCTGGGTCCAGGAGGTTCGCGCCGAGACCGCCATCGGGGCGCTTTCAGTCAGGGGTCCGGAGCTCGAAAAACGCACCGCGCCAGCTTGCACAGCCTCTGGCGCCAAGGTGTCCGGAGCCAGTGTCGTCGCTTTGGGTACCATTGTCTGATCGGGGTCGGGCTGGGCTGGGGCAGGTTTTTTCCGGAAGAAACTGAACATTTGTTGCGCTTGTGAGATCACACCATTCTATGAAACCTTATCTGGCTGTCATCATTCTGCTCGTCGGTTTGGGCGTTGCAGCCCGGGCACCGGCTCAAACAGTGCAGTTCACGCTGTCCAATGGCATGGCGGTCATCGTCAAGCCCGACCGGCGTGCACCCACCGCCGTGCACATGTTGTGGCTGCGGGTTGGCGCCATGGACGAGGTCGATGGCATCTCCGGCGTGGCGCACGTGCTGGAGCACATGATGTTCAAGGGCTCCACCACCTTGCGCGCAGGCGAGTTCTCGCGTCGGGTGGCGGCTCTGGGTGGCCGGGAGAACGCGTTTACCAGCCGGGACTACACCGGTTATTACCAGCAAATTCCTGCCGGCCAGTTGGAGGCTGTCATGCGCCTGGAGGCGGACCGTTTTGCCAACAACCAGTGGGACGACGCCGAATTCACGAAGGAAATCGAGGTTGTCAAAGAGGAGCGCCGGTTGCGCACAGAGGACAGCCCGCGCGGCCAGCTGGTCGAAGCGATGGCTGCCGCTGCGTATGTGGCGTCGCCTTATCGGCGCCCGGTTGTGGGGTGGATGAACGACCTCGACGCGATGACACCCGATGACGCACGGGCGTTCTACCGGCGTTGGTATGTGCCGCAGAATGCCGCGGTGGTGGTAGCCGGGGATGTGGATCCGCAACAGGTGCTGCGGCTGGCGCAAGCCACTTATGGGCAGATGGCCCCCGGGGTCGTGGCACCGCGCAAGCCGCGGCTGGAGCCGCCGCAGCTCGGTATGCGCCGCATCGAAATCAAGGCCCCGGCGGAGCAGGCGTATGTGGCGCTGGCGTTCAAGGTTCCTTCGTTGTCAGCCCGGGGGCTGGAGGCTGCCACCGCGGCGCCGACGGACGACGATGCCCTGGCACTCACGGTGCTGGCCGCCGTGCTGGACGGATATGCAGGCGCCCGGCTGGACCGGGCGCTGACGCAGGGCGAGGGCAGGGTGGCCGATAGCGCCGGTGCCTACAACGGTCTGTGGGGGCGCGGCCCTCAGCTGTTCAGCTTGGATGGAGTTCCGGTCAAGCAGCGCAGCAGCGCGGAGCTGGAAGCCGCCTTGCGTGAGCAGGTGGCGCGGGTGGCGCGTGACGGGGTGTCTGAAGCCGAACTCAACCGGGTCAAGACCCAGTGGGTGGCCGGCGAGGTGTACAAACTCGACTCGGTGTTCAATCAGGCCCGCGCACTGGGAAACTACTGGGCCATGGGGCTGCCGCTGGACGCCGGTGAACGCTTGGTTGCACGTTTGCGTGCGGTCACGGCGCAGCAGGTGCGCGATGTCGCCACACGCTATTTTGGCGATGACCAGTTGACCGTTGCCGTATTGCTGCCACAAGCTGCAGATCCGATGCGCAAAACACGCATTTCACCACCCGGCGCCAGGCACTGACATGGCAAAAATTGACACGCGGTTTCTGATGCGCTGCGCGTTTGCGCTCCTGATGCTGAGCCTGCACCCGATGGTGCAGGCCGGCATTCCCATTCAACAGTGGACACAGGCCTCGGGCGTCAAGGTCTACCTGGTTGAAAGCCATGTGATCCCGATGGTTGATGTGCAGCTGGACTTTGACGCCGGCAGCCGTCGCGATCCGCCCGACAAGGCCGGTCTGGCCAGTGTGACGGCCGGCATGGCGTCGCGTGGTATTGCCGCAGCTGGTGCCGCCGGTGCGCTGGACGAAAATGCCCTGAGTGAAGCGTGGGCGGACCTGGGTGCGAGTTTTGGCAGCTCGGCCACGGGAGACCGGATGGCCTTTTCACTGCGTTCGCTGACCTATCCCGACCTGCTGTCCAAAGCGGTGCAACTGGCGGCGCGGCAGTTGGCCCATCCCGAGTTTGCGTCGGACATCTGGCGTCGCCAGCGGGACCAGATTGGCGCTGCACTCAAGGAGTCGCGCACCCGGCCGGCCAGCGTCGCGGCACGCGCCTTCAATGCCGCCGTGTTTGCCAGCCACCCCTATGGGTATGAGATGACGGAGACCACGCTGGCCGGCATCGAGGTCGCCGACATGAAGGCGCTGTATGCGCGCCTGATCGCGCCCTGCCGTGCCAAGGTCTCGATTGTTGGCGCAGTCACGCGTGCCCAAGCCGACGCGCTGGTGACCGAGTTGTTCTCACGCTTGGACAAGGGGGCTCCTTGTGCCGCCCTGCCTGTGGTGGCGGAAGTGGCGACACTGGCACGTGCCGAGGAACTGCAGATCGCGTTTGACTCGGCGCAGGCGCATGTGATGATCGGCCAGCCCGGTTTCAAACGCGATGACCCGGATTTTTTCCCCTTGACGGTGGGCAACTACATTCTTGGTGGCGGTGGCTTTGTGTCTCGCTTGTATGAGGAGGTGCGGCAAAAACGCGGCCTGAGTTACAGCGTGTACAGCTATTTTTCTCCAGCCTTGCATGCGGGGGCATTCGCGATCGGGCTGCAGACCCGACCTGACCAGGCGGCGCAGGCGGTCGCGGTGTCGCGCGAAGTGCTGGCGCAGTTCGTGCGAGACGGACCGACCGAGGTCGAGCTCGACGCTGCCAAGGCCAACCTGATCGGCGGCTTTGCCCTGCGCATCGACAGCAATCGCAAATTGCTCGACAACCTGTCGAGCATCGCCTGGAACAACCTGGCGCTGGATTACCTCGATACCTGGACGCAGCAGGTACAACGTATGACGGCGGCTGATATTCAGCAGGCTTTTGCCCGCAAGCTGCAGCCGCAACGCATGGTGACCGTGGTGGTCGGTGCACGCCAGGGGGGTGGGTGACGGTGGTCGCTGCGGCGCGACGCACGCGCCATGCGGTGCGCATCATTGGCGGCATGTGGAAACGCACCCGGCTGAATGTGCCGGACCTGCCGGGTTTGCGGCCGACACCGGACCGGGTGCGTGAGACCCTGTTCAACTGGCTCGGGCAGGACCTGGGCGGCTGGCGCTGTGTCGATGCATTTGCGGGCACGGGCGCCTTGGGTTTGGAGGCGGCGTCGCGCGGAGCGAGTGAGGTGGTGTTGGTGGAAGGCGCCCCGACGCTGGTGGAGCAGCTCAACGAGACCAAGTCACGCCTGCGGGCCGATATGGTACGTGTGGTGCGCGGCGATGGTGTGGCCTGGTTGCGGCAACAGGCCGCTGGCACGCTCGATCTGATACTGCTCGACCCGCCATTTGACTCCCCACTGTTCAAGCCGGCGCTTGACGCTGCCGCGCGGGCCGTAGCGGCGCATGGCCTGATTTATCTGGAGGCGCCCGAGCGCTGGCCGGATGACCGTTTGTCGGGTTTGGGTCTGACCTTGCATAGACAATTGAAAGCCGGCACCGTGTTCGCGCATTTGCTCAAACGCCTGGAGGTCGCGCATGCATAATGCGGCGCATCACCAGATGTCACGGACTATCCATGCCCAAACCCGTCATCGCCGTCTACCCCGGCACATTCGACCCGATGACGCTGGGGCACGAGGATGTGGTTCGCCGGGCGGCGCAGCTGTTTGACAGCGTGATCGTGGCGGTTGCTGCGGGGCACCACAAGAAAGCCATGTTTTCGCTCGAAGAACGTGTCGACATGGCGCGTGAAGTCGTGAAGCCCTATCCCCACGTGACGGTCGAGAGTTTTTCCGGCTTGATGCGTGACTTCGTGGTGGCCCGGGGTGCCAAGGCGATGGTGCGCGGATTGCGTGCAGTGACCGACTTCGATTACGAATTCCAGTTGGCGGGAATGAATCGTTCCTTGATGCCCGACGTTGAGACCGTTTTCCTGACGCCCAGCGACAAGTACCAGTTCATCTCCAGCACGTTTGTTCGCGAGATCGCCGTGCTCGGCGGTGAAGTCGACAAGTTTGTCGAGCCACTGGTGTTGCGCCGCCTGATGCAAAAGGTGCGTGCAATGCAGTCGAACTAGTTCGCAGTTATTGCAGGGTCTGCAGCCACTCCAGCAGGAGCTGGTTGACCAGCGCCGGTTGCTCCATCGTCAACATGTGGCCACAACGCGGGATCATGACCAGCCTGGCCTGCGGAATCAGGGCGTAGATCTCTTCGGAACATTCGGGCGGCGTGAGCTGGTCACTGTCGCCGCACAACACCAACACCGGGCAGGACAGCTCGGGCAGATGGGTGCGGGCATCGGGCCGCGACATGATGGCCCGGTTTTGCTGAATCAGCTGCTGCGCGCCGGCGGCGAGCACAAAATCCAGGTAGGTCTGCGTGAGTCTGGCATCTTTGGCCTGGTCGGCATGAAACGCCAGTGGTATGTTGGCGCGCAACAATTCGGCACTGCGGCCCTCGTCAAACAACACAAGTGCGGCTTCGCGCAGTCGGCGCATTTCCGGGGTTTCCGGGCGGGCGTTGGTTCCGAGCAAGGCCAGGCCGCGCAAGCGTCCGGGCGCCTGGCGGGCGGCTTCCATGGCGACAATGCCGCCCATGGAGGCGCCACACAGCACCAAGTCTCCCGCATGTTCGGCCAGCAGCGCTGCCGCCATGTCCGGAACCGACATGTGCCGGCTGTGCACCGTGGTGACATGGGTGTTCCATGCGGCAGGAATGGCGGCGAGCTGGTCGCGCCACATGACGTCGTCCGACGCCAGACCCGGCAAAAGTATGAGTTGCGTCATGCTGCGATTATCCGTTTGCCGTATGCTGGGGATTGCCCCATGCCCCAAAGGAGTCACATCATGAAAATTCTGCTGCCAGTCGATGGTTCGGAGTTGTCGCTGAAGGCGGTCACGGTGGCCATTGGTCTGTTGCAACAGGGGCTGCAGGGCAGTCTCGTGCTGGCCAATGTGCAGGAGCCGGCCACCTTGTATGAAATGGTGGTGGCGCCGGATGGCGCCGTATTGCAGCAAGTGAGTGACGCTGCCGGCATCGACGCGCTGGAGCGGGCGGAGGCCGCCGTGATGGAGGCCGGGGTGGTGTACGAGCGCGAAATCGCCAGCGGTGATCCGGCGCACACCATCGTGGACATTTGCGAGCGGTTTGCCTGCGACCTGATCGTGATGGGTGCGCGTGGCACCAGTGCCCTGCGCATGGCCCTGCTGGGTTCGGTCTTGAACGAGGTGCTGCACGCCGCTACGGTGCCGGTGATGATCGTGAAAATGCCTGAAGCGTGATCGCGCTGCTGCCTCCCAGGCGGCCCTTGTGTCAGGGTGGTACGAGCGACAGACCGAGCTCCTGGTAGACCCGCCCCGCCTGGCGGCGCAAGCGCAGCGATTGCGGCTGGGAATCGCACTGCGGCTGCAGAATCTGTTGTGCTGCAGCCCAATGGCCGGCGCGCTGCAGCGCATCCAGATAAATCTGGTTGAAAAGATCGCGCTGGGCGTGGCTGCCGCCAATCTGCGGCAATCGTGCGAGGGCAATTTCGAGATCGTCGAGCACATCGCCGGTACGCCCCTGCGCATGGGCTACCAGTGCGCGCGCTGCCGGCAGGCAGACCCTGGGCCAGACCGCCTCGGCCGGTGCATGCGCAGTGTGCCCAGCGCCCGCTGATGCCAGACCCTGGCAATAGGCTTCGATGCTCCCGAGCATGGTGTTGGCTTCCGGTCTGCCGGCACGCGCCAGCCCATACAGGTATTGCAGGTCCAGGAACGGCAGCACATGGTCGTGCACGCGCTGCACCAGATGGTCGGCCACGGCTTGCCAGCGTGTGCCGACATCGACGCCAGCCAGTTCCAGACGGGCCAGCAGGGACACGGCACCGATCTGGTCCTGCGAGTAGGCTGGCTCGACACCCCAGACCTGCTGGTCGTACAGATCCAGTACCACGTCGTGTTCGCCGAGTTCGAGCGCGAACAGAGCCAGATGCCACCAGTTGTGTGTGACCATGAAGGAGTTCAGCCCGATCCAGCCGGTGCTGGAGTGCTGCATGAACTGCCATCCTTCCTGCAAGCGCCCTTGGGTCAACATGACATGGGCCAGTGCATGCTGGGCCCATGGATCAGTGGCACACATTGCCAGGCCCTTGCGGGCGGCTTGCTCTGCCGACGCCAGCAAATGGCACTGTTCCCAGGCAAACGCCGCCATGCCATGTACCTGCGGTATGTCCCCGGCAGCGGGCAAAGCGAGCAACGCCAGACGCAACATGCCGGCGGCGTCCCCACGGTTGAACAGATGGTATTGGCCGAGCTTCAGCGCCACCAGGTCACGCGGAAACTGGCGCTGGTGTTGTTCGTGCAACGGGCCGGTCAGCGCCATCTCGCCCCGAACCCAGGCCGCGACGCAGGCCAGGAATCCCTGCTCACGTGGGCTGCTGCGCGCGGCATGGGCCAGCGCGCGGGTCAGGTACGGCGCCGCGTTGGTACTGGCCTGGGGCGACTCCGCGAACATGTGCAGCGCAGCACAACTGGCCTGGATGATGGTGCTGTGGTCGGTGTCGCCTGCGGCCAGCACGTTCACGGCACGGGCTTCGCAGCGGATGAAACCGAGGATGAAGTCGTCCAGAGCGGTCAGGCTGACCGGGTCGTCAAGGCCGACCGGATGGCCCAGGGCGTCGTGCAACACCGCTTATGGAGCTGCCGCGGCAGCTACGCTGGTGCGCGATTGCGCAGGAGCAGGCCAGGCGCGTTGTGGCTCACGCATCAGTTCGAAAGCCCGGGCGAGTTGCAGCACGCCCAGATCATTGAATCGTTTGCCGGCAATCTGCAATCCGATCGGCAACCCGGAGTCGGCGTAGCCACAGTTTACCGACGCGGCCGGTTGCTCTGACATGTTGAATGGCACGGTGAACCCGATGTGCTCAAGACCGTGCAAGGGATCATTCGTCGGCGACGGCAGTTCGGCGGCAAATGCCGCCACCGGCGACGTCGGAGAGATCACAAAATCGAAACCCCTGCAGGCCTGCACAGTCGCCAGTCGCACCACATGGCTTTGGCTGGCGGCAACAAATACGCTGGTGGGCGTCATAAGCCGCGCGCTGTCAGTCCAGCTGTGGATGTAAGGCAATACGCGGGCGCGGGCTTCGGCGCTGAGGGCGGCCAGGTCCAGGTACGAACGCATGCGCCAGAAATGGTCCAGACCATCGAGCATGGTGGGCGTCATGAATGGTGCCATCGGCTCGACGTGCGCCCCAGCCTGCGCGAACAGTTCTGCCGCGCGTTGCACCGCCCGGGTGATTTGCGGCTCCACCGGTAGCCCGCAGCCGGCGTCGTGCAGCAGCCCGATGCGCAGGCCGCGCACCATTTCCACGCCGCGATCAAATTGACCCCAGGCGATGTCCTGCCAGGGCAGGGCCATGCTGTCGCGCTCGTCCGGCAATGACAACACCTGCAGCATGAGTGCGGCATCCGCCACGGTCCGCGTCATGGGACCGGCCGCGCGGCCGGTGTAAGGCGGGTCGATCGGGATACGGCCCAGACTGGGCTTGAGACTGAAAATGCCACACCAGCCTGCCGGCAGGCGCAACGAGCCGCCAATGTCGGTGCCTATATGCAGCGGGCCATAACCGGCGGCAGCGGCTGCGCCCGCGCCGGCGCTGGAGCCGCCGGGCGTCTTGGTGAGGTCCCACGGATTGCGCGCCAGTGGGTGGAAACTCGACAGCCCGGAGGACAACATGCCGTAGTCGGGCATGGTGGTCTTGCTGAACATGATGGCACCCGCTTCGCGCAGGCGCGCTGCCGGTGGCGCATCGGCTGGCGCCAGCGGCAAATGGGAAGCAGCCGTGCCAGACGGCATCGGGTCACCCACCGTCGCGATGTTCTCCTTGATCGTGACTGGCACGCCGTCCAACAGCCCGGCGGGCTGCCCGCGTCCCCAGCGTTCCGCCGATGCCTGTGCCTGCTGCAATGCCAGCTCGGGGCGCAGCAGGTAGGTCGCACACAAATGCGGCTCCCATCGCTCCACGTGCGCCAGCAGCGAGCGCATGACATCCAGAGGCGAGAATGCGCCGCCACGATAACCCGCAAGCAGCGCGCCGGCGCTCAGATCGTGCAGGGCGGTCATGGCATCCCTGGCCGCTGATTGCGTCGAATCAACCCCAGTGCATGGCCGACAGGTCGTTGACGAAGGTCGGCATGTCCTTCCACAAGCCCTTGACTTTCTTGTTGGCGACCGTGGGCAGCTGCGGCTGGAACAGATAACCGTTGACCGCGTCGTTGGCCAGCATCTGCTGCGCCTGACCCAGCAGCTTGGCGCGCTCGTCAGCGCGTGGCGTGTTGTTGATCTTGCTGTGCAGCTCGTTGAATTTCGCGTTGTTGTAGCCCCAGTAATAGTTGGGGTTGGCATAGTTGCCGAGGTCAAATGGCTCCACGTGCAGCACGATGGTCAGGTCGAAATCGCCCTTGCCGAACGGGCCGCTGAGCCATTGCGCCCATTCCACGTTCTCGATCTTGGCAATGATGCCGACCTTGGCCAGTTGCGCCGCAATCACTTCCCCACCCTGACGGGCGTAGGCTGGTGGCGGCAACTTCAGCGACAGTTCCAGCGGGGTCTTTACCCCCGCCTCGGCGAGCAGGGCCTTCGCTTTGTCTATGTTGAACGGGTTGACGCCGGTGGTGTCGATAAAACCAGGCAATCCGCGCACGTAGTGGCTACCGATGGGTGAGCCGTAGCCGTCGGCGGCGCCTTCAACCACGGCCTTGCGGTCGATGGCCGCCAGGATCGCGCGGCGCACCCGCACATCGTCCAACGGCTTCTTCTTGTTGTTGATGGTGAGAATGGTCTTGCCTTGCGAGTTGCCGATCAGGACCTGAAAATTGGCGTTGGCCTTGAATTGCGGCACGACGCGGGTGCCGATGCGCGGAAACACATCGACGTCACCCGACAACACGGACGCCGCCTGGGCGGCCGGGTCGCTGATGAAGCGGAAGGTAACCTTCTTGAGCTTGATGGCCGCGGCATTGCGGTAACCGTCCCATTTGGACAGGACCACGGAGGAGCCTTTGTTCCACGCGTCAAGCTTGAAAGGCCCGGTGCCGACCGGCTTGGTCCCGTTGCTGTCTGCACTCTTGGGCTCAACGATCACGGCCGGACCGGTGGCCAGGCCGAACAGAAAGTTCGGATCCAGCTGGCTGTTCAGGATGACGACGGTGTGCTCGTCGATGGCGGCCACACTGGTCAATGCCGCAAACTTGCGCTTGTCTTTGTTGACGCTGTTCTCGGCTGCAGCGCGATCGAAGGAAAACTTCACGGCCCGCGCATTGAACGGCTCCCCGTTGTGGAATTTGACCCCTTTGCGCAGCTTGAAGGTATAACTCTTGAGGTCGGGCGAGACCTCCCAACTCTCTGCCAGCAGCGGCGACACGCTGCCATCTTCATTGATCTTGGCCAGCGTCTCGAACACGTTGTACAGCGTGACCTCGGAGATCGAC
>JANOTG010000297.1:0-2529 GCA_031416215.1 Betaproteobacteria bacterium
CTGATGGGCTTGGCACTCGCCAGCATCGCTGTGGTGCGCCGCCGCAAGGCCTGAGCGCAACCCCCGGCTGGCAAACAGACCAGCCCACCCAATAACGGCGGCCAGTGGTCGCCGTTTTGCGTTGGTGCTGCCGATTCTGCGATCACGCTCTCCCGCACGCTCCCTCCCACTTTTTGGGTATGACAGTGCGCTGACGCTGCCACACCATGGCCGACATGGCCCGGGCAGCACACCACCCGCCTTGTCGCGTACCGGCCCGCTTTTTTGCGGGCAGCGGCTTCACACTGGTCGAGCTGTTGCTGGTGCTGGCCATCGGCGCCACACTGACGCTGATCGCCGTGCCGTCGATGTCCGGCTTTCTCAGCAGCCAGAAGGTGTCGTCACTCAGCGCCGTGTTTCTGTCCAGCCTGAACCTGGCGCGCAGCGAGGCCATCAAGCGCAATGCCCGCGCGGTATTGTGCAAATCCGCCAACGGTGCCTCCTGTGGCGGCAGTGGCGGCTGGGAGCAGGGCTGGATCGTGTTCCACGACGCCAACAACAACGCCCAGGTCGACCCCGGCGAGACCATTGTGCTGCAGCAGGCGGTGCTGGTGTCCGGCCCGCGGCTGAGCGGCAACGCCCAGGTCGCCCACTATGTATCGTTCAGCGCCTCGGGCAGTGCCAAGCTGGTGTCGGGCGCGTTCCAGGCCGGCACCTTCACCTTGTGCCCGGGCAGCGCGGCCAGCAGCGACGTGCGCCAGATCATCCTGAGCGGCACCGGGCGCGCCCGCAGCCAGAGTGGCAGCGCGGCAGACTGCGCCAATTGATCTTTCCGCGCGCCGGACAAGCCAGACACCGGCGACCCACTGTGCTGGAATGCCGCAAGCCAGGGGTGCAACGCTGCCGAGGGCGCAGAGTGGGCGCCACAGCGAGGTAAAGGAGGAGCCCGCAGGGCGGGGGACACGAGCGGCGGCGCCCACTCTGCGCCCCCGGCTCGCCAAAACCAACCCCCAGGCTGCCCCGCATGCGCGAAACGTCAACGGAAACAGAACGCCCCAGCCCACACCTGTCCTCCTGTGGGCAGCACCCGGCATCCAGGTTGTGCGAACCCGGTCGGTTGTCGCCCATACTCCTAGCGGCGCACTTCGTCCACCAGCGTCTTGAACTCGTCGATGTCTTCGAAGCTCCGGTAGACGCTGGCAAAACGCACATAGGCCACCTTGTCGAGTTTCTTCAGCTCGCGCATCACCAGCTCACCGATGCGGCTCGACAACACCTCGCGCAGGCCCAGATTCAATAATTTTTCCTCGATGCGCTCGATCGCGCCGTCCACCTGCTCGGTGCTCACCGGGCGCTTGCGCAGCGCCAGGTTCATGGAAGCGAGCAGTTTGGCGCGTTCGAACTCGATGCGTCGGCCATCCTTCTTGACGATGGCCGGAAAGTTGACATCCGGCCGCTCGTAGGTGGTAAAGCGTTTTTCACAGGACGCGCACTGTCGCCGACGGCGGATGAAGTCGCCGTCCTCGGCTACCCGCGTCTCCACCACCTGGGTCTCCGAGTGGCTGCAAAACGGGCATTTCATACCAGATTCAGCGGTAGACCGGGAAGCGGCTGGTCAGCGCATGCACCTTGGCGCGCACCGCATCCAGGTTCGCGGCGTCGCGCGGGTGGTCCAGCACGTCGGCCACCAGGTGCGCCGTCTGCCGTGCCTCCTCGTCGCCGAAGCCGCGCGTCGTCATGGCCGGGGTGCCGATGCGCACACCGCTGGTGACCATGGGTTTTTCCGGGTCGTTCGGAATGGCGTTCTTGTTGATCGTCATGTGGGCACTGCCCAGCACCGCCTCGGCTTCCTTGCCCGTGATGCCTTTGCTGCGCAGGTCCACCAGCATGACATGGCTTTCGGTGCGCCCGCTCACGATGCGCAGGCCGCGCTCGGCAAGGGTGCGCGCCACGATGTCGGCGTTGCGCATCACTTGCGCCTGGTAGACCTTGAAGTCGGGTGACAACGCCTCCTTGAAGGCCACCGCCTTGGCCGCGATCACATGCATCAGCGGGCCGCCCTGCAGGCCGGGGAAGATGGCGCTGTTGATGGCTTTTTCATGCTCCGGCTTCATCAGGATGATGCCGCCGCGCGGGCCGCGCAGGCTTTTGTGCGTGGTGGAGGTCACCACGTCGGCATGCGGCACCGGGTTCGGGTACAGGCCGGCAGCGATCAGCCCGGCATAGTGCGCCATGTCAACCATGAAAATGGCGCCAACGTCGCGTGCCACCTTGGCGAAGCGGGCGAAGTCGATCGCCAGCGAATAGGCCGATGCACCGGCGATGATGAGTTTGTGGCGGCTGGTGTGGGCCATGCGCTCCATCGCGTCGTAGTCGATTTCTTCCTGTGCATTGAGCCCGTAACTCACGACCTTGAACCACTTGCCGCTCATGTTCAGCGCCATGCCGTGTGTCAGATGCCCGCCTTCGGCCAGGCTCATGCCCATGATGGTGTCGCCCGGGTTCAGGAAGGCCAGGAACACCGCTTCGTTGGCCGATGCGCCGCAATGC
>JANOTG010000298.1:0-5502 GCA_031416215.1 Betaproteobacteria bacterium
TTTTTGTCCGCACGACGGTGTCGATGCTGCTGAAGCTGGAAGCCTATGAGGTTGAGGTCGCCGCCGACGGGCAGGCCGGCCTGCGGGCCGCGCTGGTGCAGCCACCCGATGTCATCCTGAGTGATTTACACATGCCCCAACTCGGTGGCTTGGAGTTTTTGGCCGCCGTGCGCGCGGCACCCAGCCTGGCGCAGACGCGTTTTGTGTTGCTCAGCGGCGATGCGGGTGTAGCAACCCCAGCACAACACGATCGGGCGGCGCCCGACGCGGTGCTGGGCAAACCGTTCGGACGTGACCAACTGCTGGCCCTGCTGCAGCGGCTGCTGGCTTGATACAAAGGATACAAAACCAGCTTGTCAGACATGGTGCTGATACCCGTGGGAACAACAATGCGTCGCTGGGCAACACAACATCCTGGAGACGCGCCACCATGAGCAACAGCCTGACATGCAGCAGTTTTTCCCACGGCAGCCAGTTCGACACGCAGTCCGAGCGTATCGCGACGCTCGCGCGCGACCTGAACAGTTCGCCCAAGGACTGGGTGTTGGCCCTGTCCAGCATTCCCGGGCTCAGCAGCCACATCCTGCAGGTGCTGAACCACAGTTACGCTTGCTTGCCGCGGCGCATCGTGTCCATTCACCAGGCCATCGTCTTGCTGGGTTTCAACACGGTCAAGCAGCTGGCATCACGCCTGCTGTTTGGAAGCTCGACGGCGTCAGCAGCCGCGGCACGCGACGCGCTGTAAATCGGTCGCCGGCGACACGGGCGGACCGACGACGGGCTCCTAGCCCAGTGCCAGCATGTAGCCCACGCCGCGCACCGTGCGCAAAAACTCCGGGCTCTCCGCATGGACCTCGATCTTGCGTCGCAGACGGGTGACGCGCAGGTCGATGCTGCGGTCGCTGCTGTCATAGTCGCGCTGGCTGGTGGTCTCGAGCAGCCATTCGCGCGTCAGCGGGCGATTCGGGTGTTTGCAAAACAGCGCCAGCAGGTCGAATTCCGTACTCGTCAGCGCCTCTGTGCTGCCATCCAGCAACACCAGCACATGCCGCTGCAGGTCCACACTGCAGCGTCCCAGTCGGACCAGCGACGCCTCCACCACGGCCGGGGCTGCGACGCCGGCGCTGTGTGCCACGGCTGCGCGGCGCAACACGCTCTTGACCCGCGCCAGCAGCTCGCGTGGATCGAACGGTTTGGTGACATAGTCGTCGGCGCCGGTTTCCAGGCCGACGATACGGTCGACTGAATCGGAGGCCGCTGTCACCATGATGATGCCCACCTGAGGGTGGCGTTCACGCAGCCAGCGCGCGAGCACGAATCCGTCCTCGCCAGGCAGGCCGACATCGAGCAAAACGACGGCGGGCATTTCGAGCCCAACGGCATCGCGCATCAAGTGGCCGTTGGACACCGCGTCGACCCGCAGCCCCTGACGAGCCAGGTACTCGGTCAGTATCTGGCGCTGCGTCGCTTCGTCTTCAACGACCAGCACGTACGGTTTTTCGATGCTCACGATGGCTGGGGACTGGGTTGTGCAGCAGATTATGGCCGGGAAAAGGCGCACTGATACAAATGACACAAAGCGCCATTGCGCGACTCGTGCCCGATACAAGCGGCCAACACAATGCATGGATTGCCTCGCCAGATGTTGCGCAACTTTGGACCGGCAAGCGCAGCGTGGCTGGCCCGGCCCACGTCCCCGGGCAGGATGAAACCAGGAGTTTTTGATGCTGCTGATTGTCAACTTGATGTTTCTGGCAGCGGCTTGCCTGATGGTTTTCGTGGTTGCCGCAACCGCCTCGCTGCCCCCTGGCGAGGCTGACGCGACGAACCCGGACGACCTGCACTGAGGTGTCAGGCCTGGCGGCTGCCGAATGTCGTAAGCTCTGGGCGTCCGGCGCGCCCGCGTTCGCCACACCGAAACCATCCGATGCCACACAGCGAGACCGATCCGGCCGCCCTCGGCGAGGCAGACTTGCGGCAGTCGCTGGAGAAACTTCGCCAGCGCGAGCACCATCTGCTCGGACTGCTCGGATCGGCGCCTGATTCGGTACTGGGCATGGACGCGCGGGGTATGGTCACGGACTGGAATCCGGGCGCCGAGCGCATCCTCGGCTGGACTGCGCACGAAGCCCTGGGTCGCCGCATGTCCGAGTTGATCATTCCAGAGCAGTACCGCGAGGCGCACGAAAGTGGAATGCGGCGTTATCTGAGCACCGGCAAGTCGCAGGTGCTCAACCGCATTATCGAGATCCAGGCATTGCGCAAGGATGGCCAGACGATCCCGGTCGAGTTGTCCATCTGGGCCATCGGCACCGACGGCCATCAAGGATTCGGCGCCTTCGTGCGGGATGTATCCGAGCGTTACCTTGTGCAGGAGTCACTGCGGCGCAGCGAGGAACGTTATCGCTCGGTGGTGGAGCACCTGGGCGAGGGTATGGTGGTGATTCAGGACGCCGTCATCGTGTTCGCCAATTCGCAGGCCAGCACCATCCTGCGCGTGCCGCCACAGGAACTGCTCGGCATGCGCAGCATCGAGTTGCTGCATCCGCAGGACCGCGATGGGGTGTCGGAGCGCCTCGCGCGACGCCAATCCGGTGCAGGCCTGTCGGTAAAAACGGAAATCCGGCGGCTCGATGCGGACGGTGGTATTCGCTGGCTGCAAACCCATTCGACCAACGCCACCTGGGAGGGCCGCCCAGCCACCATGTCGTTCTTTTCCGATGCGACGCAGCACAAGGCCATGGTGGAGGAACTGCGCCGCTCCCAGGAGCGTTACCGCGCCGTGGTGGAGCATGTGGACGATGGCATGGTGGTGGTACAGGGTCAAAAGTTCGTGTTCGTCAACCGCCGGGCGGCCGAGCTGGCGCAGATGTCGGTCGAGGACATGTTGCGCGAAGGTTATCTGCACCGCATTCACCCCGACGACCGGCCGCTGGTCGAAGAACGCCGACGGCGCCGCGTCGCCGGCGAGGATGTTCCCAGTCGTTATGAGATCCGCCTGCTGCTGCCCGGCGGTGTGGTGCGCTGGATCGATATCGGCGTGACCATCGTGCCGTGGGACGGCTCCAGCGGGACGCTGACCTTCTTTTCGGATGTCACCAGCCGAAAGGCGCTTGAGGCACAACTGCACAACACCCTGCAGGAACGCGAGACGATCCTGCAGTGCTCGATCGTAGGCATCGCATTCCTGACTCCGGACGGGCGCTTTCGCTGGGCGAATCGGGCGATGTTGCAGATATTCGGCGCTGTCAACGAAGGCGACACACTGGTGTCGATCGAGTCGTTGTACCTGTCGCGCGAGCAGTACCTGCAGGTGGGTGCCCAGGTGGCACATTGCATCGCCCGCGGTGAGGTGTTCGAGACCGAGTTGCGCATGCGCCGCCTGGACCAGAGCCTGCTCTGGGTGTCGCTGTCCGGCAAGGCGGTCAACCAGTTCGACATGGGTCAGGGCACGGTGTGGGTGGTGATGGACATCTCGCGGCGCAAGGAACTCGAAGCGGCGCTGCTGCGGACGTCTTCAGAACGCGAGGCCATCCTGAACAACGCACTGGTCGGTATCGTCCTGTCGGTGGGGCGGCGTCATGAGTGGGTCAATGCCAAGTTCGCCGAGATGGTCGGTTACAGCCGCGACGAGCTGATTGGCCAGTCGTCGGCGGATATCCATCCCGACGCAGAAGAATGGGAACGGTTGGGCCTGCAGCAGCGAGAGGCATTGACCCGGCACGGCAGCTTCACGCACGAACGCAGGCTGGCGCGCCGCAATGGCGAGGTTTTCTGGGTGCAGATGGCGGGCAGTTGCGTGCGCGACAACGATCCCGATTCGGGTGTGATCTGGACCTTTCTGGACATCACCGAGCGCAAGAAGGCCGAAGACGACACCTTGGCGGCGCTGCAGCGTCAGCGCGAACTCAACGACCTGCGTTCACGCTTCGTCTCGATGACCAGCCACGAATTTCGCACACCCCTGGCCAGCATCCTGTCGTCAACGGAGTTGCTCAAGGACTATGGTGAGCGCCTGCCAGCAAACGAGAAAGCGCAGATTTTCCAGATCATCGAACACAGCGTGCAACGCATGACCGGCATGCTGGAGAGGGTGTTGCATATTGGCCGTGCCGAAGCCCGCATGCTCGAGTTCAATCCGGCGGTACTCGATCTGGGCTCCCTGTGCAAAGCCCTGGTCGAGGAGGTGCTGGCCCAGCATCCCGAAGCAGCTGTGCGATTGGTCAGCGAGTTGCCTGCCGCGCCGTTGGTCGGCAGTTTCGATGAAAAGTTGCTGCGCCATATCGTCGTCAATCTGCTCACCAACGCCATCAAGTACTCGCCACAGGGTGGGGAAATCCGATTCCGGCTGGGCCAAGCCGCCGCCCGCGTGGTGATCGAAGTGTCGGATCAGGGTATTGGCATACCGCCGGCAGAAATCGGCCACCTGTTCGAGTCGTTTCACCGTGCCAGCAACGTGGGCAGCATCCATGGCACCGGGCTGGGGCTGGCGATTGTCAAGAACTCGGTCGACCTGCATGGTGGTCGGATCCAGGTGCGCAGCGAGCCCGACTGCGGCACCACATTTACCGTGCATATCTGACAACATCGGGCGCGACCGTGGCACATATCTTGATCATCGAAGACGAGGTGCAGATCCGCGATAACTTGGTGCGTTTTCTCCGGCTCGAAGGACACGATGCAGCCGCTGCCGCGGACGGGTTGGCCGGGTTGGAAGCGATTCGGGCGCGCCTGCCGCAACTCGTCATTTGCGACTTCATGATGCCGCGCATGAACGGCTTCGAAGTGCTGGCAGCGCTGCAGGCGGATCGCGCCTTGGTCGCATTGCCGTTCATCATGCTGTCAGCCAGTGCCGAACCAGAGCGGCTGCAACAGGCGCTGGCGCTGGGCGCGTGTGCGTACGTGACCAAACCGTTCCAGTTTGTCGAACTTCGGGCACTCATCAACCGGTACCTGGAGCCCGCGGCAAGCTAAGGTCTTTTCACACCATGGCCCCGACCGCCCGCACCGACAGGACCCATTTCGACCGCACTGTGCTGGTCGGCCTGTTTGGCGACGACCGTGTGATCATCGCTTCGGTGCTGCGCACCTACCAGCAGAGCACCCATGCGGCGTTGGCCGAATTGCGCCTGGCCGTCGGCAGTGGTCAGGCAGACCTGGCCTGCGATATTGCGCACCGCATCAAGGGTGCCTCGCGCATGAGCGGGGCGCTGGCTGTGGGGGAGGGCGCCGACGCTGTCGAGTGCGCGGCCCGGGCACGCGACATGGAGGCAGCTGCGGCCCGATTGGGGCAACTGGAGGCGGACTGGCGGCACTTGTCGACCTGCCTGGCGACCGACGAGCAGGCCGGCGGCTTGCGGTAATCAGCATAGGGGGCAGCCATTATCGGCTGCGCCCCTGCCACACCACCCGGCATGCGGGTCCGCACCGGGCGGTTCGAGAAGTTGAGGTCATGAGAGCCGGGGCAGACCCAGACGATCAAAGTGATCGATGGTTAGCACG
>JANOTG010000299.1:0-3458 GCA_031416215.1 Betaproteobacteria bacterium
GCGCCGCGGGCGTGCTGCAGATGTTTCGCGGGAGACAGGGCCTGCGCCTCGGCCGCGTCCATGCGCAGTTGCGCATTGACGTAGCAGAGTCGGACCGGCTCCAGGTCGTACAGGCCGCTGAGGGACAGGCCGGCCTTGACCATATCAGCCGGACACCCCGGCGCGAATGACGGCCAGTCGGTGCTCAGCGCGGTGGCGACCAGATGGCCACCAGCGGAATGCCCGGAGATCGTCAGCCGCTGCGGGTCCGCGCCCCAGTCGGCGGCATGGGCATACACGTGGGCGATGCCGGCCTTCACCTGGCGCACCAGTTCGGTCATGCCAACCGTCGGGCACAAGGCGTAGTTCAGGACAACCACCGTGCCTGCTGGCACCAAACCAGTGGCAACAAAGGAAAACTCCTTGCTGCTCATGCTGTACCAATAACCGCCATGGATGAAGATGTGCACCGGGGCGCGTGGCCCAGCGGCGCGAAACACATCGTAATGTGCCTCGGGATGGTCATCGAAGGGCACGTTCAGCAGGCAGTCGCTGTTCTGGCGCCAAGCCAGGCTGTCGGCGCGCCAGCGCTCCAGATACTCGCCTGGATTGGGAATGCGCGTGCCGCTGGCCTTGTACTGGTCGTCCAGCTGGACCTGGTCGTAACCGTGCCAGAGGGCATCAGCCATGGTGGTGTTCCCAGCCGCAGACAGTGGCAGACACGCGTAGTCGATGGGCTTGCACTCCGGCAGGGGCGGGACCCGGGCGCCCGACGGACGGCCAGGTCCGGCAAGGCTCACGTACCAGTCTTGGCCTTGACGTCGGCGACTTCCTGCGCTGTGACATTTTTCTTCTGGACATAGACTTTGTTTTCCACCTGCCAGCCGACAAAGGGCGTGGTGACATCGCCAAACTTGTCGTGGGTCATGGCACCCGAGGCGCCGACGTAGCGCACGGTCTTTCCCTCTGCGAGCAACTGCACGGCCTTCTTGTAGTCATCGACGGTGGCGGCGATCGGTGTGCCGTTGGGGTCGGTCACCCGGCCCATCGCGGCGGCGATGGCTTTTCCGCTCTTGTAGTCCTTGGCGGCCATCATTGCCAGCGAGATCAGCGCCGCTGCGTCGTAGCCGGTGTCGCGGCCCGGCCCCACACCCTTGCCGGCCTCAAAGCCGTAACGCTTTTCATACGACTCGTAAAAGGCCGCACGGCTGTTCGGCTGCGGCGCGCCGGGCGTCACGAACCAGGCTTCCTTCAGGTACTGGTCGCCGATTTGCTCGATCAGTTTGGCGTCGTTCATGCCCAGCGGAAACATGAATTTCTGCGTGCCGCCCAGGGCGATCCAGTCGCGCAGGATCTTGCTGCCGTCGATCACCGTGGCGGCAATGAAGGCGCTTTGCGGTTTGCCCTCCAGCGCCTTGTTCACCTCGGCGCGATAACTCGGCTGCTCCGCGTTGTAGGTGACTTGCGCGCTGACCGTGCCACCGAGCCCCTTGAAGGTGGCCGCGAACTGCTTCGACAGGTTGTTGCCCCAGTCGTTGTTCAGGTTGACGATGACAATGTTGCGGTGTCCGGCGTCCCACGCCATTTTGGCAATCGCCACGGCCTGCAGGGCATCGGACGGCTGGACCCGGAAGAACAGGCCATTGAGCTTGCCTTCGCGTGCCATGTCGCTGAACGTGGGTGACGACGAGGCCGACGGGATCATCAGAACGCCTTTCTCGACGGTCACCGATGACAGGATTGGCCCGGTGACACCGGACGTGATCGGCCCGACGATGGCGGGAACAGCGTCGACATCCACCAGGCGGCGCGCGGCGTCGACCCCGACCGATGGCTGCGTCTGATCGTCGCGCACGATGTACTCCAGCTTGCTGCAGCTGGCTACCTTCCAGCCCGCTGCATTCATGTGCTCGACCGCCAGGGCTGCCGCATTGCTGATGGGTGGACCAAAAGTGGCATAGGAGCCGGTCAACGACAGGGTGGCGCCGATCTTGGCCGGACAGGCCAGAGCCGGTGTGGCGAGCGCGCCGGCGGCGAGGCCGGCAAGGAAAATCCTGGTGAGCTTGTACATAGGGCCGTCCTCGTTCAATAAAGTGGTGGTTTTCCAATGTGCGGCACGCTTGTCGTGTCCGCCGTCTCCGTCAAGGCAATGACTGCGCCTACCATTATGGTGTGCCCGGCCATGGTTTGTCCTCGAGCGAATTCTGGTTGCGCCGCATGATGCTGCCGTGGCGGCCGGTGGCGTCGTTTTCAAGTTCATAACAATCGCCTTGCGGACCGCTGCGGCGGGCGCAGATGGTGGCAAGCGTCGCGCGGTCGCTGTCGGCAAGCTGGATGGCGAACACCTTCTGGTTGCGCGCCAGATGACGCGTCGATGTTGCGCCAACGATGCACCCGGCAATACCACTCTGGTCCAGAGTCCAGCGCAGCGCGACTTCCCCGGGGCCAACGCCCAGGCGCGCGCCAATCGATTGCAGCGCACACAGCAACTCCTGGAATAGCTCCCAGCTGCCGAAGTCTTCCAGGATCAACTTGTATTTCTTGTGCGAGCGGTTCGCAAAGGGCTCGCGGGCCTCCGGCTTGCCAATCCAGTCGGTGGCGATGAAGCCACCCAGCAGATGGCCGTAGGTGACGACCGCGATTCCGTTCTCCCGACAGTAGGGCAGTTGCGCCCGCTGGGCGCGGTCGTCGACCAGGGAGCACTGCAACTGGTTGACGACCACCGGCACACCACCATCGACCAGCGCCTTGAGTTGTGGTGTCGTGAAATTCGTGACGCCGATATGCCGGATCTTGCCCTGGCGTTGCAGGTCCTTGAGCACCAGCCCGGTCTCGACGGCACCCGGCACCTTCCAGTCCCACCAGAAAAACTGGACCAGGTCGAGTGTGTCGACGCCCAGGCGCTGCAACGATCGATCAATCACCCGCACCGTGTCGGCCGGCCGCAGGGTTGGCAAGGCGTCCCAGTCCGGCACGTATTTGGTGTGGACCTGGATTTTGCGGCCGAGCTCCGGATACTGGCGGCGGAAGTCGCCGATCATCTGCTCGACACCCAGGTAATGGTCGGCACAGTCAAAGCTGGTGACGCCGGCCTCCACGAAACTGGCCATGTCGCGAATCGCCTGCGCACGCTCGACGCCCTGGCTGTGACCGCTGGAGAGGTGCCAGCCGCCCTTGAGCAGGCGTGAAATGCTGTATCCGGGCAGGATTTCCAGCCGCTCAATGGTCATCAGACTACCTCCGAGCTGCGCACTGCGGAGTTGGCTACCACATGACAAGCGCTTCGCACAATTGTCAGTCTTCGCCGCAACTTCGTTGTCGCCCTTGGGAGCGGCCCGGCGGCGCTCATCAGGCAACCTCCCCGTATTGGAAGGACGTTGAACTGCCGAGGGGCAGGGTTGTCCACGGGGCTTGGTTGTGGACAACGCGACGGGCCCCTCTGAGGCCCTGGGGCGTGTTGTCCACAACTGCGAAGCACC
>JANOTG010000300.1:0-4131 GCA_031416215.1 Betaproteobacteria bacterium
ACTTCCATCAGCGCCATCCAGCTCGCCTCCTGGGCGCCAAGCTCCTGGATGCGGTGGTAGGCCTTCTTGCGCTCGGCGTCGTTGATGATGCCCTGCGCCTTGGGAACGAGCTCGAACAGCTCCGCATTGTTCATGCTGACAAAATTCACCGGGTTGTCCTTGGTCCAGAACATCACGTAGTTGTTCGGCTCGGGGCCACCGGTGCCCGCCACGGTCGACGCTTCGAAGTTCTTGGCCCGCAACACATTGGCCAGCCAGGCCTGGTGCTCCAGCACCTGGTGTGTCACGGTGACGCCGATCTTGGCCAGCTGCGCCTGGATCACCGTGGCTTCCTGCCCCAATTGTGGCTTGACGGTCGACGACACCAGGGTGAACTTCAGATTTGACTGGCCCGCATCTGCCAGCAGCTTCTTTGCCTTTTCCGGGTCGTAGTTGAACGTCGGCAGCTTTTTGGGATGGTGAAAGCTGTTGGCGCTGGCGATCTGGGCGGTGGCGCCACGCGCGCCCTTGCCATATACCGCAACCGCAAGCGCGTCGCGATCAATGGCCAGGTTGACGGCCTGGCGGACCCTGACATCGTTGAACGGCGGCTTGGCCGCATTCAGAGCCAGCCAGTCGAAGGAGTAAGCGTTTTTGACGCTGGGCACCAGGCCGGGCTCCTTGTCGAACAGCGGCAGCAGCTGGGTCGGGATGTCGCGCACCAGATCGAGTTGCCCGGTGCGCAGGCTGGTGCTGAGCGCGGTCGAGTCCGGGATGACCTTGAACTCCAGCCGGTCCAGATAAGGCATCTTGGCACGGTAGTAACTCGGGTTCTTGGTCAGGACGATACGGTCGCCGGAGGCCCAGTCGGAGAACTGGAATGGCCCGGTGCCCACCGGTTTACGTGCGAATCCCGCATTGCCCAGTGCCTTGACTGCGGTTGGCGACGGAATGCCCATGCCGCCGACATACAGCAACTGGTAGAAAAACCCGGGCCAGGGCTGCGACAGTACCACCCGCACCGTGCCGGGATTGATGACCACCACCTGCTCCACCGGTTTGAAGAAGGTACGGTAGGGCGAGGAATTGGCCGGGTCAAGGATGCGGTCGAAGGCGAACTTGACGGCCGCGGCGTCGAAGTCGGTGCCATCGTGGAACTTGACACCCTGGCGCAGGAAGAAGTCGATGGCGCGCCCGTCGTCTTCGAGGCGCCAGCTGGTGGCGAGGTCGGGCACGATCTGCATCTTGGCGTCATAACGCACCAGCGTATTGAAAATGTTCGACACCACGTGGCCGGTGGCGCCGTCGGTGATGACCAGCAGGGGGTCGAGGCTGCGCGGCTCCGACTGGATGCCGACGCGCACCACGCCGCCGCTCTGCGGCTGTTGCGCGAAGGCAGGCAGCGAAACCGCGCCGAGGGCACAGCCCAGCAGGATGCCGGTGAGGACTTTTCTGATCATCGTGTCTCCTTGGCGTTGTGGATGCCGACTTGGCTTGTGGCAAAAATATACCGAAACTGATAATATCGCAACCGACAAAAAAGCGCAAAAGCACCTACCAACGCAGGGGAGAGAAGTCCCATGGACATGGAACAACGACTGCGCCGGCTCGAAGACGAGAAGGCCATTCTGGACACTTTGTATGCCTATGGGCACGGTCTCGACTACGGGCGCGAGGAGGCCTGGATGGACTGCTGGACCGAAGATGCAGTGCTGGACTGGCCGGGGCGTGCCTTCATGCGCGGACATGCACAGTTGCGCGCCGGTTTTCGCGCCCATTCCCATGCACCGGCGATGTACCATAAACATGTGGTGGTCGAACCGATGATCTCGGTCCATGGCGACTCCGCCACGGTGCAAAGCATGTTCGCCCGCCTGGACCGCTATCCCGATGGCCCGGGCATCCGCGCTTTTGGCCGTTACCGCGACGCCCTGGTGCGGTGCCCGGATGGGCGCTGGCGCTTCACCGAGCGGCTGCCCGATATTGAAGCCGTGCGCGAGCAGGCGCCACTGGGTGGTGAGCCGTTCCCTGACAGCCAGGTGATGCGGCAGGCGATGGCGGGGGCGCCTCGGCCGCAAAACGGCTGAACCGGGACGCGTCGTGGCGCCCACTGAATTTGACACCATCATCGTCGGCGCGGGCTCGTCAGGCTGTGTTCTGGCCAACCGCCTTTCCGAGAGTGGTCGCGACAGGGTATTGCTGATCGAGGCGGGCGGTGGTTACAACGATCCCTTGATCCTGATGCCCAAAGGTTTTACCAAACTGATTGCCGGTGCCCCGGCGCCAAAGGTTCCGGCCCGGCCAATCAGGCCTCTGCCACCTCGGCAAACAACTGGGCAGCGGTCAACGTCAACGCGACGCTTGCCAGTTCGACTGCTTGGCCACGGCCGAACGGGTGCAGTACCCACAAGCCATCGGCACCTTTACGGTAGCAGTCACTGGCGCGGCTATCCAGATCGACCAGCAGGTATTCCTCCAGGCTTGGCAATGTGCGGTAGTGACTGAACTTCAGCCCGCGGTCGTAGGCCGCAGTGGTTGGTGCGAGCACTTCCGCGATGAGTTTGGGTTCAGTCTTGACCATCGCGCTGGCCTGATCCAGCGCACTGCAGGTCACCAGCACGTCGGGATAGAAATAGCTGTTGGCGGCGGCCACATGCAGCCGCATGTCGCTCATGTACGTACGGCAGGCGCTGCCGCTGAGGTGCTGGCGCAGTGCGATGTACAGGTTGCCGGCAACGGTGACGTGCCGGTCTTCCGCGCCTGCCATGGCAAACACCTCGCCGTCAATGAATTCATGGCGTTCGGCTTGCGCGGCCTCCCAGGCCAGGTAGTCGGAGGCAGAGAAACTGGGGGTCTGTGCGGCGCCTCCCATGGCCCGGTCCTTGTTGGTACGGAAGTGCCCCATTGTGGACGTGCGTCTTTCAGGTCCTTCATGTCGCGCACGGGCTCCCCATGGTATTGGTCGTGTACCATCTTTCAGTCGCATGTTTCCACAAGTCCGTGAAGCCGTTTCGCTCCCACCCTGACGCTATGCGCCAGCCATGACGCGGTGCCACCGACGCGACGGCCTGGCGGGCCGCGAGGCCTGCATTCACAGCGAAGCCTGATGCGCCACAGCGACATCATCGTGGTCGGCGGTGGCCTGGTTGGCAGCGCCATCGCCTTCGGCCTGGCCCGGTGCGGGGCGCAGGTCACGATGCTTGACGGCGCGGACGACGTGCTGCGCGCGTCGCGGGGTAACTTCGGCCTGGTATGGGTGCAGGGCAAGGGACATGGATTTTCACCCTACGCACGTTGGTCCCGCAACTCGGCGCAACTGTGGCCGACGCTGCAAGGGCAACTGCTCGAGCTGACCGGCATCGACGTACGGCTCCGCCAGCCCGGCGGTTTCAGCTTTTGCTACACCGAAGAGCTGTTCGTGCAGCGGCGTGCCCGCCTGGAATCGATACGCACCGCGCTGGACGGCGACTATCCGTTCGAAATGCTGGACCACGCGGCGCTGGAAGCGCGCCTGCCGCAGGTCGGGCCTGGCGTTTTCGGGGCCAGCTACTGTCCGATGGATGGCGACGTGAACCCCCTCAAACTGCTGCGAGCCCTGCATGGCGCCTGTTCCAGGATGAAGGTCGCCACATTCACCAACCAGATGATCACCAGGATCACGCACCGTCCAGGCTTGTTCACGGTGCAGGCCCGGTCTGGCACGGTGCAGGCACCCAGGATCGTGCTCGCCGCCGGCCTGGGTAACCCGGTGCTGGCCGCGCAAGTCGGCTTGCAGGCCCAGGTGCGACCGCAGAGGGGGCAGATGCTGGTCAGCGAGCGCACCGCGCACTTCCTGGACTTCCCCACGCTGCACGTGCGCCAGACCGAGGAGGGATCGGTGCAGATCGGCGACTCGATCGAAGAGGTCGGTTTCAACGACTTCACCAGCAACGACGTTCTGGCCCGCATTTCACGCCGGGCCATCGGGGCATTCCCGCAACTGGCTGGCCTCAACCTGGTGCGCGCCTGGGGCGCCCTGCGCGTGTTGAGCCTGGATGGCTACCCGGTGTACCAGGAGTCCCCCAGTTGCCCGGGCGCATTCGTCGCCACCTGCCACAGCGGAGTCACGCTGTCGGCCATCCATGCACATTGCATCGCACCCTGGATGGCCGG
>JANOTG010000301.1:0-1905 GCA_031416215.1 Betaproteobacteria bacterium
CGCCACACCTGATCTTCGGGCCACCGCGCTTCTGGGAGAAGATGTATTCACAGGTCACCCTGACCATGCAGGACGCGATTCCGGCCGCGCGCCGTGTCTATGCCCAGGTGCTGGCCGAAGGCGCCGCGCTGGCGCAGGCCCGGCTGGACGGCACTCCCGTCACCGGTTGGCGCGCCACGCGTTATGCCTGGATGCAGAAGCTGGTGTTGTCGAATCTGCGCAGCTTCCTCGGTCTGCAGAACATCAAGACCGCCATGACCGGCGCTGCGCCGGTGCCTCCTGATCTGCTGCGCTGGTACATGGCAGCGGGCATCGACCTGCTGGAGGCATTTGGCATGACCGAGACCTGCGGCTTTTGCACCTCGATGCCGCCGCAGCGCATCAAGATAGGCAGCGCCGGCGTCTGCGCCAAGGGCACGGAGATACGACTCGGGGCCGATGAGGAGGTGCTGGTGCGCGGACCGAACGTGTTTGCCGGCTACTGGAATCTGCCGGAGAAAACGGCGGAGGCCATCGACGCAGAAGGCTGGTTGCACACCGGCGACTGCGGCGAGATCGATGCCGAGGGTTACCTGCGCATCAAGGACCGCATCAAGGACATCATCATCACCTCGGGTGGCAAGAACATCACACCGAGCAACATCGAGAACCACATCAAGTTCAGCCCCTACATATCGGACGCGGTGGTGATCGGTGAAGGCCGCCACTACCTGACCTGCCTGGTGATGATCGACCAGGACAATGTGGCGAAATTCGCGCAGGACCGCCAGGTGCCGTACACCGATTTCGCCAGCATGACCCGTGCCGCCGAGGTCATCGCGCTGATCCAGGCCGAACTGGAACAGGTCAACGGCAAACTGGCGCGGGTCGAGCAGATCAAGGACTTTCGCATCATTGCCCAGTTGCTCAGCGCCGACGACGACGAATTGACGCCCACCATGAAGCTCAAGCGCAAGGTGGTGGCCAGCAAATATGCCGAACTAGTCGCTACCATGTACCGCTGATCATTTTTCCCGTTTTCACTTCGGGCCCTGGCCCATTTTCAAAAGGAGACAGCAATGTTCGCAAGTAGACTCAAACACGCACTGCTTGGCGCCGCGCTGGCGGCCGGCATCAGCGGCAGCGCCACGGCGGCGGGCGTCAGCGCCACCGAAATCGTGCTCGGTACCCATCTCGACCTGTCCGGCCCGGTGGCTGCCGGCATGCCCAGCCTGCGCAACGGCATGCAGATGCGCCTGGACGAAGCCAACGACGCGGGCGGCGTGAATGGCCGCAAGTTCCGCCTGGTGGTCGAGGACAACGGTTTCCAGCCGCAAATGGCAGTGCGGGCGGTTGACAAGCTGATCCGCAAGGATGAAGTCTTTGCCATCGTCAACGCCTTCGGTTCCGGCACCAATGCGGCGGTGGTGAAGCGGGCGGTGGACGAGGGCGTGCTGTATTTCGGACCCTGGGGCGCATCGTCGGCATTTCGCAAGGAAGCGAACAACAACCCCTTGTTGTTCACGACGACGCCCCACTACGACACCATCATGACTGCCGGAGTCGGCTGGATGGTCGACACCCACAAGCCGAAGAAGGTTGGGTATATCTTTCAGGAGGGCCTGTTGGGTGCACAGATGGGCGACGGCATCAAGAAGGCGTTGAGCGCCCGCGGCATGACACTGGCGAGCGAGGCGGGCTACAAGCCGGGTGATATCGACTTCTCGTCCCAGGTCGCGCGCATGAAGGCAGCCGATGTGGACCTGATCGTGCTCGCCACGAACACGCGCGAGACCATCGGCATCATGACCGAGGTGAAGAAACTTGGCTGGACCAGCGTCAAGGTGCTGACCGGCAACCCGGGGCGCACAGGCATCGTGCTGCAGCTGGGCAAGGACAACGTGGAGGGCCTGTACGGCGTGGGAA
>JANOTG010000302.1:0-6571 GCA_031416215.1 Betaproteobacteria bacterium
CCCAGGCTGATGATGTAGTTGCCCTCGTTGTGCAGGCAGCCCGGCAGCATGAAATTGGGCACGCGAAACGATGACTGCTCGCCCAGGAACACCATGGCGTCGTCGGTCACCGGCTGGCGCAGCGGTGCGCCGAGTTCCTTCCAGTTGGGAAACAGCTCGTTCAGCGCGATCGGGTCCATGATGGCGCCCGACAGGATGTGGGCGCCAGGCTCGGAGCCTTTTTCCAGCACCACCACTGACACATCGGTGCCCTTTTCGGCCGCCAGCTGTTTGAGCCGGATCGCCGCCGACAGGCCGCCCGGGCCGCCGCCGACCACGACCACGTCGTACTCCATCGCCTCACGCGGGCCGAATTGCTGAATGATCTCGTCGTGCGTCATGGTCAAGCCTGGTTTGGTTGTTGTCGCCCTGCGGGGGTACGCTGGATTTTATGCGGCCCGGCGCAGGGCAGCCGCCATAATCAAAACATCCACCTTTGCCTACCGGAGTTTGATTCATGGCTTACAGCATTGACCTTTCGGGCCGCGTCGCCTTCGTCACCGGTGCCACCGGCGGGCTGGGGGCGCAGTTTGCCCGCACGCTGTCGGTGGCCGGTGCGGCGGTGGTGCTGGCCAGCCGACGCGTGGAGAAACTCAAGGAGCTGCGCGCCGAGATCGAGGGCGCCGGCGGCAGCGCCCATGTGGTGGAGCTCGATGTGACCGACCACGCATCCATCAAATCGGCGGTGGCGCATGCGGAAACCGAGGTCGGGTCGATCGATATCCTGGTCAACAACTCCGGTGTCAGCACGACGCAGCGGCTCAAGGATGTGGCGCCCAAGGACTTCGACTATGTCTTCGACACCAACGTCAAAGGGGCATTTTTTGTCGCGCAGGAGGTAGGCAAGCGCATGCTGGCGCGGGCCAAGGGTTCGGCGCCGGGCTCCTACACCGGTGGACGCATCATCAACATCGCGTCCGTGACCGGCCTCAAGGCCATGCCGCAGATCGGTGTTTATTGCATGAGCAAGGCGGCGGTGATCCACATGACGCGGGCCATGGCCATGGAATGGGGCAAGTTCGGCATCAACGTCAACGCCATCTGCCCGGGCTACATCGACACCGAGATCAACCACCACCACTGGCAGACCGAGCAGGGCCACAAGCTGGTGCAGATGCTGCCTCGCAAACGGGTCGGTAAACCGGCCGACCTGGACGCACTGTTGGTGATGTTGTGCTCCAACGAAAGCCATTTTGTGAACGGGGCCGTGATCGCGGCCGACGACGGGTTTGCGGCATGAGGCTGGAGCTGCCGCAACACAAGAAGCTGGTGTTTGAGCTCACCATGGCGATCCGCTGGGGCGACATGGACGCCATGGGCCACCTGAACAACACCAGTTATTTCCGTTATCTCGAGACCTGTCGCATCGACTGGATGCGCTCCATCGGCTGCCAGCCCGATGCCGGGGGCGAAGGGCCGATCATCGTCAACGCCTTCTGCAACTTCTACCAGCAGCTGAAATATCCCGGCGACGTGCTGCTGCGCATGTATGCCAGTGACCCGGCGCGCACCACCTTCGAGACCTGGGCCACCATGGAGCTCAGCACCCAACCGGGCGTGATCTACGCCGCCGGCGGCGCCACCACCATCTGGGTCGACTTTGCCAGTCAGAAGGCCAAGGCCCTGCCGGACTGGTTGCGCGCCATGGTCACCCCCTGATGGCGATGCCGGGCTATCTGGTCAAGCACGAGCGCATCGCGATCAAGGGCGCGGCAGACCTGATCATCCGCTCGTTGCTGGATCGGCAGCAGTATTCGGACCCGCACGGAGACGCCGAACGGCTGGGTATTTCGTCGGCCAGCTGGCCGCTGTTTGGCTTGTTGTGGCCATCCGGCGCGCACCTTGCGGCGGGATTGGCAGTGCGCACCGTGACGCCGGGCGAGCGGGTGCTGGAATTGGGTTGTGGCCTTGGTTTGGCCAGTCTGGTGGCGCACCGCCGTGGCATCGATGTGACTGCCAGTGATTGTCATCCGCTGGCGTCTGCATTCCTGCGCGAGAACCTGCGCTTGAACCAGTTGCCGGCCATGAAGTACCTGCATGGGCAGTGGGGTCCGGCGCGGCCGATCATGCCGTCCGCAACTGCCGCAAAGTGTGCTGTGGACCGTGCCGCTGCTCCGGGCTTGTTCGATTTGATCATGGCCAGCGATGTGTTGTATGAGCGGGACCAGTCTGGTGACCTGGCGGAGTTCATCAGCACACGCTGCGCGCCAACGGCCGAGGTATGCATCGTCGACCCGAACCGCGGCAACCGGTCCGCCTTCAGCCGCCGTATGGCGGGGTTGGGTTTTGCGCTCGATGAAGTGCGTCTCGAGGTGCCCGAGGCACTGGGGCTGTTGGCTTATCGAGGCCGCATGCTGCACTACCGTCGCACGGCTTCCGTCTGGCAGTGACACAGCGACAGCCTGTCTTAAAGGATAGAGTTTTTGCGTTCAGTATTCCGTAGAATCGTCCAAGCTTTCAACCCAGGAGACCCTCGTGAACAAGATCTATCCAACCGCAGCCGAGGCACTCAAGGGAGTCGTGTTCGACGGCCAGTTGCTGGCCGTGGGCGGCTTCGGCCTGTGTGGCATTCCGGAGGCGCTCATCGATGCGCTGCGCGACAGCGCAGTGAAAGGCCTGACCGTGATTTCGAACAACGCCGGGGTCGATGGCTTTGGTCTTGGCAAGCTGCTGGAGACGCGCCAGATCAAACGCATGATTTCAAGCTACGTTGGCGAAAACAAGGAGTTCGAACGCCAGTACCTGGCAGGTGAGCTGGAGCTGGAGTTCACGCCGCAGGGCACACTGGCGGAGAAGCTGCGCGCCGGTGGCGCTGGCATCCCGGCGTTTTTTACCAAGACCGGGGTGGGCACCATCGTCGCCGAGGGCAAGGAGCTGCGCGAATTCGATGGCGAGACCTACGTGATGGAGCGTGCCCTGGTGCCCGATGTGGCCCTGGTCAAGGCGCACCGGGCCGACAAATCGGGCAATCTGCAGTTTCGCTACACGGCGCGCAACTTCAACCCGGCGGCCGCCATGGCCGGCAAGATCACCGTCGTCGAGGTGGAAGAAATCGTGGAAACCGGCGCGCTGGTGCCCGACCAGGTGCACCTGCCCGGCATCTACGTGCACCGCATCGTGCTCAATGCCCATCCGGAGAAGCGCATCGAGAAACGCACCATCCGCGAAAAAGCGACGGCCTGAAACCACACAGCAACGGAGAACTTCATGGCCTGGACCCAAGATCAGATGGCGGCACGTGCCGCGCAGGAATTGCAGGATGGTTTTTACGTCAACCTGGGTATCGGTATCCCGACCCTGGTGGCGAACTTCGTGCCCGCCGACAAGGAGGTCTGGCTGCAAAGCGAGAACGGCATGCTGGGCATCGGCCCGTTCCCGACCGACGACGAGGTGGACGCCGACCTGATCAACGCCGGCAAGCAGACCGTGACAACCATCGCCGGCTCATCCATCTTTGGCAGCCACGAGAGTTTTGCCATGATTCGCGGCGGCAAGATCAACCTGAGCATCCTGGGAGCCATGCAGGTGAGTGAAAAAGGCGATCTGGCGAACTGGATGATTCCGGGCAAGATGGTCAAGGGCATGGGTGGCGCGATGGACCTCGTGGCTGGCGTCAAGAACGTGGTGGTGCTGATGGAGCATGTGGCGAAAAAGAAGGACGGCAGTTTCGATTTGAAGATCCTGCCGCAGTGCACCCTGCCATTGACCGGTGTCGCCGTGGTCGATCGCATCATCACCGATCTGGCCGTCCTCGATGTCACGCCGCACGGCCTGCGCGTGGTGGAGCTTGCACCCGGCGTGACGCGTGAGGAATTGCAGTCCAAGACGGGCGTGGCCTTGCGGTGAGTCCCACGGACGCGTTGGCGGGACTCTGGCGACTCGGCCAGTTGCCGGCTGATGCGCTTGGACGGGTGTCCCTCACCGGCGTCGACCCGGTATTGCCCTCGTCCTTTCGGGTCGGCACCGCGGCCCAGGCAAGTATCGCGGCAGCGGCACTGGCAGCGACCGAATTGGGCATCCTGCGCGGGCAGCCCGGGCAAGGCGTGACAGTGGACATGGCGCACGCGGCGGCGGAGTGCAGTGCCTGGTTCAGCATCGACGACCGCGTGCCAGAGGTATGGGACAAGTTCTCGGGTCTGTACCGCTGCGCTGACGGCTGGGTGCGTATCCACACCAATTTTGCCCACCACCGCGCGGGGGCACTCAAGCTGCTCGGTCTGGATGCAGAGCAGGCACAAAGGGCGGATGTGCAACAAGCCCTGCTGGGTTGGAAGGCCGAGCAGTTCGAACAGGCGGCGGCAGACAGCGGCATGGTGGTGGCGGCGGCACGCAGCTTTGACGCCTGGGATGCGCATCCGCAAGCGCGCATCATCGCGGGCCAGCCACTGGTCAGCTTCGAGCGCATCGGCGACGCGCCGGCGCGCCGTTGGGCCGGGCTCGCGCCCACCGACTTGCCGCTGCGCGGCGTGCGCGTGCTGGATCTCACCCGCATTCTGGCCGGCCCGGTGGGCGGCCGCACCCTGGCGGCGTATGGCGCAGACGTGCTGCTGGTGAATGCTCCGCATCTGCCGAACATCGAATCGATTGCCGAGACCAGCCGCGGCAAATTGTCGGCACTGCTTGACCTGCACGACGCATCGGGCTGGGCCGGGCTCGACGCGCTGTTGGCTACCGGCCATGTATTCATCCAGGGGTACCGGCCGGGCGCCATGGACGCGCTGGGCTTTGGCGCCGCTGCGATCACCGCGCGCCACCCGGGCATGGTCTGTGTGTCGCTCTCGGCTTACGGTGATGCGGGCCCCTGGGGCGAACGGCGCGGCTTCGATTCGCTGGTGCAGACCGCGACCGGTTTCAACCTGGCAGAGGCGCAAGCTGCCGGGGCTGCGGAGCCGCGCGCCCTGCCGGTGCAGATTCTGGATTATGCGACTGGCTTTCTGATGGCGTTTGCAACCTCGGCGGCATTGCTGCGCCAGGCCCGGGAGGGCGGCAGCTGGCATGTGCGGCTATCGCTGGCACGCACCGCGCTCTGGTTGCGCCAGCTCGGCCGACTTTCCGATGGCTTCTCCGTGGGCAAGCCTGACCGCAGCCCGTACGTGGAGTCCGTGGACTCGGGCTTCGGCCGCCTGGCTGCAGTGCGCCACAGTGCGCAATTCAGCCGCACGCCTGTGGCCTGGGTACGGCCCTCGATGCCGCCGGGAAGCCACCCGCCGCGGTGGCCTTGAGCGGATCAACGGGCGCCAGCGGCCTCCAACACGGTGACCATGGCAGCATAACCCCGCGTGCGTGCCAATTGCAGCGGCGTCGCGCCCTGGCGGTCTGCCAACTGCAGATTGGCGCCGGCCGCCACCAGGGCGCGTAACGTCGCCTGATGCCGTGCTCCGCCGTCGCCCAGCACGATCGACTCGATGAGCGCCGTCCAGTGCAGGTTGTTCACATGGTCCAGCGGCGCACCAGCGGCTATCAGCTGGCGCACCACGCCGTCATGACCCAGGTGCGCGGCGGCAATCAAGGCCGTGCCGTCATACCGGCTGGTGACCAGTTTGGCGCTGGCGCCGAGCGCCAATAACAGTCGCAGTGTTTCTTCGTCATCGGCCACCGCGGCAATGGTGACGGCGTCATAACGGTCGTTCTCCAGCAGATTGGTATTGGCCCCCGCCTGCACCAGTGCGCGGATGGCGGTGCGTTGGCGGGCGAACGTGGCGACATGCAGTGGCGTGCGACCGTGGCCATCGCGGCTGTCGACACCGGTCGCACTGGCCGCCAGCCGCTGGATGGCCGCCGCGTCGCCCTGGTACGCCGCTGCATGCAGGCCGACATACGCCGCAGCCTCGGTGGCGCTGGGCGCGCGTTGCGCACTGGCGCTGGCCACGGCGGTGAGCAGTGCGGCGGCGGTCAGCCACTGCCATGGTCTACCGGTGGTGTGTTTGTGGCGTTGCATCTTTGCTCCAGGACGATCATGCTTTGTACCAGAACCCTGGTCACAATAGGACGGTGACCGACGATGCCGCTCCCCACAAACGCCGCGTGCGTTACGCCGGCACGCATCCGCGCAGTTTCGGCGAGAAATACAAGGAGCTCGACCCGACGCGCCATGCCGATGAGTTGCACAAGGTGATGCAGCGCGGCCAGACACCGGCCGGCATGCACCGCTCGATCTGTGTCGACGAGATACTCGATATCCTGCGACCCCAACCCGGTGAGACGGGGCTTGACGCCACCCTGGGGTTTGGTGGCCACACGCAGCAGCTTCTGCCGCGCCTGTTGCCCGGCGGGCGGCTGTTTGGCCTGGATGTGGATCCGATCGAGTTGCCACGCACCGAGGCACGTTTACGCGGCCTCGGTTTTACCGCGGCTGAGCTGATCGTGCGGCGCATCAATTTTTCGGAGATAACAAGCCTGCTGCCCGAGGCCGGTGGCGGATTCGACATCGTGCTGGCCGATCTCGGCGTGTCGTCGATGCAGATCGACAACCCGGCGCGCGGTTTCAGCTTCAAGACCGACGGCCCGCTGGACCTGCGGCTGGACCCGGGTA
>JANOTG010000303.1:0-4545 GCA_031416215.1 Betaproteobacteria bacterium
GGGACTTTGCCCAAAGCCTCATTGCCGCTCTTTCGACAACCTGCGCGCCGGTGCGTGGGCGACAATCAGGAAATCGCCAAGTTTTCGGCGCTCCGATTGGCTCAGCGGCGCGCCTGGCATGGCCGTATTGCGACACTGCGCGACACGCTGCTCGACCCGTTGCGCCACGTCTTCGCGGCCACAGACCTCGGGCAAGGGTCCACTGGTTGGCCATTCCGCAATACAGTCGTCGTCCACCACCACCAGCACATCGAGCTCGAGTTGATCGAAATAGCCGCGTTGTTGAACCCGTCGATCCAGCAGCGCCTTGAGCATCAAGGCCTGGACATAAGCGCGTGTGATTGGTGATGGCAGTCGCACCGGTCGGCCATCCTGCCAGACAAACCATTGGCCATCACCGTCGATGCGCACACGGCCCTTCAGCGATTCGCGCTCGACCACCAGCAATCCGTATCCGTGCAGGATCAGGTGATACCTCGGCCACTGAATTTCCCGAACCAACCACCAAGCCGTTGAGCACATCGATGTCCCGGCTGTTGCGGTAATGCCGACGCAAGGCATAGGCCATACGGTCAGCCTCTATACGTGCATCCACGTCATCAGGACTGCCACAAAAGGGATCAAGTTCTTTGAGAATCATGCGCGGCAACACTGAAACATTGGCGGGCGCTGCGGTATCCGCACCACAACGCGGTGCGGCACAAGCGTACTACTGCGGCGCCAGTTTACCGATTGGGCGGTGCAGCGTGCACAAAAATTCACCGAGTCGTCGCCGCTCGGAACGTGTCAACACCCCCGGCCCGGTTCCCGCACGCCTGCACTGGGCGATCCGCTGCGCCACCTTCTCTTCGATCTGCTCCGCACTACAGACTTCAGACAACGGCCCCATGGTTGGCCACTGGATGCTCCTGGTATCCGGAACCGCCACCAGCACATCGAGCTCGACCCGGTCAAAAAAACCCTTCTGCCGCACGTTCTTGTCAAGAAAGGCCTTCAGCGACAAAGCACGCAGGTAGGCGCGTGTGATGGGTGAGCGCATCTCCACGCTGTTGCCTTCGCGCAGACGCATCCACACGCCATCGTCCTTGATCTGGACACGTTCAGACAGGTTTTCGCGCTCCAGCACGATCAGGCCATGCGGGTGCAACAGCAGGTGGTCAACATGGGCGACAGCGTTGCCAACGCCGACGCGCAGATAGTTGAGCACATCCACCTCGGCACTTTTGCCAAAAAACCGCCGCAACTGGTAGGCCATGCGATCCTGGGCAATACGACCGGATACTTCATCCGGTGTGCGCCCTAAAAACAGATCGAGCTCCTTGAGTACCATGAACAACCGTCTACCTGTTGTGCAAAACCGCGATATTACCCGCCTGCCGCAAAGCATCGCAGCAAGCTACTGCGCAATCGCCGTTGCGCCCCGGTGTTTGGCGCAGAAAAACGCTGCCAGACGCCGACGTTGTTCAGCCACCAGCAAGCCCGGGCTGCCCTGATCGCTGCGATAACTGGCCAGCAGCTCGTTGACCCGCCTGGGCACTTGGTCTGCGTTGCACACCCCGGGTAGCGGACCACTGGGCGGCCATTCGATGGCGTCCAGATCAGGCACGGCAACCACCAGATCGAACTCGATACGTTCAAAAAACCCCTTCTGCCGTACCTTCTTGTCCAGGAATGCTTTCAGTGACTGCATTTGTGTCTGCGCCGCTGCGATGGGTGAGGGCATGTCCACCAGCTGTCTGTTTTCCCGGCGCATCCAGCGACCATCTTCCATGACCTGCAGCCGGCCGGACACGCCCCGGCTATCCACCACGACGATGCCGTAGGCATGCAACACCAGGTGGTCCACGTGCGTCACAACGCCACCCGTGCTGACACACAGCTGGTTCAGTATGTCCACTTCCGGGCTCTGGCCAAAAAACCGCCGCAGGTAATACGGCATCTGCTCATCCGCAGTTCGTTGCGATATGGTCGAGAGCTGGTCCCAATCCGGTGGGTCCAATTCCTTGTAAATCATGGGGGTCAGGACCGTGGCGCAGCCGCTTTGCCTCGTCGTAGTCGGACCGCAGCGGCCAAACCCTCAAGCACCGGTATGGTCTGTTGCATGCTGATACACGCATCGGTCACCGACACACCGACTTGCAGCGGCACACCGGCCACAATGTCCTGCCGCCCCTCCTGAAGGTGGCTTTCCACCATGACACCGATGATGCCGCCTTGTCCTTGCGCCACCTGCGCCGCCACATCGGCTGCGACCTCGATCTGGCGCCGATGCTGTTTGCTGCTGTTGGCATGCGACACATCCACCATCACCTGCTCCGGCAAACCCGCTGACTTGAGCAGAGTACAGGCTGCTGCCACATCGGTAGCGCTGTAATTGGGTTGTTTGCCGCCACGCAGAATGACATGGCAATCGGCGTTGCCGCGGGTCTCGAAAACTGCGGCCTGTCCCATCTTGGTCATGCCCATGAACGCATGCGGGGCCTGCGCTGCCTGAATCGCATCGCTTGCTACCTTGACACCACCATCGGTGCCGTTCTTGAAGCCCACCGGGCAGCTCAAGCCAGAAGCCAGCTGCCTGTGGCTCTGGCTTTCGGTGGTGCGGGCGCCGATCGCGCCCCAGCTCACCAGGTCCGAAATGAACTGCGGGCTGAGCAAATCAAGGAACTCCGTGCCGACCGGCAAACCCAACGCCAGAACGTCGAGCAACAAGCGGCGCGCCATTTCGAGGCCCTGGTTGATGGCGAATGTCCCGTCCAGGTGCGGATCGTTGATATACCCCTTCCAGCCTACCGTCGTGCGCGGCTTCTCAAAATATACCCGCATCACCACCAGCAATTCGTCGGCAAACCGATCCGCCTGCAGCTTGAGCTTGCGCGCATACTCGATCGCCTGATCATGGTCATGGATGGAACACGGGCCCACCACCAGGATCAACCGGTCATCCTGTGCGCGCAACACGCGCGATATCGCAGCGCGACTATGCTCCACCAATGCCAGCGCTTCGGCGGGCACCGGCAACCACTCCTGCAACAATGCGGGTGTGATCAGCGGTCGGACGGCTCCAATCCGGGTATCGTCAATACGCGTTGTGTCTTGGGTCGGCAAAGCCGCCCCGGTTTGGATGTGCATATTCATGGACGAATTGTCGCAATTTTTGACCGCGCGTCCAGCCCCCCGAATACCGTGGCTCTGAAACCTGTTGCTGCCCGATGACCTCAGTCGACGCCCCATTGACACGCGGCCACACCGCTGGCCCGCAGGCGCTCAGCGGTTTGCTGCGCGACAGCGCCTGGAAGGCGCCGGTCACCCTGGCCTTGGTGGGCATCAACCTGCTGGTGTTCGTCATACTTCTATTTGCCGGTGCCGGGCTGGGCCACAACGCAACCGGTGTGCAGCTGGCATGGGGCGCCAACTTTGCGCCAGCCACGCAAGATGGCCAATGGTGGCGACTTGCCAGCGCCATGTTCCTTCATTTTGGCCTGTTGCATGTGGCACTGAATATGTGGGCGCTGTATGACGTGGGCAGACTGGTGGAACGCTTGCTGGGTCGCAGCCGGTTCGCACTGTTGTACCTCGCCAGCGGCATATTCGGCAATCTGGTGTCGCTGGTCGTGCAGGGCAACCAGGCGGTTTCGGCTGGCGCGTCCGGCGCGGTGTTCAGTCTGTATGGCGCTCTGTTGGTATTCCTGTGGCGCGAACGCCATCATGTCGACCCCGGGGAGTTTCGCTGGTTGTTCGGGGCAGCGAGCCTGTTCGCACTGGTGTCGCTGGGCATGGGGGCGGTGATTCCCGGCATCGACAATGCGGCGCATCTGGGTGGATTGGTGGGTGGCGCCCTGTTGTGTCTGGTTTTGGCTCGGCCTTATTCGACCCAGCGTACCGCGCGCGCTGCCACAAGTTGGTTCGCTCTCAGCACGCTGACCGCCATGGTGCTGTTGCTGGTCTGGCGTTTGCCTCCGCCCAGTTACCGGCTGGGTCAGGAGCTTCGCGCACAGGCTGCCATCCGGCAGTTCCTGAGCGAAGACAAGCGACTGTCCGAGCACTGGGACGCCTTGCTGGTGGCCGGGCGGCAAAACGCCATGAGTTTTGACCAGTTGGCAGGACGCATAGACAGCAACATCACTGCCGAATACCTGGGGAACTTCGAGCAACTTTCGGCATTGCAGCTCGACCAAAGTGCGCCGTCGGCCCGGGCACTGCAGGAGATCCGTCGTTATGCTGCATTACGCGGCGAAGCCTCTCACGCCCTGGCCGACGGCTTGCGAGCCAAGGATGCCAGCCGGGTCAACAAGGCTTTGGAGCAAGCACGCCAGGCTCCGGCACTGGCACGGAGGGCATCCGCGCCGGCATGTCCTGCCAGCCGGTGTTAGTGCAGAACACTGCCCCAGCTAGATATCGATATTCCCGGCGAGCAGAGCGTTGGCCTCGATAAACTCCCGGCGCGGCTCCACTTCGTCGCCCATCAGCATGGTGAACACCCGATCCGCCTCGATCGCATCGTCAATCTGCACACGCAACAGACGGCGTACGGTTGGATCCATCGTG
>JANOTG010000304.1:0-2679 GCA_031416215.1 Betaproteobacteria bacterium
CACCGACAGGCTGCCGTGGGCGATCGCGCACGGGCCCAGCGATACCGCCTGATTCAGCACGATCGATCCGGTGCGCGAGTTGATCACCACCTTGGCCGCCGGAACCGAGGACTCCAGTGTCAACTCCTCCATTTCAGCGACGAAGGTGACACGCGCGTTCGGGTCGGTGGGCGCACGCACCTGCACCGTGCGGCCGTCCAGCGCTTGCGCCGAGCCGTCGCCGAAGCGCCGGTTGATGGCCTGCGCCACACGGCGCGCGGTCTGGAAATCGGTCGCCTGCAGCCCCAGGTTGATGCTGCTGCCCTCTTGCAGCGGCGTTGCCACCACACGCTCGACCTGGGCGCCACCGGGCACGCGTCCGGCGCTCAGGTGGTTGATCTGCACCTTGCTGCCGCCCGCCGAAGCGCCCGCGCCCGCCACGATCAGGTTACCCTGGGCCAGGGCATAAATTTCACCGTCCACACCCTTGAGCGGGGTGCCAATCAACATGCCGCCCTTGAGTGACTTGGCATTGCCCAGCGACGAGACATTGACATCCAGCGTCTGCCCGGGGCGCGCGAAGGCCGGCAACTGCGCGGTGACCAGCACCGCCGCCACGTTTTTCAGCTGCAGCGATGCCGCAGTGGCTGCCGGCAGCGTGATGCCGAGCTGCTGCAGGTAGTTGCTCAGGCCCTGTGATGTGTAGGGCATCTGCGTGGTCTGGTCACCGGTGCCGTCCAGCCCGACGACCAGGCCAAAACCAGTCAGCTGGTTGCTGCGCACGCCCTCGATCGCCGCCACCTCCTTGATGCGGGCCGCCTGTGCCGGCATGTCTGCCACCAGGCACAGCAGCGCTGCCAGGGCAAAGCGACAAAGTGGGTTGGGTTGCATGGTCGACGTCCTGCTCAGAATGGCAACAAGGCCAGGAAGAAGCGCGCCAGTATGCCCACGGTCTGTGCCTCTGCCTGTGCGCCGCGGCCCCGGGATTCGATGCGCGCATTCGCCACCTGGGTCGAGCTGACGACACTGCCGGGTTGCACAAAACGCGGATCGACCGTGCCGGAGAAGCGCAACACATCGACGTTCTGGTTCACGCCGATCTGTTTTTCGCCGGCGACCAGCAGATGCCCGTTGGCCAACACCTCGACCACGGTGGTGGTGATGGAGCCGGAGAATGTGTTGGCGCTTTCGGTGCCGCCCTTGCCGGCGAAATCGTTGTTCGAGGTGGCGCCGACGCCCAGCTTGCCAAGCAGGCTGGTGCTGGCGAACGGAAACGCGCTGACGCTGCTGTCCTGGGATGAGCTGCGGTTCGCCGTGGAAGAAGACTTCTGGCTGGCGGTGATGTTCTCCACGATCTGTATCGTCACCGTGTCACCCACCATGCGCGCCCGGTTGTCCTCGAACGCCGGCCGGTAACTGGCGCTATGGAACAGGCTGCCACTGGTGTTGCGCAGCGGCGCGGCCGTGCTGCTGACCCGTGGTGCCGCAGTGACCGGCGCTGGAAAATCGACGCTGACCTTTTGCGGCAGCGACTCGCAGGCGCTGCACAGGAGCACCAGGGCGCCTAGCAGGCCGGCAGCACGCAGTCGGGCCAGCCAAAACATCACAACTGCCCCAGTTTTTGCAGCATCTGGTCCGAGGTCTGGATGGCCTTCGAATTCATCTCGTAGGCGCGTTGGGTCTGGATCATGCTGATCAGTTCCTGCACCACGTTGACGTTCGAGGTTTCCAGGAATCCCTGCGAGATCATGCCCAGACCATTGGCACCCGGCGTGCCGGTGCTTGCTTGACCGGACGCCGGGCTCTCGGCAAACAAATTCTGCCCCTGCGGCTCCAGGCCGGCAGGGTTGAGAAAACTCGCCAGCGTGATGGTACCGATGGACTGTGGCGAGACGTTGCCGGGGATCGTGGCGGTCACGATGCCGTTGTTCGAGATCGTCACGTTTTTCGCATTCGCCGGCACGGTCACGCCGCTGGCAACCGCCAGGCCACTGGCAGTCACCAGGCGGCCCTGGCTGTCGACCTGGAACGATCCGTCGCGTGTGTACTGGTTGGTCCCGTCGGGCATGGTGATCTGGAAGAAGCCGCTGCCCTGGATCGCCACGTCCAGCGGATTGCCGGTTTGCTGCACTGTGCCCTGTGCAAAGGAGCGGCTGGTGGCGACGGTGCGCACACCCAGGCCCAGGTGCAGACCGGTGGGCAGCTGCGACTGGTCGGTGGTACTGGAGCCGACCTGGCGCAGATTCTGGTACATCAGGTCTTCGAACACCGCATTGGCGCGTTTGTAGCCGGTGGTGGAGACGTTGGCCAGGTTGTGCGAAATCACGTCCAGCTGCATTTGCTGGGCTTCCATGCCGGTCTTGGATATCCAGAGTGAATTGATCATGTGTTGACTCCCGTGTGACGGTGCTCAGACGCTCAGCCCTGCAGGCTCAGCAATTGGCCGGCGGCCCGGTCGTTCGACTCGGCGGTCTGCATCAGGCGCATCTGCTGCTCGAACTGGCGCGCGGTCTGGATCATGCCGACCATGGTTTCGATCGGATTGACGTTGGAGCCTTCCAGCACGCCAGACTGCAGGCGGGCCAGCGGGTCGCTGGGCAGGGGGTCGCCGCCCGCGCTGCGGAACAGGCCGTCGTCGCCGCGCCGGAGCTGGTCTTCGGCCGTGGGCGACACCATCTTCAGCCGGCCGATGGCGCTGGA
>JANOTG010000305.1:0-14861 GCA_031416215.1 Betaproteobacteria bacterium
TTCGCGCATGCCACAGAGTCACGCACTCCCGCATCTGGGGTCGCGCCAACCCCATGGTGTGCTGCAACACCATCTGCGCGAGACTGCAAGCAGAACGGCGCGGACGCCCGCCGCGCTGGCCTGTACGCAGCGATCCAGAACCAGGCTTCAACCCTGACGCGCTGGACGAAAACCGATGTGGTCGCGGCGCCTGCTCGCGTAACTCATGCTGCGATAGCCGCATTCGAGGTAAAGAGGCTGCTCACTGCGGCAGGAACCACCCCGCAACACGCGCCGTCCCAGCCCGTCGGGCTGGTTGCGGCCGTCGCCGGCCACATACGGGTAGGCGCTGTAGCGCGAGGCCGACCACTCCCAGACATTGCCCGCCAGATCCAGATGCCCAAACGGCCCCGCACCGGCCACACGCACGCCGACCGGCCGCGTGCCGACATCTTCATGCGGCCGGTTGAAACAGGCGCGGCGCGCATCTGGTGCCGTGTCGCCCCAGGGGTAACGGCGCAGGTCCGGGCCCCGGGCCGCGCGCTCCCACTCGGCTTCCGTCGGCAAGCGCGCGCCCAACCAGTCGCAATAGGCACATGCGTCGTGCCAGTCCACATAGGTCACAGGATGGTGTCGAAGTATTGCCGGTGGACGCGCGCCGGCCCAATGTGCCGGCGCCGGATGCGCAGTTTCGTGCACGAAGCGCGCGTACTGGTCATTCGTTACCGGCGTCTGCGCCAGCTCGAATGCGGCCACTGCAACACGGTGCTTCGGTGTGCCCAATCCAGGCAGCGCCAAGGCATCATCGACCGCACCCGCACCCGCAGGTGCAGGCCAGTCACCCAGATGCAGCATGCCCGCGGGCACCGGGACCCAAACATGCCGGTCGGCTCGCGGCGGCGGCGCGTCGCGCAGCAGACGCAGGCCGATATAGAGGTCACAAGCCCCCGGAAAAAGCCGGTCGCGGCTGGCGCAGCCGATATCTTGTGCGCCGTGGTTATAGGAGCCACCGCGCACGATGCGCTGCCCGGCGGCGGCGGCGTTCTCGCGACCATCGTGGTGGCGATAGGGATAGGGCCAGGCCAGGCTGTTGGTCCACTCCCACACGTTGCCGGCCATGTCGTTGCAGCCGAATGGACTGCGTCCCTTGGGGTAGGCTCCAACGGCCGTGGTCAGACCCACCTGCCCGGCAAAATTCGCCAATTGGGGCGTCGGCGCCGCGTCACCCCAGGGGAAGCTGCGGCAATCGTCACCGCGTGCCGCCCGCTCCCATTCCAGTTCGCTGGGCAAACGCGCCCCGGCCCAGTGCGCATAGGCACACGCCTCGAACCAGTCGATGTAGGTAACCGGGTGGTCGCGCAGCGCCCGCGGTGGCTGTGCGCCCTGCCAGTGGGCGGGTGCGCGTGCACCGGTCGCACGACAGAAAGCGCCATAGTGCGCGTTGGTGACCGTGTCACGCATGATCCAGAACCGCCCCACGGCCAGGCGTTGCAGCCGTACCCGCGCCTGCGATGTTGTCGGACCACCGCCCATGGCAACCCGGCCCGCGGCAACCGGCAACCAGATCGGCAAATCGTCGTGGGACATCGGTTCTCCTGTGCGGCGCGCCCGGCGGCCTTTGGCCCGTGCCAGCGATGGTATCCAGAGTTACAGTTTGCCAGAGGCCATGACGGCCGGACGCGGGGAATCACATGCTTTTCATGGTCATCGAGCGTTTCGAGGGCAACGACATGTTGCCGGTCTACCAGCGCGTGCGCGACTCTGGGCGCGGCTTGCCCGACGGCCTGCGAACCATCGACAGCTGGATCGAACCCAGTTTTGCGCGCTGCTTCCAGCTCATGGAATGTGAAGACCTGCGGCTGCTGCAAACCTGGGTATTGCATTGGCGCGGCACCGGTGTGCAGTTTGAAATCGTGCCGGTACTGCCCAGCGCAGTGACCCGCGGCGTCGTGGCGCCGTTTCTGGAAGCCGGCGCGCCCGGTGTGCCGCAAACGCCCTGATTGCACTGGTGAACTGCAACCCTTTCAAACCAAGCGGCGGCGCGTTCACTCAGCGGCGCGCGCCGTCCCTGAGGGTGCGGCTGAGCAACACCACCGGCAACAAACCGACGAGCACCAGCGCCAGCGATGGCAATGCCGCCTCGCCCAGTCGCTCGTCACGCGCCAACTGGTAAGCCACCACCGCCAGGGTGTCGGAATTGAATGGCCGCAACACCATGGTGGCGGGCAGCTCCTTCATCACATCCACGAACACCAGCAGCGCAGCGGCAGCGGTGGAGCGTTTGAGCAACGGCCAGTGCACCCGGGTCAACAGCGCCAGGCCCGAGCTGCCCAGTGTGCGCGCCGAGTCGTCGAAACTTGCCGGGATGCGGGTGTAGCCACTTTGCACCGACTGCAAGGCCACCGAGCCAAACCGCACCAGATAGGCCCACACCAGCCCCAGGGAGGTCGCCGTCAGCACCAGACCAACTGACGAGTCCGGCCACGCGGCTTGCAGCCATCCGATGGGCAGCAACAGCCCGACCACAATCACCGCGCCGGGCACGGCATAACCCAGGGACACCACCTGCGCGACCGCCTGGATGAGCCGGTCGGTACGCCGGCGCAACGCAAATGCCAACAGCACGGCCAGCAGCACCGACAACACGGCAGTGAGCAGACCGAGGCGCAGGCTGTTGAGCGACCACTGAAGAAACTTCCCCCATGGCAGCAGTTCCCAGTCGGCCGCCAACGGCCTCAGCATGAACAGCACCGGCAACACGAAACCGGCCAGCACCGGCATGCCACACAGCAGCCATACGACCAAGGTGCCACGGCCCTGCAGGCGCACTGGCTGCGCGTCGGCGCCGGACCCCGCCGCGCCGCGCGCCGAGACAAAACGCATACGCCGCTGGGCGTGACGCTCCAGGTGCAACAACACGGCGACCAGCACCAGCAGCATGGTCGCGAGCTGGGCTGCGGCGATACGGTTGTCCATCGCCAGCCAGGCCTTGTAAATCCCGGCGGTGAAAGTCTGGATGCCGAAGTAGCTGGAAACACCGAAGTCCGCCAGTGTCTCCATCAGCGCCAGCGCCATGCCGGCGGCCACTGCGGGCCGCGCCAGCGGCAGGGCCACGACGCTGATGCGCCGGTGCAGCGGTGCACCGAGCAGACGCGCCGCCTCCATCAGGTGCGCGGCGCGCTCGCTCAATGCACTGCGCGCCAACAGGTACACATACGGGTACAGGGCGAAGGTGAACACCCACGCCGCACCGCCGACGCTGCGCACTTCGGGCAGAACACGCCCCTGGGCGCCGGTCAGCGCGCGCAGCACAGTCTGTGCCGGTCCACTGAACTGAAAGAAGTCGGTGTAAGCGTACGCCACCACATAGGCCGGCATCGCCAAAGGCAGCAGCAAGGCCCACTCCAACGTGCGCCGACCTGGAAAGTCAAACAGCGTGACGGCCGCAGCGGTCGTGGTGCCGACCGCCACCACACCAGCACCGACCAGCAGACACAACACGACGCTCGTCACCACATAGTCGGGCAGCACCGTGCGCCCCATTTCCCCCAGAATCTGCGCCGTGCCGGCATCCCACAGGGCCCACGAGGCCAACACGGCCAACACCGGCAGGCATAACAACACGCCAAACAGGACGAACAGGAATCGGGTCAGGCGCTGCAACGGAGGGACAACCGGGTTGATTCAGTGCAAATGAGAATTGTAATCATCTACAATATCGGTCATGTTTCTCGCGGTATCCCAGCTGCAGGTGCGTTATCCGGGGCTTGCGCGCCCGGCCGTTGACGGCGTCACTCTCGGACTGCGCGCAGGCGACATCGGCGTACTGATTGGCCCCTCGGGCTGCGGCAAGACCACCTTGCTGCGCGCGGTCGCCGGACTCGAGCCGGTCAGCGGCGGCGAAATTCGCCTTGCTGAGCAGCTGGTGAGCAGCTCCCACTCCCTGGTACCGGCGGAGTCGCGCCGCGTGGGCATGGTGTTTCAGGATTACGCACTGTTTCCGCACCTGGATGTGCGGCACAACGTCGGCTTTGGTATCCACCATCTACCCAAGGCACAACGCCGTCAGCGTGTGGCCGAGGTGCTGGAACTCGTCGGCCTGGCGAGCGAGGAGAAGCGTTTTCCACACGAGTTGTCCGGGGGCCAGCAACAGCGCGTGGCCCTGGCGCGGGCACTGGCGCCATCACCCCGCCTGTTGCTGCTGGACGAGCCGTTCTCCAATCTGGACGTCGACCTGCGTGAGCGCCTGGCGCACGAGGTGCGGGCGATCCTCAAGTCGGCCGGTGCGACGGCGCTGTTTGTCACCCACGACCAGCTCGAAGCGTTCGCCATCGGCGACGTGATCGGCGTCATGCACGAAGGCCATCTGCACCAGTGGGACGACGCCTACACGCTGTACCACCGTCCCGCCACCCGTTTCGTCGCCGACTTCATCGGCCACGGTGTGTTCACGCCGGCGACGATTCGCGAGGAAGGCTCCCAGGTGGTGGTGGACACGGCACTCGGGCAACTCAGCGACGTGGCGGAATGCCCATTGCCCTGCGCCTTTCCGTCGGGGCATTGTGACGTGCTGCTGCGTGCCGACGACATCGTGCACGACGACGATGCGCCGGTGAAGGCGCAGATCATGCGCAAGGCGTTTCGCGGCTCCGAGTTTCTCTACACCTTGCAACTGCGCAGCGGCGAAACCGTGCTGGCGCATGTGCCAAGCCACCATGACCACAAGGTCGGCGAGTGGAACGGCATCCGCGCCGAGGTCGACCATGTGGTCACGTTCAACCGCGCCTGTCCGCTGAGCGGACGTGACATGTGCCAGATGCCGTGTACGGCGCTGGAGCAATGCGCACCGCTCAGGTCCAGCCAGCATCCACCACAAAGTCCTGTGCCGTGATCATGCGCGCCGTGTCGGCGGCAAGGAACATCACCATGTGCGCGATGTCGGTGCCGACGATACGGCCGGGCAGGCACTGGTTCTCGTTCATCTTGCGCTCACCGGCTTCGTCCACCCACAGCCTGACCTGGCGCTCGGTCATCACCCAGCCGGGAACCACACAATTGACGCGGATGTTGTCGGCTCCCAGTTCACGCGCCAGCACCCGCGTGAAACCCTGCATCGCCGATTTGCAGGTGGCGTACACGGCGTAGCCGGTGCCCTTGAACATCCAGCTCACCGAGCCCATGTTGATGATGGCGCCGCCCCCGGCGGCGCGCATGCTGCTGAGCACCGATTGCGTGGCAAAAAAATGCGGTCTGAAATTGATCGCCACGCGCTGGTCGAAATAGTCTGGTGTGACCGACTCCAGTGTGTGGCGCTGATCGTCGGCCACATTGTTGACCAGCACATCGGCACCACCGAGGCGCTGCAACAGATCGGCCATGGCCGCCTGCAATGCCGCCACGTCGGTCACATCGCAGTGGTAAAAATGGACCTGTTGCAGGCTGCTTGCCAGAGCCGCACCGGCCGCAGCATCCCGGTCCAGGAAACCGACCTTGCAGCCCTGGGCGGCAAACGCACGCACCATGTCGGATCCAATGCCACTGGCGCCGCCGGTGATGAGCACACTGCGCCCGCGCAGGCTGTGGAACTGCACGCCGGAAAAACGGACATCGGGAATTGCACTGGCAGCCATGTTCGGATAAACCTCAGGTCAAAGACCGAGATCGTACTGGTTTTGCCATGACTTCCAGCAACGCCTTGGCCTTGGGCTCCATGATGTTCATCTTTGCGTTCCGGGCCGTCGGATCCCGGCGGTTGGAAAGTGGTGAGCTGGCGGCACAGGGCTGGGGCAATTCACTTCGCCAACATTGCAGATTCACCGATCTTCTGTTCAACTAACACTATGAGCATGTCTGGCCAAGGTAAAGAACTATCGAGAGACTGTTTTCCCGCGGACGCACTCCAGCATGATGCCCTGCTGAGAAGGCACTTGAACCAGGACTGCATAAAGGATTGGGGGCGGGCACTGACGGATGACACATTGGCATCCATCCAAGCCAATGACCTGACCAACGAGATCAGGGAGTATTTGCCAACTTTGGACGCGTCGAACCCCGCGCCGGTGTTCGAAACGTCGCATGGTGATATCAGCCTGGCGGGTGGGTCTTTGAGCCTGTTGCGCGATGGTCAGAAGACTGTGTTGATTGATTCAGCCTTGATGCCGGCGGGAACCAGAATCAACGCTTTCCAGCTCAGCCCTGACGGTCGCCTGCTCCTGGTTTCCCAGATCACAAATGGCTCCGATGTCGCTGTTTGGTCTTTCTATGACCTGGAAAACAAGCGTCCGTTGGCAGATGAGCCGATCCGGATCCGCTTCGCCCATCTCACGTGGGACCAAGCCTCGGCGGGCGTGTATTTCACCCGGTGGCCTGATCGCAGCACAGAGGAAACATGGATTGAAAAGGACCTTCCGAGAAAAATTCCTGTCGCGTACCACGCACTGGGTACACCCGCCGCCGCCGATCAGGTCGTATTTGAGTCTGACGAAACGACTCCGTCAATGTTGTTTGGTGTAGAAAAATCGCGAGGCAGCTCAGTCTTGATGGCCTACCGGTACTTTCCCAGCCTCACTCCCATGGTCCTGTATCGGGGGCAGAAAACCGGGGGCGGGATTCAATGGCAGCGCTTGCAAAGTGCTGGCGATCGGCCTCTCGTACGGTCGCGTTACATCGGCCGGATCGATGACGATTTGATTTTTCTCTCAAGCGCATGTGGCAGCGAACTAGCTCTGATTGCGCAAGCGATCGATGGCACTTCGCGCGTCGTGGTGAAGAGGCTTGCGCGTCGGGTGATTACCGATGCCCAGGTAGTCGGGTCACACATGTTCATTCAGTATTTGGATGCAGACTTTGAAGTTTCCCTGCGAGCCTACGACAAGCAAGGAAGGTTGCTCTTGGATTTTTGCCCCACGCATGTCGGACTGCCAGCGCGCGGAAAAATTTCACCCGTTAGCGGCACCCATCAGGCGAAGAATCTGAATTTTTCGTTTTCAGCCATGACCAACGCCCCGGTGAGTTTCCGCCTGGAGGTTCAGAGTTGGCGGGTCCACAGGTTGGCAAACGCCAAGCCGGATCCGGAAATCCTCAGTCTGGTCAAAGCCGAGTTGCACTTCTACCAGGCGTTCGACGGGACCCATGTACCCATCCAGGTTTTCACCCGGAAAGATAAAAAGGTCGCGAAATTCGCATTGGTCTACTACTATGGCGCGATCACGATTTCGACTCTTTCGACCTACAGCGCGCGTTTTTTGAGCGTGCTGAGAATGGGTGGCATGGTGGTGATCGCCAATATCCGTGGTGGAGGCGAGCTGGGAGAAGCTTGGTCCCGTGCCGGCGCGTTGGACAAAGGGAAAACCATCGACGATATTGCGGCGGCCTCGCGTTGGCTGAAACGCAATTACATGATCGAAGGCAACCATGTCATCGCCGAAGGAGGGTCGTGGGGAGGAACCCACACTTACATGGTCATGATCAGTTACCCGGATGATTTCACGGCCTTCATTTCCCTGGTGCCGGTGGCGAACTTCTCGTACGCGTTCAAGGGACTTTTTGGCTGGCTGCTACCAGACGATGTACTCCTTCCGCGAGACGATGACGGCAACTTCGTCGACTATGAAGCGAGTATGAACGCGGTCCGCAGATGGTCCCCAATGCAAAACTTGCATCGTCTGAAATTCTTGAAGCCGCTGTTGACGATAGGTGCCGCAAACGACGAGCGGACTGGCTCGGAACAAAACTACATGATGCCGCTTGCCATCAAGAATCAGTTTGGCCCAGCAACTCCGGTGTACCTGATCGAAACCAGTGGTGGCGGTCACTCAGGAATCGCCCTCGCTGAGGAACTTGGCTTCATGGGGCAACAGGTGGGTCTGACGGGACTCGACTGGTAGGAGCCCTGCTGTGGCGCCGATTCTTGGCTCGCGAGCAATACGCCGCTCCCGGCAGGCGACTTCTACATTGGCTGATGCACCACCAAACGCCACACGCCTCTGACATTGGAAGAGAAGTGGGAGAAATTACGGCGCGAGTTTGCGCAATTCAGCCAACGGAGCATCGTAAATCCCGCCATGCTGAACCATCGCCTCGAAAACCAGGCTGCGTTTGCTGATCGCCTGCCACAAAAAGTGCTTCGCTTCCTGTCCCAATTCGCCGTAAACGTAGTTGTCACACATATGCAGTGCGACATACCAAGAGGCCAAGTTGTCCGAGGGGTAATGGACGCCGGCGAACACACGACGATCACCGACATCGACCGCCCACTGCTGCAAATGCTGTGGAGCGGAGGCTACCTTCGCGAGCTCCAGCATGTGCGTCGTATACGCACCAGCCCCAGCCAACAAACCCTGAAGACTATGGCCGCTGACGATGGAGGGGGTAACGGCAGATTGTGCCCATTCATAGGCGAAGTCTCTAATGCCAAGCAACAAGGCCATTTGATACGGCCTGGGCCGTTGCTGCAAGGCTTTGAATCGCAATGGGGCGGGGCCAAAGTTGAAGTTGGTCTTGACCATGGCCTCCTGCATTTTGGTGAGCAGTTCAGGCGTCAGGGCTGTTTCGTACGAAGCGTAGGTCGGCCAAGGCTTCAGATCTTCCGAAAAGAACAAGGCCTTGTGGGTCTGGGTCAGACTCTTGTCGCGCCCGACCGGTGTTTCAACCAGTTTGGCACGCAGGGTCTTCAGCAATTCGAAATCGGCGATGGTCAGGTCCTTGGCGGTCAACGCAGCCGCACCGTTCCAATGTGGCGTCGCCCCATGCACGTAACGCGGCCACAAGAACTCAGCCATGTGGCCCACCAAGGACTCAACCCATCTGGCAAACCCATTCTCGTCGGTTGGAACCCCGTTCACGCGAAAGTTCAAAGGCACGCGCCGAGTCCACACATCGTGCATAAAACCCGCGTTCATGTGGCCATACGGTGGCCAGTCGAGCGTCGCGCTGGAAAGTGGCGCTCGCTGTATGGGCGTCCGTTTGCCCTTTCTTGTAACCATGGGTCACTCCTGTCGTTATTGGTGCCCATGATTCTAGGGCGGAAGGTTGGCGGCTGTCAGCGCCTCTGCCAAGACTGCCGCGTGCGGTCGGCCACGTCCCGGGTATCCGTCGATGTACTTTTTTACACTGAAAGTTGGAACGAGGCGAAGCAGTTGTTCGCCTGCTTGGCGCGCCTCATCGACACGCCCAGCCAGCACCAAAGCGGCGGTTAGTACGCGTTGGGACGCTGGATGCATCGCGTTGGCACGCACCGAGTCCCTGGCAGAGGTAACGGCATCCGCCCAACGCCCTGCAGTCAAATGGGCGGAAGCAAGGAATACATCAAACAAGAACCTCGCCGGATCAAGAGGTGACAGGTTGATCGCTTTTTGGGCCAGTGACTGAGCCTTTGCGCCGTCGCCAATGTAACTTTGAATACCGGCGGCAATCAACCAGGCATTCGGCTCCTGTGGATCAGCTTCGATCGCACTCTCAACAATGCGCTGCGCATGATCGAGATCATGGTCAAACAGCGCCGTGAGCTGAGCCTGGAGCGAAAGCGCAAAGGCATGCCCAGGCTCGCGGTCGAGCGCACGTTGCACATGGTGGCGGGCATGTGATGCCTCGTCTGCCGTGTGCGTGCTCCAACTTTGAGCAAGCCGAAGCAAATGCCACTTCGCGAGCATGGCATGCGGCGCCGGGCTACGTGGCTCTTGCTCGCTAAGGTGTCTCAACAGTTCACGCGAGCGCTCGAAGTCAGTGCGACCCAGTCTGTGCAATAGACCCAGACCTGCCGTGTACAGGGTGTAACGCTCCAACGTGGAGATCGGCAACCGGCGCCCACGCTGCAATTCGCACTGCAGCACAGCTCGGCCAACCTCGGCCACAACCAGCGGAACCAGGCTGTCACTACCATTGAACAGGTCACCGATCTCGAACTGGGACGAATCGGCCCATAACACCTCGCCTGTTGCCGCCAAACACAATTGTGCGCGGGCTTGGGCACGACGCCCGCGTACGGTCACCGTGCCACCCAACCAGTACGAAGCGCCCAGTACATTGGCTGTCCTCTGAACCTGAGACGGGTCGTAAGCTCTCATAACTTGGGAAGACAGGCGTGAGATCACCCGCAAATCGTTTCGACGCGACAACGCCGCGATGATGTCGTCTGCCAACGCGACTCCCAGCGCATTGTGTTCACCGTGCCTGGTGTCAACGCGGGAGGCCGCCAAGACACTGGACACACTGAACGGTATGACGGCGATGACTGGTCGGAGGTCGCTGAAATCGCCGGATCGCACCCGAACCGTCGCGCCGTGCAACTGTACGCAGAACGCGCGCACGGGGTACCGATAGTGCTTGAGCCAGCACTCTCCCATGTCGACAATCTGCAATCCGAGATTGGGCACAAGCTCGTCGCATACAACATCAGAGATTACAGTGTCCCCTGGAGAACCAAGGGATGCCAGACGTGCCGCCAAGTTTACGCCGTCACCATAAAAATCAATATCATCAAAGACGACATCGGCAATGTTCACACCGGCGCGCAGATGGATCGCACTTGCCGCTGAGTAGCCGGCGTTTTCGGCAATTGCCAGGGTCTGCAGATCAAGGGCAGCAGACACAGCAGCACTGGCAGTCGCGAAGACCAACAACATGCCGTCACCTGTGCTCTTGACAAATTTTCCGCCATGGCGGGGAAGTAGCTGGCCGCGGACCTCGTTCAAAAAATGCCGCCAGCGATTGATAAACAGTGGCTCGTCATCCTGGATCAATCGTACCGACTCCACTACATCGACCATCAAAATGGCACAACGGGATCGCTCAACGGATTGGAATTCCGACCGCATCGTTTTCAGTATCGCACCTTTGTCCAATGCTGAGCAACCGGCCAAAGCCTAGTACCCAGACCCAGAAATACTGTGTGAGATCGTTGCAGTTGCCCCGGGACAACCACGGCCTGTGGGCGGCGCTCCGCCTGCACGACCTGGCCCGGACCGCCAGCCTGGCTTGGTACGACCCAGCGTTGTTGCTCTCGGTGCCAGCATGCCCAACTCCCGGCACGCGCCTTTCTACAATGGTCTCACACCCCTGGAGAGAACCATGCTTGTCGAGCGCATCTGGACTGGTAACAACTACCGCAATTTCAACTACCTGATCGCCTGTCCAGAGACAGGCGAGGCGCTCGCCATCGACCCGCTGGACCATGAGAAGTGCCTGCAGGCGGCCACGGTGCGCGGCTGGCAGATCACGCAACTGCTCAATACGCATGAGCACCATGACCACACCGGTGGCAATGCGGCCATCGTGGCGGCAACCGGTGCCGAGGTAATTGCGCACCACAAGGCCGGCGGCAAGATTGCCGGCATGGACCGTGGTGTGCAGGCGGGCGACATCATCCGCGTCGGCAAGACGGTGGAACTGGAGTGCCTGGACACCCCCGGTCACACGATGTGCCATATCTGCCTGCGTTCGCACACCGATGAGCCGGCGCTGTTCTCGGGCGACACGTTGTTCAATGCGGGCGCTGGCAATGTACATAACGGCGGCAATGTCGACGACCTGTACGCCACCTTTGCGCAACAGCTCGCGCGGCTGCCCGACAACACCCGCATTTATCCGGGCCATGATTACATTGAGACCAACCTGAAGTTCACGCTCTCGCGCGAGCCGGGCAACAGCGCGGCGCAGGCGTTGCTGCCCACTGTTGCTGGCCATGACCCGGCGACTTCGGTCGTCACCACGCTGGCACAGGAGAAGCAGCACAACACGTTTTTCCGGCTGGCCAGCGCAGAAGTGATTGCCAGGTTGCGCGAGAGTTTTCCGGACCTGGGTGACGAGCCGGACAACCAGACGGTGTTTCGCAAGCTGCGCGAACTGCGCAACACATGGTGAAGAGCCGGTCGTGCCGGCTGCCCCTCAGGGTTGTCGCAGCCGCTCGATCTCGCTGCGCAGATCGTGCGCCCAGGCGCGGCGGTCGCGGCCCATGGCGTCTTGCTGCGCACCAAACCGGACATGGGCTCGCAAACCTTGTGCGCCGACCGTCCGCCACAGGGACCCAAGCAGGGATACGTCACCGACGTAACTGACAGCGCCGCTGCGCTGCTGCATCCGACCCTCTGTATAGGACAACGCCACTGGCAGCACCGGCGCAGGGGCCGCGATCGCCGACTGCAGCAGGTTGGCATGGAACGGCAGCAACGCGGTGCCGTCCCCTGTTGTGCCTTCCGGGAAAACAGCCAGGATGTCCCCGTCCTGCAATGCCCGCGCCATGTGGTGCACCACACGCATCGCATCACGGCTGGAGCTGCGCCTGACGTACAGGGTGCCCGCGCCGGTGGCCAGGGTTCCCACCAGTGGCCAGCCGCGTACATCGTCCTTGGAGACAAAGCGGCAATGGCGTGCTGCATGCAGCACCACGATGTCCAGCCATGAAATATGGTTGGCGACGATCAGCAAGGGGCCGCTGGCGGGCGGCGTGCCATGAATGCACAACTCCACACCCATGAAGCGCAGCGCCTGACCGGCCCAAGCTTGCACCCGCATGTCCCGTTGATCCTGCGACCGGCCGGGAAAACGCAACAGGATCTCCGTCACGCCGACCAGGATGTGGCAGATGATCCGAAGAAGCCTCCAACAGGCGTTCAGTCGGCCTCCGACTGAAAAGCGAAGCGACCCGCCACCAGGGTGCAGCGCACCCGCGCGGCCAACTCGTAACCGGAGAATGGCGTGTTCTTGCCTTGGCTGCGCAGGCTGCGTGCATGGACGGTCCAGGCTGCGGCCGGGTCGACCACACACAGGTCGGCCGCGCCACCCACCACCAGCTGGCCCACACTGCCCTGCAAAGCACCGACGGAGTTCCCCAGCACCCGCGCCGGCGCGGCGGTCACAACCTCGATGGCACGCATCAGGCCGACACCACTCTCACCCGCCCATTTCAACGCCAGGGCCAGCAGCAGCTCGACACCGGTGGCACCCGGTTCACTTTCGGCAAAAGGCAGCGCCTTGCCATCGGCCGCCACCGGGCAGTGGTCCGACACCAGCACATCCACCGTGCCATCGGCCAAACCCTGGCGCAGGGCATCGCGGTCACGCTGCTGGCGCAATGGCGGATTGAGCCGGGCACGGCTGTCGAAGTAACCGATATCGTTGTCCGTCAGGTGCAGCGAGTTGATGCTGATGTCACAACTCAAGGGCAAGCCTTCGGCCTTGGCCTGGCGTACGATCGCCAGCCCGGCCGCGCTGCTGAGTCGACACACGTGGACCCGGGTCCCGGTGGCACGCACCAGCTCCACCAGGGTGTGCAGCGCGATGGTCTCCGCCGCCACCGGCACGCCGCCGAGTCCCATGCGGGTGGCCAGTGGCCCGCTGGCCACCACACCGGTACCCAGGCTCCGGTCCTGCGGGCGCAGCCAGACAGGATAGGCAAAGGTGCCGGCGTATTGCAGGGCCCGATACAGCACCAGCGAGCTCGCCAGTGGTACGTCGGCCTGGGAAAAACCGACACAACCGGCCTGCGTCAACTCGACCATCTCGGTCAACACCTCACCTGCCAGCCCGCGTGTCAGGGCGCCGAGCGGGAAGACGCGCGCCAGGTGCAGCTTCTCGGCCCGAAAACGCAGCATCTCGACCAGACCGGGCTCGTCCAGAACCGGGTCGGTATCGGGCGGACAGACCAGGCTGGTCACACCCCCGGCCACCGCCGCCGCAAGCTCCGACTCGAGCATGTGGGCGTGTTCATGCCCGGGTTCACGCAGGCGCACTGCCAGGTCGACCAGACCCGGCAGCACCAGGCAACCGGCAGCCTCGACGATCTTCTGCGGCACAAAATCGGCCGCCACACTACCGATGGCGACGATGTGGCCTCCGGCAATGGCCACATCACAGACCCGGTCGACGCCGTTGGCAGGATCGATGACGCGGCCGTGGCGGATCAGTATCTTCATGTCCGCTGCAACCTGTCAGGCCTCGTTGCCGGCCACGATGCCCATCACGGCCATACGCACCGCGATGCCGAATGTCACCTGCGGCAGTATCACGCTCTGTGCACCATCGACCACGGAAGAGTCGATCTCGACGCCACGGTTGATCGGCCCCGGGTGCATGACGATGGCATCCGGTTTGGCCAGTTGCAGCTTCTCCGCCGTCAGGCCGTAACTCATGAAAAACTCCTGCGCCGACGGCAGCAGCGCACCACTCATGCGTTCGTTCTGCAGGCGCAGCATGATCACCACATCACAATCGCGGATGCCCGCTTGCAGCGAATGAAACACCCGCACCCCCATGTGCGACAGATCGGCCGGAACCAGCGTTTTCGGCCCGACCACCCGCACCTCGGCACAACCCAGGGTGGTGAGCGCATGGATGTCCGAGCGTGCCACCCGCGAATGCAGCACGTCACCCACAATCGCCACCGTCAGGTTGCGGAAATCCTTCTTGTAGTGCCGGATGGTGAACATGTCCAGCAGGCCCTGAGTGGGATGGGCATGGCGGCCATCACCGGCGTTGATGACATGCACGTGTGGTGCCACATGCTGCGCAATCAGGTAGGGCGCTCCTGATTCGCCGTGGCGCACGACAAAAATGTCGGCCGCCATGGCGCTCAGGTTGGCGATGGTATCGAGCAGGGATTCACCCTTGGATGCAGACGAGCGGGCAATGTCCAGGTTGATCACATCGGCACTCAGGCGGGTTGCAGCGATCTCGAAAGTCGTGCGGGTGCGGGTCGAGTTCTCGAAAAAAAGGTTGAAGACACTGCGCCCGCGCAACAGCGGCACCTTCTTCACCTCCCGGTCGCTGACGCTGACAAAACTGGCCGCGGTATCGAGCACCAGGGTCAGGATGTCGGCCGGCAATCCTTCGATTGACAGCAGGTGCACCAGTTCACCATGCTGGTTGAGCTGCGGATTGCGTTTGGA
>JANOTG010000306.1:0-4817 GCA_031416215.1 Betaproteobacteria bacterium
GCGGCCAACCGGGTCAGGTGGGGAACCAAGCAGCCCTAACTGTGGAGCCAGTGCCGGGGTCAAGGCTCGTCAACCCCCTTTTTGTCAACCAGCCTTGTTGTCACCGCCTGCAGGCCAGGTCTTTACCAGGTCGAGGCAAGAAGCCAGGATGTCTGGCGCGTGACGCTACAGACCCGCGTAACGGACTGCCGCCAGCACGGCAATAACGACCGCACCCCCAACCAGCAGCTTGAGCGCAGGATTGGCAGGCTCCCCTCCACCACGATCCTGGAGCGGCGCTACACCAGACAAGGGCGCTGGCACGGTGTGGGTGGGATCGAGGCGCGAAGGAATGGTCGAGTCGTTTGGCATGAAAGTCCCGTATCGGGTGAAGCTGTCAGTCGGGCAACTTCATTTTATCGCCACCACGACACGCCCCCTGGCGCTGGACGCGTCGGCACATCGGCACTAAGTCACACATTGCCGGACCGCCTTCGGTGTTTCAGCACATCGACACCCTGGCGCCAGCACCTGAATCGCGCAGTCTTTGCAGGGCGCCAAGACCTGCAACGCGACCGCTGGCAAGGCAGGCCGTCATCAGATAACCACCGGTCGGGGCCTCCCAATCGAGCATTTCACCGGCGCAAAATACACCGGGTACTGACAACAGCATGAGTTGCGCTGTCATGGAGCCAAAACACACACCACCTGCACTGCTGATGGCTTCGTCCAGCGGCCGCGGCGCTGCGAGAGTCAGCGGCAGGTTCTTGATTGCCAGCGCGAGTTGTCGCGGATCGTTCATGACCGCTCGCGGCAACAACTCATACAACAGTCCGGCCTTGATCCCGTCGATGCCCAGACGGCTTTTCAAATGGCTTGACAAGGACCGCGAGCCACGGGCGTGCCCGACCTCGGCCAGTACCCGTGCCGCGTCCATATCGGGCAACAGGTCCAGGTACAAGGTAGCGCGGCCGGTCGCGGCGATGGTGTCGCGCAGCCAGGCCGAAGCCGCATACACCAGACTGCCCTCAATGCCGGTCGCCGTTGCCACGAATTCGCCCTTGCGCTCGAACCACTCGCCGGCGGCGGCGGCACATCGCAGGCGTACCGACTTGAAGGGTTGCCCGGCAAAGCGCGATGCAAACACCGGGCTCCAGCCACCAGCCACATCGAAGCCGCAGTTCGCCGGCACCAGCGTGTGCACGGTGACGCCACGGTCGCGCAACGGGGCGACCCAGGCGCCATCCGAGCCCAACCTTGACCAGCTGGCGCCGCCCAGGGCGAATACCACCACGTCGGCGGCGACCCGTACCATGCCGGCGTCGGTCTGGAATTCGAGTCCGCGACACAGGTCGTCAGGATCGGCCCGTCCAGTCCAGCGATGCCGCATGTGGAATCGCACCGCTGGGCCCCGCGGCGGGTGGCGCAGCCGGTGCAGCCAGGCACGCAGCAATGGCGCGGCCTTCATGCCGACCGGGAACACCCGACCCGAGCTGCCAACGAAGGTGGGAATCCCGAGCCCGCGTGCCCATTGGCGCAAGGCCGACGCGTCAAAGTCAGCCAGCAGCGCAGTTATCTCGCGCTGGCGTGTACCGTAACGCGACAGGAATTCCACGCTGGCCTCGTTGTGCGTGAGGTTCAGGCCGCCGATCCCGGCCAACAGGAATTTGCGTCCGGCGCTGGGCATTGCGTCGTACACGTCGACCTGCACGCCGGCGTCTGCCAGCACCTCGGCAGCCATCAATCCTGCTGGCCCCGCGCCCACCACCACGGCCGATTTCATTGCGTACTCATGTTGTGTCGGGCTCGATCAACGCACCCTGGCCACTCAAAAAAGCGGCACGCACGACGGCGCCCGGAACCACGCGCTGCACCGCATCGCGGTAGCCCTGCAGCTGCAGCACCAAGCTGTCCTGCCGCTGCGGTGCGGCCGCAGATTTGTAATCCAGCACCCACCAGTGGCCGGTATCCCGCCGGCGCACCAGGCGGTCCAGCCTGACGACACGGCCATCCACCTGCATATCGACTTCGTTGCCCTGCCAGTCCAGCAGTTGGTTGTCCCAGGCCCATGCACCCGCTCCGTCGAGAATGCTGCGGGCCATGCGCGCGGCACCGGCAGCAGCCATCGCATCCAGCGCAAACTCACGCGCCGCCGCCGTACATGCCGCGGCGCCGATATCGCCCCACTCCAGCAGGCGGTGCATTGCCTGTCCGATGCGCGACGACAGTGGCTCATCACTGCTTGCGCGCGCAGCACCCGCAACGTCGGTGTTGTCTGGCGGCGACACCGCCAGATCTGGCAGCTCTTGCATCTCAAAAACATCCGACAACCCATCTGCGGCAGTGGTCGCGCGATCTCGTGCTGCCAGTGCCGCTATCGGTTGTGGGCTGGCGCCAGCGAACAGGCGCCACCAGCTCTCTGGCGCGTCGCGGTAGGCGGCAATGGCCGAGAACACCAGCGTGCGACGGGCACGCGTCATCGCCACATACAAGGCATTGAGCTCTTCACGTTGGCGCTGCGCCAATTCTGTCTCCAGCACCTGGGCCGCACACACCGGAGGGCGCCGCTCGCTGGCCAGAAACACCAGTCGCTTTGGTGCCGCTGCCTCACCGGGCCAATCGACCAATACGGCCATCGTGTCTGCCGCTCTGGGCGCGGTGTCGGTGTCTACCACCACCACGGTATCGGCCTCCAGGCCCTTGGCGCCATGGATGGTGAGCAGACGTACGGCGTCGCCGCGCGTCGCCTCGGGCGCCAGCACGCCGCCGGCCCTGAGTGCACGCACGAAGGCGTAAGTGCTGGGGAAACGGCCCCCATTGACGTCCAACGCTGCGCCAAGCAGGGCCCTCAGGTTGGCCAGCGCACCCGCGCGCAGCGCCGTCGGGCTGACTGCAGCATACTTGGCCAGCACGTCACCATCTCGGTAAATCGCCTGCAGGGCGTCGTGCGGCGGCAACTGGCGCACCCAGGCCTGCCAGCGTTGCAGCACAAGCGCAATGCCATGCAGTGCATGGTCACTCGGCCACGGCTGTGCCAATAACTCAAACCACGGCAAGTCCTGCACCCGCCGGCGCAGGGCCAGTGCCACCAAGGCCGCATCCGGCACGCCAAAAAGCGGCGAACGCAACACCCGCGCCAGGCTCAGGTCGTGGTCTGGCGACACCATCAGATCAAGCAGCGCCACCATGTCCTGCACTTCGCAGCAATCAATCAACTCCGTCTTCTCGCCAATCAGGGCCGGCACGCCGAGGTCGCGCAGGGCCTCCTGCAGAGGCATCAAGCCGGAGCGACGCCGCGACAGGACGATGCAGTCCTTCGCCTCTATCCCCGCAGCAATCCGCCGCGCCAGCCAGAGCGCCACCTGCTGCGCCTCCAGCTGGCGCAAGGTTTCGTCCGGCGCCTGGCGCGCCTGCGTGAGGCTGTCACGCCATGTTCCCGTGTCATCCAGGGCGCTTGCGCCGGAGTCCACGGCGCCGCCACGCCGCACCGCAGGGCGGTCTATCAGCGGCAGGCTGAGTACTTCGCCGGCGCCGCGGGCGGCCGTGGTGTGGGCGCGAAATCCGGCATAACGCGCCGCCACTGCGTCCTGCAGCATGGTCGCATTGACCGCTGCGATGACCTGCGGCGCATTGCGCCGCGTGTGGTCACAGCTCAGCAAGTCCCCACCGAGTCCGCTGCGGACAAACTCCTGCGCCGCACGAAAGACCTGCGGCTCGGCACGGCGAAAGCGGTAGATGCTCTGTTTTGGGTCACCCACCAGAAACACGCTGGGAGCGCGGCCGCCCGCACCGGAATAACTTGTCAGCCACGACGACAGGGCCTGCCACTGCAGCGGGTTGGTGTCCTGGAATTCGTCGATCAAGAGGTGGCGTACACCGCCGTCGAGCCGCTCCTGTACCCAGCCGCTGAGCACCGGGTCGGATAGCAGCAGGCGGGCGCAACGCTCCACATCGGGCATATCGACCCACCCGCGTTCACGTTTGAGCGCTGCATACGCATCCAGTGCCAAACGCGTCAGCCGCACCATGCGCTGCTGGTACAGCCAGGCGCCATGTTGGTGCACCGCGTCACACAGGATTGCCAATTCCGCAGCTGCCTCGCGCGCCGCCGCAAAACGTGTCAGGTGGTGCACCAGACGGTCCTCGGTTTTGACGAACAAAGCCTGGCGCAGCATCGCCAACTGCTCTGACGGCGCCAGCATCGCTTCGTCGCGCCCGGTCGCGACACTGGCGAACGCCTGTTCTATCCATGACGCGGCCTCGCGCGGTGTTTTGTTGGACTCGCGCCCCAGTGCACTGGCCCAGGCCAGCCAACGCTGCCGCAGTGCCGGCTGGCGCAGGCAGTGCAGCGGCTCCTCAAAGTCACCCAGTGCAGGGTAAATCGCTGCAAAAGGCGATACCGACTGCGCCAAGCTACCCGAGGCATCAGCGAGGGCAAACTCGACCCGCTTGTCCAGCGCCGCGGCCAGTGCCTTTTCGATCTGCGCGCGCCCATGGTCGAACACCAGCGCCTCGAAATCGAGCCGCAGCGCAGGTTGCTCGACCAGTGCCTGGTAAAACCGCCGCCACACCTGCGCCCGCGCCCGCGCGTCATCCTCCAGCAACTCATAGTTGAATGGCAGGCCGAAACGCTCCAGCACGGCCAGGGGAGCAACACGCAACAACGCAGCAAACCAGCTGTGGAAGGTGCGTATCTCTACCTCGCGTCCGCTGCCCAGCAGCTGACGGTACAGGCCGGCCAGCGCTCGGCACACGTCGGGTGATGCCTGCGCTGGCGTCAGCCCCCGAGCCAGCAGCTCCTGCTGCAACAGCGCCGGCGGCGCCGTCGCGAAGTGTTG
>JANOTG010000307.1:0-3623 GCA_031416215.1 Betaproteobacteria bacterium
GCAGGCGCATGTCTTGGGCCAATGCAGCCAAGGAAACAACAGCAGCCTTTTCTTCCATATTTCTATTTTAATAGAATTATGGAATACGTCAATCGTGGTCTGCCAACCGCATCCAGCCGCCGCCGCTGTCGACACAGTGCAACACAACTGTCACGCACCACAGTGACACTGTCGCCACTGGGGCAAGCACCTAGTTGTCGGCGGCCCGATTTGAGGTTCAATAACCTCCCAAGCCGCGAAACCATCCCAAACACCGGAGTACCACACAATGATTCAGACCAAACGTACCCTCATCTCGCTCGCCGTGCTGTCGCTCGCGCTGGCAGGCGCTGCCAGCGCGCAGGAAAAAACCTTCAAATTGCTGACCTGGGGCGACTACGCGCCGGCCGACGTGGTGGCGCAGTTCGAAAAGGAAAGCGGCTACAAGGTCGAGATCACCCTGTCCAACAACGAAGAAATGATCTCCAAGCTGCGGGCCACCGGCGGCGCCGGTTTTGATCTGGCACAGCCGTCGCAAGACCGCATCACCGGGCCGCAGCAGGAGTTCAAGATCTACAAGCCGATGGACCTGAGCAAGCTCAAGACCGACTTGTTTATCCCCTCGATGCTGGACGCTACCAAGAAGAACACCACACTGACAGGCAAGGTCTATGGCCTGCCGCACATCTGGGGCACCGACGGTCTCGTGGTCAACACCAAACTGACCAAGATGACCGACTACACCGACGTCTGCCGCGCGGATGTCAAGGGCAAGGTGTCGTTCCGTCTCAAGCGGCCAACGCTGATCGCTTTCGCGTTCGCCTCGGGCAAGGACCCATTCAAGCTGTACAACGACCCCAAGGCCTACACCGCGTTGATGGAAGAAGTCGGCAAGAAGCTCATCGCGTGCAAGGCCAACGCCAAGTTCATGTGGGACAACAAGGACCAACTCTTCAATGGCATGCGTACCAACGAAGTGGTGGCGGCCCTGATGTGGGATACCGGTGGCTGGAAGCTCAACAGCGAAAACCCCGATATCAAGTTCATTGCGCCCAAATCCGGCGCCACCGGCTGGATCGACACCTTCGCACTGCCAGCCAAGGGCAAGAACGACGCGGCGGCCTATGCCTGGATCAATTTCAACATGCGCCCCGAAATAGCGGCCCGCGTGGCCAAGTCTGCGGGCAACTTCACCGCCTCCAAGGGCGCTGACAAACTCATGGACGACAAGCTCAAGGCCCAGTTTGCCGAGAGTTTCCCGGAGGCTGCACTGAAAAACATCAAGTGGTACCCTGCCGTGCCAGCCGGTCTGGAAGAAATCGAGGGGCGTATTCTCGACCGCGTCAAGGCCGCCAACTGAAGCCCTCCGCCCAAAGCGACCTGCAGGCGGTCGGTGTCTCCAAACGCTACGGCAGTTTTGCTGCCGTGGACGACTTGTCCTTCAGCGTAGCGCGGGGCAGTTTTTTCTCCATCCTCGGCCCCTCGGGCTGCGGCAAGACCACCCTGCTGCGCATGGCGGCGGGCTTCCTGCAGCCCGACAGCGGTGACCTGCTGATCGGCGGCAAGTCGATGGCCGGCGTGCCGCCGAACCGCCGCCCGGTGAACATGGTGTTCCAGCACCTGGCGCTGTTCCCGATGATGTCGGTGGGAGACAACGTCGGTTACGGGCTGGCGCGCCGCGGCATGGCGCAGGCCGAGATCAAACGCAAGGTCGGCGAGATGCTGGAGCGCGTCAGCCTGCCGGGGGCGCAGGACAAACGCATCGACCAGCTTTCGGGCGGGCAGAAGCAACGCATAGCGATCGCCCGTAGTCTGGTCCTTGAACCGGCACTGCTGCTGCTCGATGAGCCGCTGGGGGCACTGGATCTGAAACTGCGCGAGCACATGAAGATCGAGCTCAAACAGTTGCAGGCCGCCTTCGGCACCACCTTTGTCTACATCACGCACGACCAATCGGAAGCCCTGGTGATGTCGAACCAGGTGGCGGTGATGCAGCACGGGCGTTTCGAGCAACTCGGTACCCCGCAAGAGCTGTATTACGCGCCGCAGACGCCCTTCGTAGCCGGTTTTGTCGGTGCCAACAACCGGGTACAGGGCCGTGCCATGCAAGTGGCATCCGGCCTGGTGGCACTCACCAGTGCCGAGGGCCTGGAAGTGTGGGCGCAGGCGGTCGGCCCAGTGCGCCCGGGTGATGCAGTGCAGGCCTTTGTGCGGCCTGAAGTGGCCAGCCTGTCACGCGACGCCCGTGCTTTTGCCGCTGCCGGCTTTCCGCACTACCGCGCAACGGTGAGCAGCCTGTTGTTTGACGGCGCCAACTCGGCCGTGCTGCTGCAGGAGCAGCAGTCACAGGCCGAGTTTCGTATCGCGTTGCCGCAGACCGGGCAGTTCGCCGACCTCGCCGTCGGGGAAATCGTGCACTTCGGCTTCGACCCGCAGCGCGCCGTGTGTTTTGCTGCCGCAGCGGTGGAAAACGGCCATGCAGGCTGAGTCAGGCCGGGGGCGCGCCAAGCTGTTGTTCCTGCTGCTGCTGGCACCAGCCGTTTTGTGGCTGCTGCTGCTGGTTTTGCTGCCGCACGTGGAACTGGGCGTCCTGTCGCTGCGCGTGCGTATCGCCCCGGGTGAATACGCCCCCAGCGCTGCACAGTACCTCACGTTTGTCGAGGAGCCGCTGTATTGGCACACCTTCGTGCGCACCGCGCTGATTTCCGTCTTGTCGACGCTGTTGACCTTGCTGCTGGCCTTCCCGATCGCCTGGACGATTGCCAAGATTGCGCGCGGACGCGTCAAGTCCACGCTTTTCGTGTTGTGCCTGATCCCGTTCTGGGTCAGTGAAACCGTGCGCGCCCTGGGCTGGATGATCCTGCTGCGCGAATCAGGCGTGTTGCCCGGCCTGCTGGTGACTCTTGGCGTGACGGCGGCGCCGATGGAGATGTTGTACAGCGACGCCACCATCCTGGTCGCGCTGGTCTATACCTCGATGCTGTTCATGGTGGTGCCGCTCATCAGCGCGCTGGAGAGCCTGGACGACTCGCTGATCGAAGCAGCCTACGACCTGGGCGGCAACGGTTGGTCGATCCTGCGCCAGATCATCATTCCGCATGCAGCACCCGGCATCGTGGCCGGCTGCATCGTCGTTTTCATGCTCACGCTGGGCAACAACCACACGCCCCCGCTGCTGGGGGGCAAGAGCTCGCAGTGGTTCACCGAGCAGATCTACACCCAGTTCATCACCCGCTTCAACTGGGAGCAGGGAGCAGCATTTGGTTTTCTGCTGCTGGGCCTGTCCACCGCCATCGTCTGGCTCGGCCTGCGACTCAGCGGCCAGAAGTTTGGCGAAGTGATGCAGCGCACATGATCCCGTCCCTGCCCCGCCCGCTGTGGCTGCGCGCCAGCACGGTCGTGTACTGCCTGCTGTTTTTCGGTTTTCTGTTCCTGCCGCTGGTGATCGTGGCTGCCTTTGCCTTCAACGACGCACCCTACCCGGCTCCGCCCTGGCGCGGCGCCACCCTGGACTGGTTTCTGGGCAGTGCAGATGCAACCCGGCGCGGGCTGTTCGCCGACACTGCGCTTCTGGGCAGCCTGTGGACCAGCGCCGTGGTCGCCAGCTGGGTCACCGTGCTGGCAGTGTTGATCGGCACCGCCAA
>JANOTG010000308.1:0-3017 GCA_031416215.1 Betaproteobacteria bacterium
TACAGGTAGGCCACACCTTCGATCTTTTGCAGATTCATCAGCAGCTTCAGGATGCCGTCTGCCACCAGCGGGTCGAGCGCACTGGTCGGCTCGTCGCAGATGATCAGCTTGGGCTTGGCAGCCAGGGCGCGGGCGATACAGACACGTTGTTTTTGACCACCCGAGAGTTCGGCCGGATAACGGTCGATGTACCCCGAGCCCATCTCGATCTCATCGAGCAGCTGCTGGATGCGTTGCTCTTTCTCGCGCCCACCCATGCCAAAGTAGAACTCCAGCGGCCGCCCGATGATCTTGCCCACCGTATGGCGCGGGTTCATCGCCACGTCGGCCATCTGGTAGATCATCTGCAATTCGCGCAACTGCTCCTTGCTGCGATCGGGCAGACGCGGCGGCAGGGCCTTGCCCTCGAACAGGATGTCACCCTGCAGGGGCGCCAGCAACCCGGTGACGACCCGTGCCAGCGTGGACTTTCCGGAGCCCGACTCGCCAACCACGGCCAGCGTCTGGCCCAGGCTGAGTTGAACCGACACACCATCGAGCACCTTGACCTGGCGTCCCGAATAACTGGCAGTGACGTTGCGCACTTCGAGCAGGGCTTGCGCGTCTGGCTTTTTCTCGTCATGTGCGATCGAGCGCACCGACACCAGCGCCCGCGTGTATTCCTGCGTTGGCGCCTGGATGATGGTTGCCGTGTCGCCCAGCTCCACCATCTTGCCGTTGCGCAGCACCATGATCTCGTCCGATACCTGGGCCACCACGGCCAGGTCGTGCGTGATGTACAACGCCGCCACACCGGTGTCGCGGATGGCGTCCTTGATGGCTGCCAGCACGTCGATCTGCGTCGTCACGTCCAGGGCGGTCGTCGGCTCGTCGAACACGATCAGGTCGGGCTCGGCGCACAGTGCCATGGCGGTCATGGCGCGCTGGAGTTGGCCGCCCGACACCTGGTGCGGAAAGCGCTGGCCGAAATTCTCCGGGTCTGGCAGGCCGAGTTTCCTGAACAACGCCATCGCGCGTTGTTCGGCCTGCGTACGGTTCGCCACACCATGGTGGATGGCACTCTCCACCACCTGTCTCATGAGCCGGTGTGACGGGTTGAAGGCGGCAGCGGCCGATTGCGCCACATAGGCGACCTCCTTGCCGCGCAGTTTTCGCAGGCCCGCGGCGCCGCCTTGCAGGATGTCGCGCCCGTTCAGCAGCACCTGGCCACCCGTGATGCGTACACCACCACGGCCGTAACCCAGCGCGGACAGACCAATGGTCGACTTGCCGGCACCCGACTCACCGATCAACCCCAAGACCCGGCCTTTTTGCAACGTCAGCGACACATCGTCGACGATCAGGATGTCGTGCGGTTTTTCGCCAGGCGGGTGCACCGTGGCCTCGATGCGCAGGTTGCGGATGTCGAGCAGGGGCTTGTTGGCGCCGGAGGGTTCAGCCATTGCCGCGGCCACCTTTGAGGCTGGAAGTGCGGGTCAAGACCCAGTCCGCGACCAGGTTGACGGAGATTGTCAACACACCGATGGCCGCCGCGGGAATCAGTGCCGCCGGGATGCCGAAAACGATGCCATCCTTGTTCTCGCGCACCATGGCTCCCCAGTCGGCGTCGGGCGGTTGGACACCCAGCCCGAGGAAGGACAGACCGGAGAGAAACAACACGGCAAAAATGAAGCGAAGACCCATCTCGGACACCAGCGGCGTCAGCGCATTGGGCAGAATCTCGGAAAACACGATCCAGGGTGTCTTCTCGCCGCGCAGGCGCGCCGCTTCCACGTAATCCATCACATTGATATCCACTGCAACGGCGCGTGCCAGACGGTAAACCCGCGTGGAGTCCAGCAGGCCCAGCACCAGCACCAGCACCAGGTCGGATGGAGGCACCACCGACAACACCACCAATGCGAAGATCAGCGACGGGATCGCCATGAACAGGTCGACGGTACGCGACATCGCCTGGTCGATGCGCCCGCCGGACACAGCGGCGAAGAATCCCAGCGTCGAGCCCAGCACGAATGACAGCAGTGTGGCCGAGCCAGCAATCGCAAGGGTCACCCGGGCGCCATGGATCAGCCGGGACAGCAGGTCGCGGCCGAGGTTGTCGGTGCCGAGCAGGGCCTTGTCCGAGGCTTCCGCCCAGACGTCGCCGACGACCTGCCCATTGGGGTAGGGAGCGATCCAGGGCGCAAAAAGCGCCGCGAACACGATGCCGAGCGACAACACCAGGCCGATCAGCGCAGAGGGCGGGATACGTCGCCAGTTCATGGGCAGGAAGGGGTCACTTCGGGTGCCGCAGGCGTGGATTGGAAACCACGCCGGCAATGTCGGCGATGATGTTCATGCCGATGTAGACGGCCGCGAACACCAAGGCGCAGGCCTGCACGACGGGTACGTCCCGCGTGGCGACATGATCCACCATGAACTGCCCCATGCCCGGGTAGACAAAGATCACCTCGACCACCACCACGCCGACCACCAGGAAGGCCAGATTCAACATCACCACGTTGATGATCGGAGCCAGTGCGTTTGGCATCGCGTGGCGGTAGATGACCATGAAGCCCGACAAACCCTTGAGCTCCGCAGTCTCGATATAGGCCGACTGCATCACGTTGAGAATGGCCGCGCGAGTCATGCGCATCATGTGCGCCAGCACCTCGGCGGTGAGCACTGCCACCGGCAGCACTATTGCGCCCAGCCGCTCGGAAAACGGCATGCCCTCGAACACCGTCGAGACGCTGGTCACCCACTGCAGCTTGACGGCGAAAAAATACATCAGTACATAACCGATGAAGAACGCAGGAACCGAAGTGGTTGCAAGACCAAAGCCGGATATCAGGCGATCGATCACGCCGTTGCGATAACGCACGGCGACCAACCCAAGCAGGATCGCCAGCGGCACCGCCACCACGGCCGCGCAGCCGGCCAGGAAAAAGGTGTTCTGCATGCGCTTGCCCAGCGATGAGGCGATGTCCTGGCCGTTGGACAGCGACTTGCCGAAGTCGCCGGTGACTGCGCTCGAG
>JANOTG010000309.1:0-2928 GCA_031416215.1 Betaproteobacteria bacterium
ACCTCGCTGCGACGCCCGGCCAGTTCCCCCGGCAGCGTGGGCCCTCGGCGCACCGCACCGCAAATGCGCCCCAAGATCGGGTCGGTGGCGTGCTCGGCGCAGCGGCATAAAGGGGGAGCCCGCAGGGCGGAGGACAGCCGCAGAGCCGAGTGCGCCGCCGGCCCGATCCCGCAGGAACCAACCCGGAATCGGTCTGTCATCATTTGAGGAAAGATCAATAACCCGAAAGAACACCATGCACGTCCTCGTTAACGCTCGCCGGACCCAGGGTCACAGTGAGTTCCGGATGCAGTCCGAAACCACCGTCGATCACACAGCGGGGAGCACCATCGGCGTCAGCGCCGCGCTCCGCTGGCTGGCAGCATTGCTGCTCGGCTGCTGTCTCGCCCTTGGCAGCATGCATGCAACGGCTTTTCCCGTTTCCCCGTCAGCTACAGAGATTGCGCAATTCGGTCCCTTGCACGCGGCCGCCCATCGTGGCGATGTCGCCGCCATCGAACGCGCCATCGCGGCCAAGGCGAATCTCAATGACCGCGATGGTTATGGCCGCACGCCGCTGCATGTCGCCGCATTCGCGCGCCGCCAGGACGCTATCCGGGCGCTTGCCAAAGGCGGGGCGGACCTCGGCGCCTTCGAGAATGACCGCTACGACGCCGTCACCATCGTCGGCATCCTGGGTGACGAGGACACCCTGCGCGTGCTGCTGGCCGCCGGTGCCAGCGCCAAGCTCATCACCAGCATCCACTACGGTACCGCGCTCATTGCCTCCGCCCACCACGGCCACCCGGGCGTGGTGCGGCAGCTCATCGCAGCCGGGGCGCCGCTGGACCACATCAACATCCTGCACTGGAACGCCCTGATCGAAGCCGTGGTGCTGGGTGACGGCGGTGCACGGCATCAGGCCGTGCTGCGCGCCCTGCTCGAAGCCGGCGCCGATACACGCCTTGCCGACCGCGCCGGCAACACACCGCTGACCCTGGCAAAGGGGCGCGGCTTTCGTGAAATGGTGCAGATGCTCGAAGCTGCCGGCGCGCGTTAGGAGCCCGACAGGCTCCTATCGCTGAGCAATCGCTTCGGCGAGACCTTCCGGGTCAGCCACGCTCACCCACAGTGTGGAGTGCTTCCGCAAACCGATCACCCGCGGCACCTTCTTCACAAACGCGATGCTCAAGCCTTTGCGATGGTTGGTGCCAAAACTAATGCCGTCATCCGAAAGGCTCAGACGCAGGCCGACCGCGGTGTACCAGCGGTGCGGGCCGGTGATTTCTGTGTGATCGACGTTGTCCAGCGTGGTTTTCACCTTGAAACGTCCGTAGGTGGCGATCAGATCGCCTTTGGCGGAGACAGTGACACCATCCGTGGCACGGACTCCCAGGGCGAGAAACAAGGCGCTCCAGCGTGTGTCGCGCAAGTAGGGAAAGTGCTGTGTCTTCATTCTTCAGAGCCATGCTGTTCCGCTACATCACCCGTCCGGCTGCATGGTGCTGGCATGCACCGCGGCCGCGTTTCTCTGCATGTAAGTGACGTTGATGCCCCCCTCGGCCAGGATGGTCGTGGACGGCCCGAACGAATCGCCCCAGACCGGGTCCGCCAGATCCGGCGGCAGTGTCAGCAGCTCTTTGATGCCTGCCTGCACGATCGCCCGGGCGCATTCCAGGCAGGGGAAAAACGTGCTCGCCAGCGTGGCGCCGTCGGTGCCCATGCCACTGCGCGCCGCAGCATAGATGGCATTACGCTCGGCGTGTTCCATCCAGATCAGGCGGCCATTGCCGGCGTGGCGCTGCTCGGTGTCTACGACCCCGCGCGGATAGTTGTTGCAGGTATGCACGCTGCGCGTGGCGCCCTGATTGACGAGCACCGCACCAACCCGGCGCACCCGGTTCGGGCTTTGGCGCGCGGCCAGAATGGCGGCGTCGAAGAGCTGGTCAGCGGTCATCGTGTTTTTCCTCTGCTGCGGCGCTTGCGGCGCTGGCGAAATGGTCGAACGACGCGAAGCGGTTGGCAACCGGCTGTCCTTGGGCATCGACCAGCCGTAGGCCGGGCGATGCGTCGATACGCCCTATGCGGGTCACCGGGGTGCTGCTGGCCGCGCTGGCTGCGGCGACGGCGGCGCGGCGCGACTGCGGCGCGGTGAACAGCAGCTCGTAGTCGTCGCCGCCAGCCAGCACGCAGCCCAGCAGATGGTCGGCGCCCAGCTGCGCCGCGCCTTCGCTGCCATTACATTGCAGCAGGGTCAGCGCCGCATCGGTATCGATGGTGGCGCCAACACCCGACGCGGCAAGCACATGGCCCAGGTCACCCAGCAGGCCATCACTGACGTCAATGGCAGCACTCGCCACACCACGCAAGGCCAGGCCCAGGGCCACGCGGGGCGTGGGGCATTCAAGGCGAATGCGGGTCTGCGCCAGCAGGGCGCTCGGCAGGGTGATGCGCCCGCGCAGGGCGTCCAGCGCCAGCCGCGCGTCGCCCAGGTGCCCGCTCACATAGATATCGTCATCCGCCCGGGCACCGCTACGCAGCAGTGCCCCACCGGATGCCGGATCCACTTCACCCAGCACGGTGATGCAGATGGTCAGGGGGCCGCGCGTCGTGTCGCCACCGACCAGCTCGCAGCCGTGTTGCTGCGCCAATGCGAAAAGCCCGTGCGAAAAGCCCTGCAACCAGGCCTCGTCGACCACTGGCAGGGCAAGTGCCAGCGTGAACGCAACCGGTTGCGCCCCGCAGGCAGTCAGGTCGCTCAGGTTCACGGCCAGTGCCTTGTGCCCCAGTGCAATGGGATCGACATCAGCGAAAAAGTGCTGTCCCTGCACCAGCATGTCGCTGGATACCGCCAGTTGCCGGCCCGGGCGCGGTTGCAGGATGGCGCAGTCGTCGCCAATACCCACTACTGCGGCTGTCGCCGGGCGCTTGAAGAAACGCTCGATCAGG
>JANOTG010000310.1:0-2834 GCA_031416215.1 Betaproteobacteria bacterium
GTTGGTGGGGCGAACTACCAGGTTCCGGTCGAGGTGCGTCCTGTGCGCCGCTTGGCGTTGTCGATGCGCTGGATCAAAGAGGCTGCACGCAAGCGCGGCGAAAAGTCCATGGCGTTGCGGCTCGCCAACGAGTTGATGGAGGCCACCGAGGGCCGTGGTGGTGCCATGAAGAAGCGGGATGAGGTGCACCGCATGGCAGAGGCGAACAAAGCCTTCTCGCACTTCCGCTTTTAATCAGCCGTCCAGGCGGCACATTGGACTGGCGGGCTGGATCCGGTTGACCGGTCCAGATGGCGCGTCGGGTGGATGGAGATTCAATCTCGTCCACTTTGTCAAGCCACACAAGCCAGGCTGAAAACGCCCCGCCGTTTGTCTGGCGTGGCCAGCTCAGCAGGAAATTTCGAATTTATCGGGCAACCAAGGATTGATCATGGCTCGCGTCACCCCCATTGAACGCTATCGCAATATCGGCATTTCAGCGCATATCGACGCTGGCAAGACCACGACCACGGAACGTATCCTCTTTTACACCGGTGTCAATCACAAGATTGGCGAGGTGCATGACGGCGCTGCCACCATGGACTGGATGGAGCAGGAGCAGGAGCGTGGAATCACGATCACGTCCGCCGCGACCACCTGTTTCTGGAAAGGCATGGATACGTCCCTGCTCGAGCACCGCATCAACATCATCGATACCCCCGGCCACGTCGATTTCACGATCGAGGTGGAACGCTCCATGCGTGTGCTGGACGGCGCATGTATGGTTTATTGCGCCGTCGGCGGCGTGCAGCCGCAGTCGGAAACGGTGTGGCGTCAGGCAAACAAGTACAAGGTGCCGCGCCTTGCCTTCGTCAACAAGATGGACCGTACGGGTGCCAACTTCTTCAAGGTCTATGACCAGATGAAGCTGCGCCTCAAAGCCAACCCGGTGCCTATCGTGATTCCGATCGGGGCCGAGGAGAACTTCACCGGCGTGGTGGATCTGATCAAGATGAAGGCCATCATCTGGGATGAGGCCACCCAGGGCATGAAGTTCGAATACCGCGAGATTCCGGCCGAGTTGCAGGGCTTGGCGAAGGAATGGCGCGAAAAAATGGTGGAAGCTGCCGCCGAAGCCAACGAAGAGCTGATGAACAAGTACCTGGAAGAGGGGGACTTGACCGAGGACGAAATCAAAATCGGCATTCGCGCCCGCACCATCGCCAGCGAAATCCAGCCCATGCTGTGTGGGACGGCGTTCAAGAACAAAGGGGTTCAGCGCATGCTGGACGCGGTCATCGAGTTCATGCCGTCGCCGATCGACATTCCGCCGGTCAAGGGCATGGATGAGGACGAGGCTCCTGTAACCCGCAAGGCGGACGACAGTGAGAAATTCTCTGCGTTGGCGTTCAAACTGATGACCGACCCGTTTGTCGGGCAGCTGACCTTTGTGCGCGTCTATTCGGGTGTATTGCAAAAGGGCGACAGCGTATACAACCCGATCCGCGGCAAAAAAGAGCGCATCGGCCGTATCGTGCAAATGCACGCCAACAACCGCCAGGAAGTCAGCGAAATTCGCGCTGGTGACATCGCGGCATGTGTCGGTTTGAAAGACGTAACGACCGGCGAGACGCTGTGCGACCCATCCGCGATTGTCTTGCTGGAGCGGATGATTTTCCCGGAGCCGGTGATCACGCAGGCGGTTGAGCCCAAGACCAAGGTGGACCAGGAGAAGATGGGTATTGCCCTGCAGCGTCTGGCGCAGGAAGACCCGTCGTTCCGAGTCAAGACCGACGAGGAATCAGGCCAGACCCTCATCGCCGGCATGGGCGAGTTGCATCTGGAGATCATTGTCGATCGCATGAAGCGCGAGTTCGGTGTTGAGGCCAATGTGGGCAAGCCGCAGGTTGCCTATCGCGAGACGATCCGCAAGACGGTCGAGGATTCAGAGGGAAAGTTCGTGCGTCAGTCCGGCGGCAAGGGCCAGTATGGGCATGTGGTGCTCAAGATCGAGCCCAACGAGGCCGGCAAGGGTTTTCAGTTTATCGACGCCATCAAGGGCGGGGTGGTGCCGCGCGAGTACATTCCAGCGGTAGAAAAGGGTGTGATCGAAGCCCTCAACACCGGCGTGCTGGCCGGTTATCCGGTGGTTGACGTCAAGGTCACCCTGCATTTCGGCTCCTACCATGATGTCGACTCGAACGAAAACGCGTTCAAGATGGCGGCGATCTTTGGCTTCAAGGACGGCTGCCGCAAGGCGAGCCCGGTAATCCTGGAGCCCATGATGGCGGTCGAGGTGGAGACACCAGAAGACTACGCCGGCAACGTGATGGGCGACCTGGCGTCAAGGCGCGGCATGGTGCAGGGCATGGAAGACATGGTGGGCGGCGGCAAAGCCATCAAGGCCGAAGTTCCTTTGTCCGAGATGTTTGGTTACTCGACCACCTTGCGCTCCATGTCGCAGGGTCGTGCCACCTACACGATGGAGTTCAAGCACTACAGCGAGGCGCCGCGCAATGTGTCTGAGGCGATCATGGCGGCGCGCGCCAAGTAACCGTGTTCTTCGGGCCGACCGGCGCGGGGCAACCGCCGCGAGCCGGTCGGCCCGGTCCCTGTCTTTGGCTTTTGCCCTCTCGTGTCAGTGCGAGCAGACCTCAGGCGAAGCTGGAAACATTAAACCGTAATCACTGACATTGCTCTTTTGGAGATCATCAAAATGGGAAAAGAAAAGTTTGCACGCACCAAGCCACACGTGAACGTGGGCACGATTGGGCACGTGGACCACGGCAAGACCACGCTGACGGCGGCCATCACGATCGTGTTGGCGGCCAAGTTTGGCGGTGAAGCCAAGGGTT
>JANOTG010000311.1:0-28545 GCA_031416215.1 Betaproteobacteria bacterium
GCGCAGTGTCGCAATACGGCCATGCCAGGCGCGCCGCTGAGCCAATCGGAGCGCCGAAAACTTGGCGATTTCCTGATTGTCGCCCACGCACCGGCGCGCAGGTTGTCGAAAGAGCGGCAATGAGGCTTTGGGCAAAGTCCCTGTTACTGGTTCTGGCTGGTGCGTTGTTCTTCTTGGTGGCTGGCGTCGTGGCTGTCTGGGCCCCAGACAAGTCGCTGGACGAGCTTAAACCGCGTTGGGCGCAGCCGCCATCGCGTTTCATTGCTGTCGACGGTGTATCCGTGCACTTGCGCGACGAAGGGCCGCGGGATGACCCGAACCCCATCGTGCTGTTGCATGGAACATCGGACAGCCTGCATACCTGGGATGGCTGGGTGCAGGTACTTGCCGCGCGTCGGCGGGTGATCCGGTTCGACCTGCCAGGTTTTGGTCTGACCGGGCCCAATCCTGACAACGACTACTCGATGCGGCGAAATGTGCAGTTTGTCACGGCCGTGCTGGACCACCTGGGTGTCAGCAGGTGTGTGCTGGCGGGCAACTCATTGGGCGGGCAGATTGCGCTCGAGTTGGCCTACGCCCGGCCGGCACGGGTGCATCAATTGGTGCTGGTCGATGCCGCCGGCTACAACTTTGAGCCGTTGGAGGTGCCGTCGGCGTTTCGTTTGGCGCGCAGTCCGTTGTTGCGCCGGGCATTTGACTATCTGCTGCCGCGCGGTCTGGTGCAATCCAGTGTTCGCAATCTCTATGGTGATGCTTCAAAAGTCGGCCCCGAATTGGTGGACAGGTATTACGATATGGCACTGCGCGCTGGCAACCGGAAGGCGCTGGGTTTGCGTATGGACGCGTTGCGTGGCACCGAGCCCGCGCATATCAAGGCGCTGGTGGTGCCGACCTTGGTGTTATGGGGTGCTCAGGATCGCCTGATACCGCCTTCCAATGGGCGCCAGTTCGAGCGTGATATAGCCGGGGCCAGGTTGGTGGTTTTTGATTCACTTGGTCATTTGCCGCATCAAGAGGATGCATTGAGAACGGTGGTCGAGGTGCAGCGATTCCTGGACCAGCCCTGAGTTGAACAATAAAGCGACATCAAATGGTTGACAAGACAGTGCCTGAGTTGGCCCGTGAAACGCTGAAACACCTGGTGCAGCGCAAGCTGGCGCCATCGCCCGAGAATTACCAGGCGGTATTCAGCGAGCTCAGTGGTCAGGCGGCCCTTGTGCCGTTTCCGGTTGCGCAATTGCGTCGCATTGCGCGGGAGCTTCCGGCGAAAACTCCCGGTCAGCAAAAGCAGCGCAGCTTGCTGGAGTCTGCCGTGTCCCAGATGAGTTGGGACGGTGTGCACAACGCATTGGTGGCTTATGGCAGCTATTTTCCGCGTGGTCCGGCTGAAAACTCCGGCTTTTCTGTGTTGCCGGCGGCAGACGCGACAACCGGCGAGCCCGTTGTTGCGAACAACCCGGCAGCACCGGCATTGACAACCGACTTTCTGGAGCAGATTGCACGGCTGATCGAGTTCGCACGCCCGGCGTTGGGATCGGACGATGCGCGTTTTGGCGAACAGACCCAGGAACTGCTGCAGCTGATGCGCCAGCCGGGTGTGGACCTGGTGCGTGTCAAGCAGATGCTGGGCACATTCGGCCACCGCGTGTCGTTTGCCGCTGAAGATCAGGCTGAAATCAAGGCGACCCTGCTGCATTTGCTGCGCCTGATCATGGAAAACATCAGCGAATTGAGCCTGGACGATCGATGGCTCAAAGGTCAGGTGGATGCACTGATCGAGGCCGCGACCCCGCCTCTGACTCTGCGCCGGCTCGATGATGTGGAGCGGCGCTTGCGCGACGTGATGCAGAAGCAAGCCGAGGCCAAGGGCCGGGCGGTCGAAGCCCAGGCTGAAATGCGCGTCATGCTGGGCACCTTTATTGAGCGCCTGTCTGTCATGACGGACACCACCAGCGCCTATGGCGGCAAGATGGAAGAGAACGCGCGGCTGATCGAAAAGGCCACGACGCTGGAAGAGTTGACACCGGTTCTCAAGGAAGTTGTCAGTGCCACACGCAGCATGGCCTCAGACAGCCTGCAGGCGCGCGACGAGTTGCGTGGCATGCGCGAGCGGACCCAGGCGACAGAGACCGAGATTGTCAAGTTGCATATGGAGTTGGACCGCATGAGTGCGCAGGCGCGGCATGACCCGTTGACGGGTGCACTCAATCGCAAGGGCTTGGACGAGGCTTTGAATCGGGAGGTGTCGGCGATGCGTCGCAAGGACAGCCCTTTGTGTGTTGCGCTGCTGGATATCGACAACTTCAAGAAAATCAACGATACCTTGGGCCACACCACGGGTGACCAGGCACTGGCGCATCTGGCCCAGGTGGCACGCGAATCGATGCGACCGCAGGACACACTGGCGCGATATGGTGGAGAGGAGTTCGTGATCCTGTTGCCGGATACCGCGCTGGAGCGTGGCATTGACGCCATGATGCGGTTGCAACGTGAACTGACCAAGAAATACTTCATGACGGGCTCTGAAAAACTGCTGATCACTTTCAGTGCCGGCGTTGCGCAGCTGGGTCCGGATGAGGACAATGCCTCAGCCATCAAACGCGCCGATCAGGCGATGTACACAGCCAAGCGCGCTGGCAAAAATCGCGTTCTGGGCGCCTGAGTTTTTTCATTTCCGCTGTGGACGCACAGGATTGACCATGCTGTACCTGGTTCTCGGTTTGACGGTGTTCCTGGGCCTGCATTCAGTGCGTATCTTCGCCGAGCAATGGCGTACCCAGACCATCGAGCGTGTTGGCGAATCGACCTGGAAAGGTGTGTATTCGGTCCTGTCGCTGATAGGTTTCAGCCTGATCGTCTGGGGGTTTTCCGTTGCGCGCGGACAACCGGTCCAGCTGTGGAGCCCTCCGAGGGGCATGCGCCACCTGGCTTCGTTGTTGACCCTGCTGTCCTTTGTGTTGTTGGCTGCGGCCTACATTCCAGGCAACGCCATCAAGGCGCGGCTACACCATCCGATGGTGTTGTCCGTCAAGGTCTGGGCATTGGCCCACCTGCTTGCCAATGGCAACCTGGCGCACATGGTCTTGTTCGGTGCATTTCTTGTCTGGTCGGTTTTCAATTTTGCGGCAGCGCGCCGACGTGATCGCAGCGCCGCAATTCGTTACGCACCTGGACGTGTGGTGCCCACGGTTCTGACGGTGCTGATCGGGGCCTTGGCCTGGGCCGCCTTTGCCATATGGTTGCATGGCTGGTTGATCGGCATACGGCCGATCGGCTGAGACCGGCAACGCTACTGGATGTTCAGCGCCCACTGGATCAGGTATTTGGCGACGAATCCCACCATGCCGAATGCCAGCCCGAGGAAAATCACGAAGGTGCCGAACTTGCCGGCCTTTGCTTCCCAGGCCAATTGCCCGACGATGAATACCATGTACAGCATGAACGCGCCCAGGCCGAAGGCAGCAATCTGCTCTTCATCAAAACCGAACATCAGGCAGATCCGGTATCGTGCGAGCGCAGTGGAAGCGTCCGGGCATCGACCAGATCCCGGTAGGCATGCCAACTGGCATGGCCCAACACGGGCAACACGACGACGAGCCCCAGCAGAAATGTGGTGAACCCAACCAGAACCAGCAACATGATCAGGCCCGACCACAATGCCATGGGCGCCGGGTTGGCCAATACCACGCGCCAGCTTGCCAGGACCGCTTCGAGCACCGTACAGCGGCGGTCAAGCATCAGTGGCATGGCGACCACCGTGGACGCAAAGATCGGGGCAGCGAGCACTCCGCCCATCGCTAGCCACAATTCGAACACCAGGTGATTCTTCGCCAGCACGATATGCTGCAGAAAGTCTGTCGGCGTGTGAATGGGCACAGGCGCCAACAGGGTGATCAGGGCCGCCGAGGTCAGCACCCAGCCAGTGCCGGCCATGGCCAGCAGCACCCCGAACCGTACCAGGCACCAATAACCCGTGGGGTCGGAAAAACGTGACTGTTGCCAGCTCAGCCAGGTCGAACGCAGCAAAAACCAGCCTACCGGGCGCTGTTGCTCCAATGCCCTGCTCATGGCATACAAGCTGGTAGCCAGTACGGGTGCCACCACCAGGAAACCAGAAAACGAGCCGGCCAGGAACCAGAATTTGTCGCGTGCGAACACCAGCAGTGCGGCACCAAATGCCGACAGCAGCGCACCTTGCGCCGCACTGAGCCAGCCGCAGCGGCGCATGTCGTACCAGCCCAGAAGTAGCCAAGCCAGCGGCCGATGCAGCGCAACACGGCGGATGTGTGGCGACGATGTTGGTGGTTGGCTGCTGGCTTGTTGCGCGGTCATCAATCAGACGTTGTCCGGGCGACTGGCGGCAGTGTAGGCCGCTGCAGGCGGCTCGACTTGATCTGTGTCAAGCGCTTGAGCGCCTCGCCAGGAGGCTGTCGCACATAATCCAGGTACCACGATTTCAGGACCAGCACCATGGCACGAGCGGTACTCGACGAAGCAAGCATCCATGCGGCCATCCGCGAGAAGGTCGCGAGCCACCAACAGGAGATCGTGCGTGAAGTGCAGGCGGCAGTCAAGGCGCATGCGGTGGTGGTGGTGGGTATGACACAGAATCCGGCACCACGCCGGGCCCGCCGGTTGCTCGATGACGCGACGCAGCCCTACCATTACCTGGAGTACGGAAGCTATTTCAACAGCTGGCGCAAACGCAATGCGCTCAAGTTGTGGACCGGGTGGCCGACGTTTCCCATGATTTTTGTCAAAGGCACCCTGATCGGTGGCGCCGACGATCTGGCCCGTCTGATGGACAGCGGAGAGTTTGCGAAAATGCTGTCCTGACGGGCCAGTGTTTCAGCCGTTGTGTGACGGCTTGTTTTTCCCCATGCCATGGCGCGGCCCGTGGCGCATCGTATTGGCATCAAACACCTGCTGCTGTTGTGGCGTCAGCGCTGCGTAAAAGGCCTTGGTAGCCACGCCGCGCCTGGCCATCTCGGCATCGCGTTCAGCTCTCATCGCGTTCATGCGGTCAATGCGCTCCGGTGTGTTCAGTTTTTGCATGTCGTCGTGCATTTTCTTGCGTTGTTCCGGGTCCATCCGCGCCGCCATGGCGGTGGGCGGCTGTGTTGCCGCCGCGTAACTGGCCCAGGCGCTTTCCTGAGCTGGACTCAAGCCCAGTTTTGTTTTGAGCTCGGCCTGATGCCTGGCATGCATTTCCAGCATTTTTGCCGGGTCGCCGTGTCGCTGCATGCCTGCGTGTCCGGTGCCGGACTGAGCCTGTGCGCCCAGGCTGGCAGTGGCCAGCAAGGCGGCCAGCAGCAGTGGTTTGAAGATCGGGGTCATATCGGAGTTTCCTTTAGTCTGGTGGATCCCTGATTGCGCGGAATTGGCAACAGGTGGAGCTCCAGTGTGGGTCGCACCTGTATCCGTGCCATGACGCGCCGATAACAGTTTGTAAAGATCCGGCGCCAGGCCATGTGGTCAGCGCAGGGACTGCAGTCCATGCAGCAGGCTGGCCAGTGGCACGCCAGACAATAGCTCCACGCGCTCCTGTGTTGCCGTACGCCGCGCACTGGCGTCCAACTCGGTCAGTGACACATAGATGCTGTGGCTGGCGTCACGTTGTCGCTGCGCTGCTGCCAGGGTACGCAGCTGCTCGGCGCCGTGGTTGGCCGCCTTCCAGCGTTTGCATGCCACCAGCGTGCTTCGGCCGTCTTTGTGCAGCAACAAGTCGGCCGGTCCATCGGGTAGCCGTGTGACGGTATATCCCTTGTGCTGGTAGGCAGCCTCCATGCTGGCGGCGAAGTCACGCCAAGGCATCGACTGCACTTTGGCCAGCAATGCCTGCGCTTGCGCCGCGCTGGGTGCACGCCATTGCCGAATCGCTGCAATCACACCGATCACCAGAAACGGGAAGCCGCCCATCATCCCGAAAACAACATACTGCGGCGGCAACAGGGCGCGCGAGGCCAGCGCGAATACGCCGACCACGGCGATGCTGATCCACCACGGTGAGCGCAGCAGCACTGCGAACAACGACTTTTCTGCCATCTTCAATTTCAAGACCGGTCCTTTGGTTGGTGCCCTTGTCTCGGGCGGGTGCCCGGTTGTACCATGCTGCGCGACCTGGCAGGTCAGGTGAACGGCGCATGATCGAATGGGCCTTAGGGTTGACCTGCATCAAGGCGGCAATACCAAGCGGGTGGGATGCTCAACGACGTCAAGACCTGAAGGAGAGCAGCCATGGCCCATGAAAGTATGCGCATCATCCGTGACGAACATGCCGCATTGGCGGCGATGTTGCGATCCCTGTCCATGATGGTGGAGCGCGGGCCGGGTGAGGCGCCGGGCGATTTTTTCAATGTGGTGCGCGCCATGTTGTTCTACATTGACGAATTCCCGGAGCGGCTGCACCATCCCAAGGAGTCCGACCTGCTGTTTCCGAAGTTGGTGCGGGCGGTGCCGCAATTGATGGACGTGGTGCAGCGACTGGAGCAGGACCATGCGCGCGGCGAGGCGGCAGTGCGCGAACTGCAACACTATTTGCTGGCCTGGGAATTGCTGGGGGAATCGCGGCGCCAGGTTTTCGACGCCGCAGCCAGAACCTATGTCGGCTTTTATCTCGACCACATGCGGCTGGAGGAAAGCGCCCTGTTGCCGGAGGCGGAAAAACATCTGGACGAGGCGGATTGGGCCGCGTTGGACGCTGCATTCGCCACCAACCGCGACCCATTGACCGGCACGTCGCCACGCGAACCCATCTATGACCGCTTGTTCACACGCATTGTGATGGCGGCACCCGAACCCATCGGGCTGGGATCAAGCCGTTAGCCGAACTTCCCCGGTATCAGGCCAGCGCCGGGTAGTCGGTATAACCTTTTGCCTTGTCGACCCCGCCATAAAACGTAGCCCGCTCGGGTGGCGTGAGTGGCAGGCCTTCGCGCAAGCGCCGCGGCAGGTCCGGATTGGATATGAATGGTTTGCCAAATGCCACCAGGTCGGCTCCGTCGGCCAGCGCCTGCTCGGCCAGTGCGCGGTCATAACCGTTGTTGACCATCCACGCCGCGCGCCCACCGGCAGCACGGTATGCTGCACGCAGCGCGCCATAGTCGAATGGTTTGTCGCCCTGCATGTAATCCCGCGCGCTTCCAGTGGAGCCTTCGATGAGGTGCAGGTAGGCCAGGTCGAGCGGGGCGAGCTGGCGCAGCACATGCTCAAAAAGCGGTTGTGGATGGGGGTCACTGGCGTCGTTGGCCGGGGTTACTGGTGACAGCCGGATGCCCAGCCTGGTGCCGCCGATTTCCTGCGCGACCGCCTGCATGACGTCGACCAGCAGGCGGGCCCGGTTGGTGATTGATCCGCCATACGCATCGCTGCGGTGGTTGGAGCCAGATCGCAGGAATTGGTCCAGCAAATAGCCGTTGGCGGCATGTATCTCGACACCGTCAAAACCGGCGCGCACGGCACAAGCGGCAGCGTGCCGGTAGTCGGCAACGATGCCGGGCAGCTCGTCTTCGTGCAAGGCACGTGGCATGGAAGTTTCGGTGAAGGTCGGCACACCATTGCGCAGCAACAGGGTCTTGGTCTTCGCAACCAGTGCGGATGGCGCCACGGGTGCCTGACCACCGGGTTGCAGGTCGACATGCGAGACGCGCCCGACGTGCCACAGCTGGACCACAATTTTCCCCTGCGCCGCGTGTACTGCGTCGGTGACCTGTTTCCAGCCTGCCACCTGTGCCTCGCTCCAGATGCCAGGCACGTCAATATAACCCTGTGCCTGCGGGCTGATGGCGGTGGCCTCGCTGATGATCAGACCGGCGCTGGCGCGTTGTGCGTAGTAACTCGCCATCAAGGGCGTGGGCAATGCGTCTGGCGCTCGATTGCGCGTCAGGGGGGCCATCACGACGCGGTTGGCAAGCGACAGGCTGCCAGCCTGAAAAGGTTCGAATAAAGAGGCCATGCGGGTTGGTGCGGGGTTGGCTGCACATCCGGCAATGGCCGGAAATGCGGGGAAAAAGTGCTTCTGTCGGTTCTTTGGAGTGCTGCATCATACGGGTTAGGATGATCTTCAGACCCTGCGACAACATTGGACTTTTTTCAGAGACCCAAGCGATGACGCAAATCAACGACAAGTACCGTTCCGTGACTGTGCGGCGCTGCGGCGCCGTCATGCTGCTCATGTGGGTAGTGAGCGCCTGCAGCACGGTAGAACAGACTGCCGCGGATATTTTCGCCTCCCGCGCACCGGCGGGCGCTTTGGTCCTTGGGCGCGTTCTGCAAGGGCAGGTCAGTTTCAGCACGGCGCGACAGGCAACGATTCACCTGCAAAGCAGCGACTCCCCTGCCTTGGCATGTTTTGGTGCGTTGCGCTTTACCGCCAGCAGCAGCGGTGTTGCCACGTTGTCGTGCAGCGATGGCATGGCTGTAGCCATTCCGTTTCAGGCGCTGGGTCCGCTGCGCGGCACCGGCCGCAGCCAGGACGGGCAGGCGATGGTGTCGATGGCGTACGGGCTGCCGGCCGACATGCTCGCAACCTACCTGGGTGTATCTGTGGATCAGGTGAAAGTGCCCTTGCCCTGACTTTTGCCGGTCCGGTGTGCTGTCACGGCGATTCGCCACATTCCAATCGGGCCCGGCGCCGCTCGGCCATCGGCTAGACTGATCCGCCCACCTGCGCCGCCAGACCATGACCAGCCGGCAACGATCGATCGATACAGCATTGCGCGCTGCTGGCGCCTTGTGGCGGCGCGGCTGGTTGGTCGGGCTGGGTGTGTTTGCCACTTCCTTGTTGTTGGCGCTGCTTTTGCTGCAGCGTTGGCTTGGCAGCGAGACCGTACGTGACTGGGCCGCCGGTCAGCTCGGCGCGGCGGCCGCAGCCCAGGTTTCTGTGCAACGGGTGGCGCTCGATCTGTGGCCCGTGCCCGCGCTCGCACTGTCCGGTGTCGCGCTGCTGACCAAAGCGCCGCTGCGCGTCGAGCGGGTCGAGGTGCGGGCAGCGTGCGCGGCACGGTCGAACTCGGGCAGGGTGGTTCGGCCAAGGCGGGCTGGAAGTTGTCGGGACGGCTGGAAACCAAAGGTGTTGCCATGTCCGGGCTGTCAGGAAACAGCTTAGGTGGCGCCCTGGACGCAAGCAGCACGCTCAGCGCGAGCGCTACGACGCCCGGTGCCCTGCTGGATGCCTTGCAAACGCAGTCACGCTTTTCTGTCCGCAATGCGGTGCTGCATGGTGTCGACCTGGCGCGCGCCGTCACGACGGTGGGTCTGAGTCGCGGCGGCCAGACCCAGCTCGACACCTTGACCGGTCAGTTGTTGACCCGGGGCCGCACGGTGATGCTCAGCCACCTGGTGGCAAGCTCCGGCGTCTTGAGCGCGCGTGGCGATGTCACTGTGTCTCCGAGCCAGAGTTTGAGCGGTCGCGTGTTTGTGAACCTCGGGGCGTCGGTGGTGGGCGACGCGGTCGGTGTTCCGCTGCAGGTCAGCGGCACACTGAGTACACCGCAACTCATGCTGACACGCTCCGCTCTGGTCGGTGCCGCCATCGGCACCCTGGTGATGCCAGGAGTCGGTACAGGAGCCGGCGCCAGCCTGGGCGACAAGATCGGCGGCAAGCTGCAGGGCCTCTTCGCAAAGTAGTGAACGCGTGGCTCGTCAGTCCTTGTAGCTTGGGTCCAGGCGTTCGAGTTTGCGCAACAAGGCGGGCCAGTAGAGCCCGCTGCCTTGTTCGGCCGAAGCGTTGCGCGCGACCTCGGCGACACCATCGATGATGCGAGGGTCGACCGGGATCAGTTCCTGCCCGCCCGCCAGCGCATCGACCTGGATGCGGCAGGTGTTCTCGAACAGGTACATGAAGAGAAAGGCTTCGGCAATGCTGCGGCCGATGGTCAGCAGGCCGTGGTTGCGCAGCATCAGGTACTTGCAGTTGCCCAGGTCGGCTTGCAGCCGCGGCTTTTCGTCGTCACGCAGTGCCAGACCCTCATAGTCGTGGTAGGCCAGGGACGCCAGGACGAAGGTGGACTGCTGGCTGATGGGCAGGACGCCGCACTTCTGCGCGCTGACGGCGACGCCGGCGCGGGTGTGTGTATGCAGCACGCAGGCTGCATCCTCGCGCACCAGGTGCACAGCACTGTGGATGGTGAAGCCGGCCGGGTTGACAGGAAACGCCGATGCGCTGAGTTTGTTGCAGGACTGGTCGACCTTGATCAGGCTGCTGGCCGTGATCTCATCGAACATCAGGCCGTACGGGTTGATCAGAAACTGGTGTTCCGGTCCGGGAATGCGCGCGCTGATGTGGGTAAAAACCAGATCACTCATGCCATAGGCAGCCACCAGGCGGTAAGCGGCCGCCAGGTCCACACGCAGTTGCCACTCCTGCGCGCTGACGACTTCTTTGAGGCTGGGGATGTGCACGGGTTGGCTCCTGGTTGGCGGGGGGTGGGAAGAGAGTAGTCCGCTGTCTGATTGCAGCCTGTCTTGCAGTTGACACCTTGACGGAATTTGTCTGCGCTCAGGCGTTGAGCCGCCGCGCAGCCCAGATCACCTGCTCAACCACGGCCAAGACATTGCGTCGCTGGCCGTCGTCGCGCAATGTACCGTCGGCGTCGAACGCGTCGCCCGCGCGGCTCAGAGCAAACTGGCGCGGTGCGAGCCAGCATTGCAGGTTGCTCAGCAGCGGGCTGAGGTGGGCCAGTGAACGCAATCCGCCCAGGGCTCCGGGTGAGGCGCTCAACAGGCCGACCACCTTGCCGGCGAATGGCTTGCTGCCGTTGCTCCAGACCGGGTCGCTCCTGATCGGGCTGGAGGCCCAGTCCAGCGTGTTCTTGAGCAGCGCGGTGTAACTTCCGTTGTACTCTGGCGAGCAGATGATCCAGGCCGGGTGTTCGTACATCAATTGTTTCAGGCGCACCACGTCCGCCGGGGTCGCAACGGCCTCGGAGTCGGCGTTGTACATCGGTATCTCCAGGCTTGAGAGCTCGAGGTGGGTGACCTCAACCCCCGCCTGGGTGGCCAAGCCGGCGGCGACGGCGGCGAGTTTGCGGTTGTAGGACTGCTGGCGGGTGCTACCGGCGAAGATCAAGATTTTCATGGCTTATTTCATCATAACCCACCGACGCTGGTAAAATGTACAAAACAGGAAAGTTGTACAAAATGCTGATCATGGCTTTGAGTGAATTCCGTGCCAATACATCGGCGATGCTCGATTTGGTGGAGCAGGGTGAAACGGTACAGATTTTGCGGTACGGCAAGCCGGTGGCGGAGCTGGTACCGGCGCGCGCTGGTACCGGTCAGAAAGTACCGAGCTGGAAACGGACCATCCAGGCGGTGCAATACGCCAGTGGCGCGGCGCCCTCGAGCCCGGTGCTGCAAGAGCGCGGGGAGGTGCGGCGATGAATGTCCTGTTTGACGCCACGGCGTTGTTCAAGCGTTACAGCGGCGAGTCGGGCTGTGTGAGAGTACAGCAGCTGCAGCTGGCCGCAACGCAGATCACCGCCGCGGCCCATTGCAAGGCGGAGATTGCGTCGGCCCTGACTTGCCAGTGGCGTGACGGCCTGTTCGCGACCCAGGAGTACGAGCGCATGCTGCTGGAGATTGGCCGCGATTTTGATGACCTGACCGTGCTGCCGCTGACCGCCAAGGTGGAGCGCAATGCGCTGGCCGCCATGCGTCTGGCGCCGGTGTCTGCCAGCGCCGCCTTGCATATCGCAACGGCGCAGGCTGCCGGTGTCGACCTGTTCGTCAGTGCCGATCGCAAGCAGACCTTGGCCGCTCAGGTGGTTGGGTTGAAAACCGAACTGATCGAGGCCTGACATGGACTACCCGATCGAGTTCGACGTGATTGTGGTGGGCGGTGGTCATGCCGGCACCGAGGCCGCGTTGGCCAGTGCACGCATGGGTTGCAAGACATTGCTGTTGACCCACAACATCGAAACACTGGGGCAGATGAGTTGCAATCCGTCCATCGGCGGGATCGGCAAGGGGCATCTGGTGAAGGAAATCGACGCCATGGGTGGTGCCATGGCGCTGGCGACCGATGAGGGCGGCATCCAGTTTCGCATCCTCAACTCCAGCAAGGGGCCTGCCGTGCGGGCTACCAGGGCACAGGCAGATCGGGTGCTCTACAAGGCGGCGATCCGGAGCCGGTTGGAGAACCAGCCCAATCTGTGGCTGTTCCAACAGGCGGTGGATGACCTGTTGGTGGAGGGGACGCGCGTGGCGGGCGCGGTGACCCAGGTCGGCATCCGCTTTCGCAGCCGCACCGTCGTGCTGACGGCCGGTACTTTTCTGGATGGCAAGATCCACGTCGGCATGAACAACTACGCGGCAGGCCGTGCCGGTGACCCACCTGCGGCCACCTTGTCGGCGCGCCTCAAGGAGTTGAAGCTGCCGCAAGGCCGGCTCAAAACCGGTACGCCGCCACGTCTCGATGGACGCAGCATCGACTATGCCCGTTGTAGCGAGCAGCCCGGTGACGGCATGCCCGGCGGTGCCGGCTCGGAGGTGCCGGTGTTCAGTTTCATGGGGCAGGCGGGCCTTCATCCTGCGCAACTGCCGTGTTGGATCACCCATACCAATGAGCGCACCCATGACATCATCCGGCGCGGTCTGGACCGCAGCCCCATGTTCACCGGCAAGATCGAGGGTGTGGGGCCGCGTTATTGCCCGAGTGTGGAAGACAAGATTCACCGTTTTGCCGGCAAGACGAGTCACCAGATTTTCCTGGAGCCGGAGGGTCTCACCACGCACGAGGTGTATCCCAACGGCATCTCGACCAGCCTGCCGTTTGACGTGCAGTACGCTTTGGTGCGTTCGATTGCGGGCCTCGAGAACGCGCATATCCTGCGCCCGGGTTATGCCATCGAGTACGACTATTTTGACCCGCGTTGTCTGAGCAGCGCTTTCGAGACACGTGCCATCGGCGGCCTGTTTTTTGCCGGCCAGATCAACGGCACCACCGGATACGAAGAGGCGGCGGCCCAGGGCTTGTTTGCCGGCATCAATGCCGCCTTGCAGTGTCGGGGCGAGGGGCCATGGTTGCCTGGCCGGGATCAGGCTTATCTGGGCGTTCTGGTGGATGACCTGATCACCAAAGGCGTGACCGAGCCGTACCGGATGTTCACCAGCCGTGCCGAGTTTCGGCTGCAGCTGCGCGAGGACAATGCCGACCTGCGGCTGACCGAAGTGGCACGCGCGATGGGTTTGGTGGACGATCTGCGTTGGGACGCGTTTTGTCGCAAGCGGGATGCGGTTTCACGTGAAACACAGCGGCTGCGCGGGTTGTGGGTGAGTCCGAAAAACCTGCCGCATGGCGAGGCGGTTCGTGTGCTGGGCAAGGAGATCGACCATGAGTACAGTCTTGCCGACCTGTTGCGGCGGCCCGACGTCAGTTATGCGGCGTTGATGTCCTTGTGTGACGGGCGGTACGCCGCGCCCGGGTTGTCGTCAACTGCTCCACGTGAAACAGACATGTCAGACTTGGCGCCCGATGGGCCAGACCGTCGTTTTGTGCAGTCGGTCGTGGAGCAAGTCGAAATTGCTGCCAAATACGCGGGCTACATCGACCGACAAAAGGACGACGTGCAGAGGGTCGCGCACTTTGACGGGTTGCGGCTGCCCGACGACCTGGACTATGCGGCGGTCAGCGCCTTGGGTTTCGAGGCCAGGCAGACCTTGATGAGGCAGCGGCCGCAGACATTGGGGCAGGCTTCCCGCATGACGGGCATCACGCCAGCGACCATATCGTTGTTGCTGGTGCATCTGAAAAAGAGCCGGGGACGGCAGCTCACGGCCTTGAGCGTCGAGGCGGACGCGCCCGAGTTGTGAGCGAGAAACAGTTGCTGGCGGCGCTGCAGGCCGGCGCACTGGAGCTGGGCGTGCCCCTGGACGCCGACCAGACAACCCGCCTGCTGGGCTATCTCGGGCTGCTCGGCAAGTGGGGGAGGGTTTACAACCTGACCGCCGTGCACAACCCGCAGGACATGCTCACGCTGCATTTGTTGGACAGCCTGTCGCTGGTTGCGCCGTTGTTGCTGCAGTTGCGCAAGCGTGGCCTGAGCGGGCGCGTGCGCTTGCTCGATGTTGGAGCGGGTGCCGGCCTGCCCGGCGTGGTGCTGGCGGTCTGTTGTCCGCTGCTGGATGTGACCTGCGTCGATGCGGTGGCAAAAAAGGCGGCGTTTGTGACCCAGGTTGCGGCAGCCCTGCGTCTGCCGAATCTGCAGGGAGTTCACGCCCGGGTGGAGAAACTGACCGGTCTGTACGACGTGGTGACGGCGCGCGCGTTTGCCGCACTTGCAGATATGGTGCGCTGCACCGACCATGTTCTGGCTGCGGACGGGCTGTGGGTGGCCATGAAGGGCAAGACGCCAAGCCCGGAGATGGCAGCGCTGGAGTCGCCGGTGCATGTGTTTCACGTGGAACCGGTGCAGGTGCCCGGCCTGCAGGCACAGCGATGTCTGGTCTGGATGGAGCGGGCGCGGCCGTCCTGACCCGTGAATGATCCGACCGCCCTGCGGCAGGCGGTAAACTTGGCGCTCATTCCCGAGGTAGACCCATGTTTGGCGTTGCGGATTACGGTGCTTTTGTCACCGCAGTGGTTGTGTTTCTGTTGATCCCGGGGCCTGGCAACCTGGCATTGATTACCTCGACCGGCAAGGGTGGTGTGCGTGGGGGCCTGGCGGCAACCTTGGGCGTGATTGTGGGCGACCAGGTGTTGATGTGGCTGGCGGTGGCCGGCGTGGCCGCCTTGTTGACGGCCTATCCCGCAATCTTCCATGGCGTGCAATGGCTGGGAGCAGCGTACCTCGCATGGCTCGGTTGTCGCATGCTGTTTGCCAAGCCCGGTGACGCGCCGGTGCTGCACATCCGCGCCGGGCAGTACCTGCGCCAGGCCATGGTGATCACCTTGCTCAACCCGAAGGCGATTGTGTTCTACATGGCGTTTTTCCCGCTGTTTGTTGATCCTGCGCGGCACCAGGGCATGGTGACCTTCGCCGCCATGGCTCTGACCATTGCGCTGCTTGCATTCATCTATGGATTGGTCGTCGTGTTGTTGACGCGCCATTTGGCGCGTCGACTGGATTCAAATCCGGCTTTCGGGCGCGCCATGGAAAAGATCGCAGGTTTGTTTCTGCTTGGTTTTGGCATCAAGTTGGCGCTGTCGCGCTAGTGCCCGGGTCCAGCACCACTGAAGCGCACACCATGACACAGATTTTCTGTATCGCGAACCAAAAGGGTGGGGTGGGCAAGACCACCACCACGGTCAATCTGGCCGCAGGGCTGGCCAAGAACGGTCAGCGGGTATTGATGGTCGATCTGGACCCGCAGGGCAATGCCACCATGGGGTCGGGGGTGGACAAGCGGCAACTCAAGCACAGTCTTTACGACGTGTTGCTGGAGTCGGCCTCGGTCAGGCAGGCCCGCGTGCGCAATGAAAAGCTCGACGCTGCCGGCTTCGGTTATGACGTCTTGGGAGCGAACCGGGAGTTGGCGGGTGCCGAGGTCGAGCTGGTGGAAGTGGAGCGGCGCGAGCGCCGGCTGAAGGACGCGCTGTCGGCTGTGTCTGCCGACTACGACTTCATCCTGATCGACTGTCCGCCATCGTTGTCCATGCTGACACTCAACGGCCTGTGTTGTGCCCACGGCGTGATCGTGCCCATGCAGTGCGAATATTTCGCGTTGGAGGGCCTGACCGACCTGGTGAACACCATCAAACAGGTGCGTGCCAACCTGAATCCGGAGCTGGCAGTCATCGGTTTGTTGCGGGTCATGTTCGACCCGCGCATCACCTTGCAGCAACAGGTGAGTGACCAACTCAAGGCGCATTTTGCCGAGAAGGTGTTTGACACCGTGATTCCGCGCAACGTGCGCCTGGCGGAGGCGCCCAGTTACGGCCTGCCGGGTGTGGTGTTCGACCCGTCGTCCAAGGGTGCACAGGCCTATCTTGCGTTCTCGCAGGAGATGGTGGCACGCCTGTCCACTACTTGATGTTGCATCAGACATGCCACGGCAACCTGCTCCATTGAGACGATGGATTCGCCTCGGGTATTGATCCTGCCCGGGTGGCAGAACTCCGGGCCCGGGCATTGGCAAAGCCGGTGGCAGGAGCATCACGGTTATGAGCGCGTGGAGCAGCACGACTGGTGCAATCCGCTGCGCGGTGACTGGGTCGCCCGGCTGGAAGATGTTCTGCTGCAGCCACCGCCTGGGCGGGAGCGCGCCGCACCCGCAGTCCTGGTAGCGCACAGCCTCGGTTGCCAACTGGTCGCGGCATGGGCAGCGCATTCGCACAACACGCAACGTGTGTGCGGCGCCTTGCTGGTAGCACCAGGAGACCTGCAGCGCCCGGAGTTGCGCGAACTGATGCCAAGCTGGTCACCGCCGGTATTGCGCAAGTTGCCATTCAGGAGCCTGCTGCTTGGCAGCCAGGATGACCCCTATTGCGACATCGCACGCGCACGGGTTTTTGCGCATGCCTGGGGCAGTGTCTTTGTCGATTACGGTCGATGTGGTCACATCAATGCCGACTCCGGCCTCGAGCTGTGGCCGCAAGGTCATCGGTTGCTGCAGTCTTTGGTCCCACAGGAAAGTCTGGAGGAAAAATATCGTGAATAAGAAACCCAAGGGTCTGGGCCGCGGCCTCGAAGCACTGCTCGGCCCGACGGCCAATGAAGGTGTAAGCGGTTACGGGCCACAGGGAAGTGCCAGCAGCCCTGGTTTGCCGGCCTCGCTGTTGGTGAGTGACATGGTCAGTGGCCGCTATCAGCCGCGCACGCAGATGGATGAAGGCGCGTTGTACGAGCTTGCCGAATCGATCAAGCTGCAGGGCATCATGCAGCCGATCCTGGTGCGCCAACTCACGGCCGAAGACGCGGCGGCGCGCCTGCTTGCTCATGGTCCGGGGGCGGGTGTATCCGGCACAGCGGGCGCTCGTGCCGGCCGTCCGGTGTACGAAATCATTGCCGGCGAGCGGCGTTTCCGGGCCGCCAAGCTGGCCGGCCTGGACAGTGTGCCCGTATTGGTGCGGGACGTCAGCGACGCGTCGGCTGCGGCCATGGCGCTGATCGAAAACATGCAGCGTGAAGACCTCAATCCGCTGGAAGAAGCGCAAGGATTGCAAAGGCTGGTGCGGGAGTTTGGGCTCACTCACGAACAAGCGGCCCAGGCCGTTGGACGCTCCCGCAGCGCGGCCAGCAATCTGCTGCGCTTGTTGAATCTGGCCGAGCCAGTGCAAACCATGTTGATGGCCGGCGATCTGGAAATGGGCCATGCTCGCGCCCTGTTGTCGCTGGAGAAGGCGACCCAGATCACCGCGGCAACCCATATCAGCGCACGCAAACTGTCGGTGCGCGAAGCCGAAAGTCTGGTCAAGAAGCTGGGGGCTGAATTCACGCTCACCTCGCCCAAACCCAAGAAAGAAAAGTCGCGGGATCTGAAACGCCTCGAAGAAGAGTTGTCGGATCGTTTGACGGCTCAGGTCGAGGTACGGGTCAAGAAACGTGTCAAGCGCGGTGGCCGTTTTGTCGAGATGGGCGAGGTCGCAATCCAGTTTGGCTCGCTCGATGAGTTGGCCGGCCTGCTGGACAAGCTGGGTGGCGCGTCGGCACGTTGAGGTGGCGCCGGGTGCTGCGTTGGCCCATTCCTGCGGTACTGGCCTGGGCCTTGGCCTGGGGCGTCTACCGCGGCCTGCTGCTGGCTGGAGTTGACGTCGTTCCGTCCTTGCTGGGCGCCACGGCATTGGGCGTTGTGTTGGGTGCCTGGGCCGGCACCTGGTGGCGAAGGCTTATCGTCGCAGCGGGTTTTCCGTTCGCGCTTCTTTTGACCGGCCCGGCAAACTTGCCGCCCTGGGTCTGGCTGGTCCTGTTGTTGTTGCTGGCCGCTCTGTATCCTGTCACGGCCTGGCGCGATGCGCCATTGTTTCCCACGCCGCAGGGCGCATTGCGCGCGTTGGCGCAGCACGCACCGTTGCCAGCCGGCGCCTTGGTGCTGGATGCGGGTTGTGGCCTGGGGCACGGCCTGCGCGAGCTGCGGCTGGCCTATCCGCAAGCGCAGCTGCACGGGATCGAGTGGAGCTGGCCACTGCGCGCCCTGTGCGCTTGGCGATGTCGCTGGGCGCGTGTGCGCCAGGGAGACATCTGGCGTGCCGACTGGGCGCCCTATAAGCTGGTGTATCTCTTTCAGCGCCCGGAGAGCATGGCGCGGGCAGCGCACAAGGCCGCGCGAGAGATGCGCCCCGGCAGCTGGCTGGTGAGTTTGGAGTTTGACGTGCCAGGGTTGGCAGCGCAACACAGCATCGTGCTCGCCCAGGGGCGCCGGGTGTGGCTGTACCGCTTGCCAGCGTTGCCAGATAACGCCAATTCCCAATCCGGGCGCGAGAAATAACACCAGGCCTGTGTAAGTCGTCGTAACATGGCAAAAAAGAATCGCTCCGAGCACATGGACCAGTCAGAAACCTCCCCAACCCGGGCCGCCGACAACGCTCAGAGCGGGCTCGTGTTGCACAGTGGGCGCGAGACCACGTCGGACCTGCATCGGCTGCTGGACGCCACCGTATTGGCGATGGCCGGATTGGCCGAGCCGGGCGAGCCTGGCAACCACCTCGTGCGCGTGCAGCATTACGTGCGTGCGCTGGCTGTCAAGCTGAAAACCTCGCCCACGTACGGGCGACCGATGTCGGACGCGGCGATCACGTTGATGTTTCGAGCCGCGCCCCTGCATGACATAGGCAATGCCGGTATCCCGGACCGGGTGTTGCTCAAACCCGGCGCCCTCAGCACGGATGAAATTGCCCTGGTACGTACCCACTGTGACATCGGCCGCGCGTCGATCGAACAGATCAAAAGCAGCGCCGGGTTTTCAACCCAGTTTCTTGAGCTGGCGCGCGAGATTGTCAGCGGCCACCATGAACGCTGGGATGGTTTTGGCTACCCGAATTCCCTGGCGGGCGAGGCAATCCCCATGTCGGCTCGCATCATGGCATTGGCGGACGCGTACGACGCATTGACCAGTGACAGGGTATACCGGGCCAGAGTGCCGCATGACCGGGCTGTGCAAACCATCTTCCAGGAGCGTGGTGAACATTTTGACCCGGACATGGTCGATGCGCTGATCGAGATCCAGTGCGAATTCGCATCGATTGCTCAGCGTTACGCCGATACCGAGCTGGATCTGCAACGCAAGATGGATTACATGGCAGTTGCAATCGCCGAGACGCCCTAGCCGCGCGAGGCGGCAAGCCGCCTAGAGGCTGAAAATCTTGCCCGGGTTCATGATGTTGTGCGGGTCGAGCGCACGTTTGATGGTGCGCATCATGTCCACGGCGCCAGCGCCAGCCTCGGTCAGCAGGAAATCCATCTTGTGCAGACCGACCCCATGTTCCCCACTGCAGGTACCTTGCATGCTGAGTGCCCGAGCCACCAGCTGGTGATTCAGTTTTTCAGCTGTCACACGCTCTTCGGGCTGGGTCGGGTCAAGCAGATAACCGAAATGGAAATTGCCGTCCCCCACATGGCCGACCAGGAAATACGGCAAGCCCGACGCATCGGCCTCCGCCACCGAGTCCAGCAGGCAGTCGGCGAGGCGCGAGATCGGCACGCAGGTGTCGGTGGAAATGGCGCGGCAACCCGGCCGTGACTGGATGGCCGCGAAGTAGGCATTGTGGCGCGCCGTCCACAAGCGGGTGCGCTCTTCGGGGGTGGTGGCCCAGGCGAAAGCGTTGCCACCAAACTCGGTGGCGATTTCCTGCACCGTTTCTGCCTGCTCTTGCACGCCGGCAGGGGAGCCATGGAACTCCATCAACAGCATCGGCTCTTCCCGCAGGCCGAGTTTGGAATGGGCGTTCACCATGCGTACCGTGTTGTCGTCAATCAGCTCGACCCGTGCGATCGGCACCCCGAGCTGGATCACCTGGATGGTGGTGCGTACGGCGGCTTCGATGCTGGGAAATGAACAAACCGCAGCTGACACCGCCTCTGGCAGCGGGTAAATTTTGAGGGTGATTTCAGTGATCACGCCAAGGGTGCCTTCGCTGCCCACCATGAGGCGCGTCAGGTCGTACCCGGCAGCCGACTTCTTCGCCCGCGAGCCGGTCCGTATCACCGCGCCACTGGCAGTCACGACCTCCAGTGCCAGCACGTTTTCGCGCATGGTGCCGTAACGCACGGCGTTGGTGCCGCTGGCGCGGGTGGCGCTCATGCCGCCGATGGTGGCGTCCGCCCCAGGGTCGATCGGAAAAAACAGGCCGCTGCTCTTGATCGCCTCGTTGAGCTGTTTCCGCGTCACGCCGGGCTGCACGGTCACCGTCAGGTCTTCCGCGTTCAGGGCAAGTACCTGGTTCATGCGTCCCAGATCGATGCTGATACCGCCCTGGACCGCCAGCAAATGGCCTTCCAGCGACGATCCAACACCAAAGGGTATCACCGGCACCCGATGCTGGCCCGCCAGGCTGACGATCTCGGCGACCTCGGCGGTACTTTCGGCAAACACCACGGCCGCAGGCGGAGGCGCTTCAAAGGAAGATTCGTCGCGCCCATGTTGTTCACGCACCACGAGGGCGGTGGAGCAACGTTGCCCGAAACGTGCCTTGAGCGCAGTGATCATTTCCGCCGGCACGGCGCGCTGGCTGACATGGGGAAGCAGATGCGAGGGGTGGGCGGGCGCGTTCATGACGGTTCTCCTGAATGTTGCGAAGTTTACGCCGGGGCTGGCAAAACTGCCCACTTGGCTTAGACTCCGGCTCATGGAACTTCGCCGGCATAGGGTCGACGCAGCACCCGGCGACGTGGTGTGGCGCCGTCCGTGCGTGGACGACGCAGCGGCGTGGTGGGGTCCGTCGGCATGAGAGTCGGCGTGTTGGAGGATGATGCTGACCATGCGGCCCTCCTGACGCAGGCACTGCTGGAGGCCGGGCACAGCTGTGAGGTGTATCCCAACGCCGCACGTTTCATGCAGGCGATGGTGCGCGAGACCTTTGACGTGTTGGTGCTGGACTGGATGTTGCCCGACATGACGGGTCTGGAGGTACTGGACTGGCTGCGCCAACTGCAGGACCGCACCCCCGTATTGTTCGTGACCAGCCGGGACGCGGAGCAGGACATCGTGCAGGCACTGAGCCATGGTGCAGACGACTATCTGGTCAAGCCAGCGCGCCACGCAGAGTTGCTGGCACGGCTGGGCGCGCTGAAACGCCGCGCTGAAAACCTGCAGGGCGGCACCGTGCTGCTGGTGGCACCTTATGAGTTCGACCTGGTCAGTAATGTGGTGCGGCTGCATGGCGAAATCATCGATCTGACCGAGCGCCAGTTTCAACTGGCATTGATGTTGTTTCGCAACGCCGGGCGTTTGTTGTCCCGGCAGTACCTGCTCGAGGCGGTTTGGGGCCTGAATGCGCAAATCCAGACCCGTACCCTCGACATCCACGTCAGCCAGCTACGCAATATGCTTGGCTTGGCCAACAATGGCTGGCGCATCAGTTCGATCTACGCCCATGGTTACCGACTCGAGCCGATGGAATAGTGCCGCCATGCGCCTTGCCGTGCGCTGCCTGCTGGTGTTGCCGGTCGGCTTTGTGTTGCCCGGGCTGGCGCAGGAGCATGTGCAATTGGCGCTGCGTAGTGGTGATACGTTGATCGGCATCAGCCAACGTTACCTGGACGACCCGGGTCGCTGGCCACAATTGCAACGCCTGAACCGCATCACCCATCCACGCCGGATGCCGGTGGGCCGCACGCTCATGCTGCCGCTGGACTGGTTGCGCTGGTCTGAGCTGACGGCCGAAGTCCTGTTTGTGCAGGGTGGCGCGACGGTCAACGCAGCGCCCTTGTCTGCCGGTATGCAGATCAAGGCAGGAGACCGCCTCGAGACAGGCGCCCAGGGCAGCCTGACATTGCGCTTCTCAGATGGTGCACTGGTGGTGTTTGCTCCGATGACAAGGGCCACGCTGGGGGTTTCCCGCGAGGCCAGTGCGGTAGGCATTCGCTCGACCCGGTTCGATGTGCAGGGTGGCGCGCTCGACAGCACGGCGACACCACTCAAGGAGTCCGGGTCGCGTTTTGAAATCCGCACCCCTCGGGTGGTGACGGCGGTAAGGGGAACCCGGTTTCGCGTGGCCGAGGATGACGGCGTGAGCCGCCACGAAGTGCTGAGCGGTCAGGTCGCGCTGACCGGCAGCGCGCCAGGGCCGGTGCAGGTGGCCCAGGGCCAGGGCGTGCGGGCCGAGGCCGGGAGTCTCGGCGCGGTGGTGCCATTGCTCGGGCCGCCCGACCTCTCGGGATTGCCGCAGCGGATTGAGCGCACGGTGCAGAGCCTGCAGGTGCCGCCCATGTCCGGCGCCACCGGCTGGCGCTGGCAGGTGGCGAGTGACCAAGCCTTCACCCGGCTTCTGCAGGACGTCAAGACACGCGAACCGATCTGGTTGTTGACCGGATTGCCGGACGGCGAATACCAGCTGCGGGTACGTGCCGCCGATGCACAGTCGCTGGAGGGCGTTGAGGCGCAGCGCAGCCTGACGATCGCCGCACGCCCCGAGCCACCGCTGTTGCGCGGCCCCACCAGCGGTGCCAGCGTATTGCCGGGCGCGGCTCTGGTGTGGGCCGAGTTGCCCGATACGCCGTCTTACCATTTGCAGATTTCGCGCAACGCGGCATTCACTGACCTGGTGCTGGACCGCGCGGGTGTCACGGGTACCCGCTGGCCGCTGGACCCGGCATGGGCACCTGGCAGCTACCACTGGCGCCTGGCGACTCTGCGTCGGGACGCGAGTCGCGGCCCATTTGGAGATGCCTCCCAATTCACGCTGTTGGAGCCGTCGGCAGTGGTGCCGCCGCAACTTGGCGATGAGGGTCTTCGTCTGGCGTGGTCGGGCCCGCCTGGTTTGCGCCACCGGGTACAGGTGGCGCGCGACGCCGGGTTTGACAAACCCGAACTCGATCAAGTGGTGGCGGGCTCCAGCTTGCAGATGCCGGAGCCGCAACCCGGCATGCTGTTTGTGCGCACCCAGGTCGTCCTGCCCGATGGTGCCAGCGGACCATGGTCGGAGGTGCAACGCTTCGAGGTGCCGAAAAAAGAGGTGCCCGCTGCGCCATTCCCGTGGCCGGTGCTGTTGCTGTTGTTGTTGCCGTTGTTGTGAGCTGCCGGTGGTGATGGCCAGCGCCGGTCGTCATCTGCGGGAGTGGGCGGTATTGCTGTTGCTTCTCGGCGTGTTGCTGACTGCGGCCATTCATCAGGGCTGGACCGAGCGGGCCGACAACTGGATCTATGACAGTGGCGTGTCCTGGTCGGGACGCGCGGCTGGGCCGGACATCTTGATTGTCGCGATTGACGAGCCCAGTCTGGCACGACTGGGCCGCTGGCCCTGGTCGCGTCACAAACTCGCGGCCATGCTGGAGCATCTGCATGTCGCAGGGTCCGGGGCGGTGTTGCTGGATGTGATCTTGTCGGAGCCACAACGCGACGATCCGCAGGCCGACGCCCGCCTCGCGGCGGCGATGGCGGCCCATGGGCGCGTCGTGTTGCCCGTGTTCATGTCGGGAGCCGAAGCCGTGCTGCCTCTGCCCCAGTTCGCCCGCCACGCACAACTGGGCCACGCGCAGGCACTGGTGGATCGCGACGGGGTGACGCGCCGATACCTGGCGCGTGAGTCGATGGCGGCCAAGCCCTACGACCATGTGGCTGCCGTCTTGCTGCGCCGAGCCGGCGCTGGCCCCGCCCGCCCTTTGGACACACAGCAATCGGACCCGGTGTTGGTGCCTTTTTCCGGACCTGCCGGGCACTATCCGAGGGTGGCGGCGGCGGATCTGTTGGCCGGCACGGTGCCCGCATCGTTGCTGCGCGGCAAGACGGTGTTGCTGGGGGCCACGGCGACCGGGCTGGGTGACAACCTCGTTACACCGTTGGCGGGCCGCAACGGCGTGATGCCGGGCGTTGAATTTGTCGCCAATGTCTTTGATGCCCTGCGTGCCGGGCGTGTCGTTACACCGGTGGCGCCGGGCTGGCATATCGCTGGCAGTGTTCTGCTGCTGTTGCTGTTGATGGCTGCGTTGTTGTTGTCCACCCCGCGTATCGGCTTGTTGTTGACCATGGCCTCGGTGTTCTTCACCCTGTTGCTTGGCTGGTTGTTGCTGGCGCGTGCTGGATGGTGGTGGTCGCCGGCGGCGCCGGCCGCCGTCATGGCTTTGGCCTACCCGTTGTGGAGCTGGCGCCGTCTCGAGGCCAGTCTGGCAACCATGACGCGGGAGACGACACGTATCGCGGCGCTGGTACGCCCGGGTGGTGGTGCGGTATTGGCCAGCGCCAGTTATATGGACCCGGTGCAGACCCGTCTCGCCGCCATATCCGGCGCGGTTGACCGTATCGCGCAGGCGTTGACGCTGGACGCCGGCACACCGGAGAGCCGCCGCCAGCGCGACGACATGATGCGCCATCTGGCGCACGACCTGCGTTCGCCCCTGATCTCGTTGCGCTCGCTGGCCGACCAGTTGCGCGGCAACAGTACGCAGGAACATGGGGCCATGCTTGAGCGCATGGACGCTTGTGCACGACGCTCGCTCGACCTGACCGAGCAGTTCTTGCTGCTGGGCCGGGCCGAGGCCCTGGACCCGGCGGACTTCACCGACGTCGATCTGGTGCAACTGCTACACCAGTGTGCCGACGACCTGTGGGAGGACGCACAACGCAGTGGCGCGCACGTGCAGCGCCAATGTGCCGAAGACATCGCCATCGTGCGGGGTGACGCGCGGCTGTTGCAGCGCGCAGTGCTCAACCTGGGGTGGAACGCCTTGCGCCACGGCCCACCCGGTGGCGTCGTCACCTTGTCGCTGCAAAAGGATCCAGATGCCTGGCTATTGTCGGTACACGATCAGGGGACCGGTTTTGCGCCAGAAGCACTGGCACAGCCAAACCACCACCAGGCTCTGAGTTCTCGCGCCCAGGACGGTTATGGCCTGGGTCTGGCGCTGGTGCGCCTTGTTGCGGAGAAACATCGGGCTGGTCTGCAGGTTGCGGGTTCTGCCCAGGGTGGCTTTTCCATTGGTCTGCGTATTGATTACAGTCCTTGAACGCCGTAGTTCGTAGACTGCGGGTCGGTGTGCGACGTGGTGCAACGCAGCGCGCGACGACAATGGCGCCAACTCTGGAGACATCTGCATGGGCCAACGCCTGACACAAATAGCCACCCGCACCGGCGACGATGGCACGACCGGCCTGGGTGACAACACCCGGATCTCGAAGAACGCGTTGCGCGTGCATGCGATGGGTGATGTGGACGAACTCAACTCGAACATCGGTGTGTTGCTGTGTGAAGACATGCCCGCCGGTGTGCGCAGCCTGCTGGTGGAAATTCAGCATCAGCTGTTCAACCTGGGTGGCGAGTTGTCGATTCCCGGTTTTGAGCTGCTCAAGGCCGAGGCCGTGCTGGCGCTGGACCAGGCGCTGGCTGAACACAACGAACAATTGCCGAGGCTGCAGGAGTTCATACTGCCGGCCGGCACCCGGGCTGCATCACTCGCGCATGTCTGCCGCACCGTGGCGCGCCGAGCCGAGCGCGCGGTGGTGGCGCTGGAGGGGCAGGACGCACTCAAGCCGACGCCACGCCAGTATCTGAACCGGCTCAGTGACCTTTTGTTCGTGCTGTCGCGGGTGCTGAACCGCTACCGTACCGATGGCACGACAGGGGACGACGTCTACTGGAAAAGTGAACGCATGGCGCGTGGCGGCGAGTAATGCGACGCCCGATGCCTGTTCACCGGCGGTGCGCCGCGTGGGATCGGCATGGCCGGTGTCAACCCCTGTGCTTCTCGTGCAGTTGATCGATGCAGTCAATGGCCTCGTCAAGGTTGGAATAGGTCAACGCGTACAGGCCGGAAGCTTCGATGAAATTGCCGATGGTGTCAAAGCCGTGCTGCAGCATGGAAGAGTAGTTGATCGAATTGTCGGTGAGCCAACGGAAGGCCTCGATGCGGTCCATTTCGCGCACCGACAGCGGCGCATTGGCACGAAACACCGGTGCCACCAACAGACCCGGGCCGGCGCTCTCGTGTGATCGCGCCACTGCGTCCGGCGGCGCCTGCATATAGGCGATGTCGCCTCGATTGGTGCCTAAATAGCTGCGGCTGAAGCGGGCTTGTGGAGCGAATGTGCGCACCACATCGACCGACCGGTTTTTCAGTGACACTGGCCGCGGGTTGGGCAGCAGCCGACCCGTCTCGAAACAAAACACCGCCATCTCGTCGGACAAAAGCCGCCAGCCGCGCCATGCCAGTGCGGCGCACAACGTGCTTTTCCCGGACCCCGATGGGGCCGGCATGACCAGTGCGCGCCCATCGCGTTCCAGCACGGCGGAATGCACCACCAGGGGTGCCACATCAAGGTAGGCGACGGCCATGTTCAGGCCCGACTCCAGGCAGGGGAAGGCCTGGTCCAAGGGCAATGGTTCGATGATCTGTTCGTTGTCGACCCAATGGGCTACCTGCGGCCGCAGATAACGCCGCCAGAGTGATGGTGGTCCCACGCGCACCTGAAAATCATCGATGCCCGCCGGCTCGTCCAGCGGATAGTCGGCATACATCTGGGCGAATTCGCCGGCCAGCGATTCGATGTCGATCTGCAAATGTGTCGTGAAGGCGCCGGTATAGAGGTGAATGCCGTCGCGCCGCAAGCGTCTTGCCAGATCGGCAGGCGCCAGATCGGAAACAATCATGCCGCAGACGGCTCAATCAGGCCGCTGTCGTCAAGGTGGTCCAGAATTTCTTTCACCCGTGTTTGCAGGGGCGCGTCGTTGGAGACTTCCAGAAGTGTTGCCATGTGCACCCGCAGCCACGGTTCAGACCGTGGTTGTCTGGACACAGCGGTCAAGACCGTGCCAGCCAGCCAGTCCAGAATATGGCTGTGACCAGACAAAGGGTTGTAGGCCAGGAAGTCGCCATTCCAGTCGCGGATGACCGGGATGGTGGCGTATGCCACACGCCAGTTGCGCTCTGGCATCGCGGCAGAGGTTCGCACTGGTTTGGCGGTCAGGGCGTGCCGCAACGGCGTTGGCGTGGGTGGTTCAGGGCAGCGGCGCAGGCTTGCAAGCGCCTTCTAATTTTATTCTGCCATCGCTTTCGATCTTATAGTAGTTTTTTTGCACGTAGTTCAGATCACCATTGGCATCAAACGCAATCGGGCAGTACTCACCGCCGCTTCCCTCGCCCCTGCCGGGGGCCTTTCCACCTGGCTTGTCCAGGCCATAAAGACGGTAGTTGGCCGACTTCTGTGCGGTTAGCTGCAGGTTGCCGCAGCCCAGATTAATCTGGTCAGGGTCAGCCACCAGATAGGTGTTGCCGCTCGCATCGGCATAACGAGACGGATAAATTTCGGCACAATTCCCGACCGGTTGCGGCTTGTCGGGGTGGCGGCAGATCATGTTCTTGGGAGTGCCCATCGCGCTCATTTCCAGCGGCTTCTTGTGTTTGGCTCCGGTCAGGTCGGCTACACCTTTCAGAGAGGTGCAGTTGGACGCCAAAACACCCTTCTTGATGCCGCCGGCAAAGGACCGCTTGTGCGTCACCGTCATGACCAGTGCGGCAGAGCCGCTGGCACCGGCGCGCAAGAAGCGGCGCCGCGCTGCAACACGCTTGTTTTCAGCGATATCCAGGGCATCTTGCGTCGCCTGGTGCGTTTTTGGCGTATGTTTGGGTTCGGTACTCATGGGCAACGCCTTTTTCGAATGGCAAATGAAACGCCTGTTGACATGCTAGCAGAAGCCAACCCGCTCCCCAGCCTTCGTTAGCATCATGTCAGTCATCAGTCAATATGAAAGCAAAATTCATACCACAACTAATTATTCCCTTAAAATCAAGTACTTGTCATTGACATTGGAGCGCCTTTGAGTGTAATTTCCAACTAGTGTAAAGTTTCTCGACAGTGTCGGCGGCGACGCAGTCAGCGTTCGACTGTCATGCCCGCGCGCACATGGTCAAACAGTGGCGTCAGGTCACCACCCAGGCGAACCAGCCAGGTTCGCTTGAGCCCGCGCGGGCTTACATACAGAATGCTGCCGCGCCGCGCCCAACCGATCCGGTTGACGCCGCGTCGTGAACCGGCCTTGGTCAGATCGGTGATGGTGTAGGCGCGTTGGTAGCCGAGTTGTTTGGCTACCTGCAGCATATGCGTCGCCACCGCCTCATGCAGCCGCTGGCCGCGAAAAGCCTCGCGGGTGAAGCCGTCGGTGGTATAGATTTCGCCTGGTTTCAGGTCCAGTGCGCAGGTGTCAAGCGGCGCACACCCGTACACCCGCAGCCAGTTGCTGTGGGCAATAGACCCGTCAACCCTGGCCACGTAGCATTGTTCCCCGGCGTACAGGGCTTTTTGGTAGGTTTCGTGCGCGGTGGCGCGCAGGCGCAGCAACTGTGCGTACTGTAATTCCGCCACATCGCCCAATTGCGCAACTTCGTCTGGCGCGAACCGCTTCATCTGCATGTCCAGGATGGCGTCGATGTCTGCTTCACTGGCCTGCTCGATGGTGCATTCAAGCTTTGCCTTCTTGACCTGAAAAGCTTGCGTCAGGTCGAGGTCGAACAAGATCTG
>JANOTG010000312.1:0-27069 GCA_031416215.1 Betaproteobacteria bacterium
GCTGTCTGAGCGTAGAGAGCGCAGCGAACGCAGCGAGTTCCGCGATGCGGCCGCAAGACCGAGCACCACAAGGCAGTCTGCGCGTTCAGCGCCAGACCGCCACAGTGAAGCGCCGCGCGCTGTCCCCACGGGCCAGTGCCGACCTCCTGCCAAACCATGCCGCGCGCCATGTTGATCGCCAAGCAACGGCAGTTTGCGGCACAGGAACGACCACAAGGGACCGACATGCACCATCGAACTACCCACAGTCGCTCCGCACTGGGGCTGGCAGATCATGCAGTCACGCAGTCTGGATAACACCGCGCTCCACCTGATCCCGCTCGATCGACTCGAACAGCGCCTTGAAATTGCCTTCACCAAAACCGTCGTCACCCTTGCGCTGGATGAACTCGAAAAATACCGGGCCCAACAGCGTGTTGGAAAAAATTTGCAGCAGCAGGCGCGGTTTGCCGCCCGCCGTGCTGCCGTCCATCAGAATCCCGCGTGTCTGCAGCTTGTCGACCGGTTCGCCGTGACCAGGCAATCGACTGTCCAGTTGGCGGTAATAGGTGCCATTGGGCGCCGTCATCAGCGGCACACCGGCGCGGCGCAGGCTGTCCACGCTGGCATAGATGTCGTCGCACAACAAAGCAATGTGTTGTATGCCCTCACCATTGAACTTGAGCAAAAATTCCTCGATCTGCCCTGCGCTGCCAGACGCTTCTTCGTTCAACGGGATGCGGATCATGCCATCCGGCGCTGCCATGGCCTTGGAGGTGAGCCCGGTGTATTCACCCTTGATGTCGAAGAATCGCATTTCGCTGAAATTGAACAGCTGCTCGTAAAACCTGGCCCAATACGCCATGCGTCCGCGGTAGACGTTATGCGTCATGTGGTCGACGATCTTGAAACCATGCCCCACCGGGTGACGCGGCACACCATCGATGAAGTCGAAATCGATGTCATAGATCGACCTGCCTTCCTCGAAACGGTCGATCAGGTACAGCGGAGCCCCGCCAATGCCCTTGATGGCAGGCAGGTGCAGCTCCATCGGCCCGGTGCGTAGCTCCACCGGCTGGGCGCCGAGCTCCAGGGCACGTTCAAAGGCGACGCGGGAGTTCCTGACCCGAAACGCCAGCCCGCAGGCGGAGGGCCCGTGTTCGGCGGCGAAATAGGATGCCACGCTGCGCGGCTCGCGGTTGACGATGAAGTTGATGTCGCCCTGGCGGTACAGCGAGACGTCCTTCGACCGGTGTTCGGCCACGCGGCTGAAACCAAGCATCTCGAACACCGGCTCCAGCACGCCGACGCTCGGCGACGCGAATTCGACAAATTCAAAACCCATCAGGCCCATTGGGTTGTCGTGTGTGGTGGTCATGCTGCTGCTCCGAAAAAATTCTGCTGGGCACCCTCATGGGCCAATCAGGTTTGCGCAGCGTGCGCCCCGGCGGCTGCGTCGACGAGATCGATAATACCGGCTCGTCACCGCTGCCGCGCTGGAACAAAACTGCGGTGCATCAGGACACACGTCGGCCACAGCACCGACAATCATTTCATGCGTCCTCCTTCCACCATCCGCCGTACCTTGCAGCATCCGCAGTTTCGCGTCCTGTGGGCCAGCGGCGCAATCTACTTCATCGGCAATGCCATGCAGACCATGGCCGCGGCCTGGATGATGGTGGAGCTCACCGGCTCCTCCTTCCTCGCTGCATTGGTGCAAACAGCGGTGTTCCTGCCCATGTTTCTCTTTTCCCTGCCCGCCGGGGTGCTGGCCGATATCACGGACCGGCGTCGCCTGATCCTGGCCGCATTGGCCGTACAGGCAGTCGTGGGCACCATTCTGGCGGCGCTGCTGATGGCCCGAATGGCCGGCCCGGGCAGCGTCCTGTTCTTCGTTTTCCTGTCGGGCAGCTGCACGGCGTTCCTGTCGCCGGCCTGGAATTCCTCCATCAGCGACTCCGTGCCGCGGCACGATCTGCCACAGGCAATCACCGCCGTGGGCATGGCCTACAACGCAGCGCGGGCGATCGGTCCGGCCGTTGCGGGCCTGGTGTTTCTGCATGTCGGCGGTGCGTGGAACTTCGCACTGGCCGTGCTCAGCACCCTGGTGATGATGCAGGCGATCCGGCGCTGGCCGCCCAAACCGCATCCACCGACCCGTTTGCCGGCCGAGCGGCTGTGGGGTGGCATGGCCAGCGCACTGCGTTTTGCCTGGCATTCACACCCGGTGTTGTCACAACTGGTGCGGGCTGCGGCTTATTGTGCATCCGGCTCCGCCCTGTGGGCCTTGTTGCCCGTCATTGGGCAGCAGCAGCTCGGCCTGGGCGCCGCCGGCTTCGGCCTGATGATGGGTTGCCTGGGGGCGGGAGCCATCGCCGCGGGCCTGTTCATCGCCCGGATGCGCTCGCGGTTTGGCCTTGAAGCCCTGGTCGCGGGTGGTTGCGTGTTGTTCGCCGCGGTCATGCTGGTCGCCGCATTTTCCAAATGGGACCCGCCGGTGTATGTGGCGCTGGTTCTGGGCGGTGGCGCGTGGATGGCAGTGATGTCGACGTTCAATACCGCCACACAGACCAGTGTGCCGCCCTGGGTGCGCTCGCGCGCGGTGGCCATGCACACCTTGAGCGCGCTGGGCGCTTTTGCCATCGGGTCGGCATTCTGGGGCGCCCTGTCCGACCTAGCCGGGTTGTCGTTTTCCCTTGCAACTGCCGCCGGCTGCATGGCGCTGGGCCCCCTGATGGCACGGCGCTTTCCGCTGCGCATGGGCGAAACGCAGGAGGTCACCCCGGCAACACCCTGGGAAGACCTTTTCATGGGGCACGAGCCCGATCCCGAAGCCGGACCGGTGGCGGTGGAGATGGCCTACCGCATCAACCCGGCCAATGCGCCGGATTTCCTGGACGCGATCAGCCAGTTGCGCTCGCCGCGCCGGCGTGACGGCGCCACGTTATGGCGTGTCTACCGCGACTTGTCGGATTCATCCTGCTACATCGAGCGATTCATCGTCTCGTCGTGGGCCGACTACCTGCATCAGCGCGCCCGCGCCACCCGCGCCGACCAGGAGATCGAAGCACACCTTCGCACCTTCCTTTTGAGCGGCGAATCTGTCACCATGCGGCACTATATTGCTGAACGTTGACGCCCATAGCGGCACTCAGCTGCCCATCGAGGAATCCAGCACCATGTCGACCCCCATCACCCAATTGCCGCAAGCCGGTGCCCTTGCCGACGCCGATCTGACAGCCCAGGCCATCAGTCAGGAAGTACTGCTGGAGAAATACGCCAAGGACGGCGAAACCTCGGTGCACGACGTCAACCTGCGGGTGGCGCGGGCATTGGCTCAGGCCGAACCCGTCGCAATACGTGCCATGTGGGAGGGGCGGTTCCTCGACGCACTGCGAGGCGGGTTCCTGCCAGCCGGCCGCATCCAGTCAGCCGCCGGTACCGACCTGTCGGCGACCCTGATCAACTGCTTCGTGCAGCCGGTCGGAGACTCCATCGCCAAACCCGAAGACGGCCACCCGGGCATCTATGTGGCGCTGACCGAAGCCGCGGAAACGATGCGCAAGGGCGGCGGTGTGGGTTACGATTTTTCGCGCATCCGGCCGCGTGGCGCCTGGGTTGGCAGCACCCGCAGCAGCGCCTCCGGTCCGGTCAGCTATATGCGGGTGTTCGATCGCTCCTGCGAGACCGTCGAGTCGGCCGGAGCGCGGCGCGGCGCCCAGATGGGCGTGCTGCGTTGTGACCACCCGGATATCGAAGAATTCATCCACGCAAAAGACCAGGGGGACCTGAAGAACTTCAACCTCTCGGTGGGCGTGACGGACCAGTTCATGCAGGCCGTGCAGGACGACGGCATGGTGTTGTTGCAACACCGAGCCGAGCCCGGACTGGAGCAAAAGGCGCTCGGGGCCTACGCGGTGGCCCAGGCCGAAGGAAGCTCGCTGTGGATTTACCGCACGGTGCGGGCGCGCCTGTTGTGGGAGCAGATCATGCGCTCCACCTACGACCATGCAGAGCCGGGGGTGCTGTTCCTCGACCATATCAACCGGGACAACAACCTGTACTACTGCGAGACCATCTCCAGCACCAACCCCTGCGCCGAGCAGCCGCTGCCCGCCTATGGTTGCTGCTGCCTGGGCTCCATCGACCTGACCCGATTCGTACACGATCCGTTCGGCGCCCAGGCGCGTTTTGACTTCGGCGCTTTTGTCGCACTGGCTGCTGTCGCCACGCGCATGCTCGACAACGTGCTCGATGTGACCGTGTGGCCGCTGCCGCAGCAACATGAGGAGGCGCGCAACAAGCGGCGCATCGGATTGGGCTTCACCGGTCTCGGTGATGCCCTCATCATGCTCAACCTGCACTACGACAGCGATGCCGCGCGGTCCCAGGCCCGGCTGATCAGCGAGGCCCTGCGCGACGCCGCCTACAACGCCTCGGTCGATCTGGCGCGCGAGCGCGGTGCCTTCCCCCTCTTCAACGCCGACCTTTTCCTGAGTGGCGGCAACTTCGCGTCGCGCCTGCCGCAAGGCATCAAGGACCGCGTCCGTGCCCACGGCCTGCGCAACTCGCATCTGTTGTCGATCGCGCCCACCGGCACCATCAGCCTGGCCTTCGCCGACAACGCCAGCAACGGCATCGAGCCGGCATTCAGCTGGACCTACACACGCAAGAAGCGCATGCCGGACGGCAGCTTCAAGGAATATGCGGTGCAGGACCATGCCTGGCGCTTGTTCCGAGCCCTGTACGGCGCCCAGGCACCGCTATCTGCGGCGTTTGTGACGGCGCTGGAGATGAGCGCGCAGGCACACGCCGACATGGTGGCGGCGGTGGCACCCGTGATCGACACGGCGATATCGAAAACCGTCAACGTGCCTGCCGACTACCCGTATGCGCAGTTCCAGGATCTCTACATGCAGGCCTGGCGCAGCGGGCTCAAGGGGCTGGCCACCTACCGGCCCAACGCCGTGCTGGGCTCGGTGCTCAGCACCAAACCCGCTGAAGTTGCCGCACCACTGATCATCAACGACACCAATCGTCGCCTGGAGCTGGACCGACTGCCGGCGCCGGTGTTGTCATCGCTGCGTTGGCCGGGGCGACCCGAGCTTCCTGCGGGCAACCCGGCGTGGACCTTCATGGTGCAGCACCCGTTTGGTGACTTTGCCCTGTTCATCGGTGAGCTTGCAGGCGAAGACGGCGCGGCGGCACGGCCATTCGAGGTCTGGGTCAACGGTGCCGAACAGCCACGTGGGCTGGGCGCCATGGCCAAGACACTGTCGATGGACTTGCGTGCCAACGACCCGGCCTGGCTGCAACTCAAGCTCGATGCCCTGGCCACCGTGGCGGAGGAAAAGGCGTTCGAGATGCCGTTTCCGCCGCACGGTGAAAAACGCATGTTTCCCGGCATCGTGGCTGCCACGGCCGCTGTGATCCGCTGGCGCTGCGAGCAACTGGGGGCACAAGCAGGGACCCACCAGCCAAGCGCCACGCCGGTGCTGGACGCCATGTTCAGCCGCGATGAACCACGCACCGGGCCATCCGGAACGCTGGCCTGGGCGGTCGACGTGGAAAATCCGGCCAGCGGCGAGGCCTTTACGCTGACCCTGAAGGAAATCACCTTGCCCGGGCACGACGGGCAATCCGTTACGCGACCTTGTGCGGTCGGATTTTCCGGCAACTACCCGCGCGCGCTCGATGGCCTGGCGCGCCTGCTGTCACTCGACATGCGGGTGATCGACCCGGCCTGGATTGGCATGAAGCTGCGCAAACTGCTCAACTACGCCGAGCCGCTGGGCCACTTCATGGCGTTTGTGCCGGGTCTGCCACACCATGAGCGACGCCAGCAGACCTGGCCGTCCACCGTGGCCTATCTGGCGCGACTCATCATCCACCGATATGCCATGCTCGGCATCCTGAACGAGCAGGGTTTTCCGGTGCGCGACATGGGTGTGCTGGAAACGCCCCGGGAAACACAGACCAGCCCGACCATGGCCGGCAAACAGTGCCCTGAGTGTGGCAATCCGAGCGTCATCAAAAAGGACGGCTGCGAATTCTGCACCGCCTGTGGTTTCGTGGGGCAATGCGGCTGACAAGCCACCTTCAGCCGCGTACCACCAGCACCGCGATCGTCGCCTGCGCCACCACGCGCTGGGCGACACTGCCCAGCACCAGTTTCTCGATGCCGCTGCGGCCATGGGAACCCATCACGATCAGGTCCGCCCCGGCACCGGCGGCGGCCTCCAGAATGCCGCGCCAGACCACGTGCGACTCGATCTGCAATGCAGTTCCCTGGACGCCCGCTGCTTCCATGGCTTTGCGGGCGCCGGCCAGCGCGGCCTCGGCCTCGGCCTGCATGACACCGAGGTAGTGGTTCTGCCCGTAGGCAAAACCCTCGCCCACACCGGTGAAAGGATAAGGGTCGATGACGAACAAAACGGTCATCTCGCTGCCAAAGGCCCGGGCCAGACCAACCGCCTTGTCAACGGCCAACTGTGACGTTGCCGATCCGTCAACAGGTACCAACAGCTTTTTGAACATGGCGCACTCCTTCAGATTGGATGCCCCAGTGTGCGCCGCAGCCGGGCGATTCGTCTTGACCTGCGTCAACTCTCGATCTTCACACCCTTCCAGAACGCCACGCGCCCACGGATCATCTCGGCCTCGGGTTTGGGATCGGCGTAGTACCAGACCGCGTCCGGGTTCAGGTTGCCGTCAACGACCAGCGAGTAATAACTGGCCTGGCCCTTCCACGGACACATGGTCTTGTGGTTGCTGAACGCCACGCGCGAGCGGTCCAGCGCGGCTTCGGGAAAGTAGTGGTTGCCTTCAACCAGCACGGTATCGTCACTGTGCGCAATCACGGCGCCCATCCAGGTGGCTTTCATGGCAATCCTCGCTGTTTCGTTGTGGCGCAGCGGCCGAGACGCCGATTACAGCACGGCAGCATCAACCCGTTGGCCTGTCTGGGGCGGCTCAGGGCTCCAGACTGAGCGTCATGCCAGCGGCCCGCAATCGGTCCAGCAACACCTGGCCCAGTCCGCTGGCGGGCGTCAACACGCCCCCCACCTGCGGCAGAGCGTCAGCATCCAGCGCCAAAGCCAGTGCCGCCTCACACACCATCTTGGTGGTGGCGCGGTTGCCGGGGTCGCCCCGATCCGCCACACGGGCGCGCAACTGGCGCCCGTCGGCACTGCGCCCCACCATGTCGGCGCGATACGAGCCACCGTCCATGGCGGCAACGGACGGACCCTCGCCGGGCTTGGGAGCAAAACGCGCTGCCAGCCGCCGCACCGGCGACCAACGCATGGCCAACTGCGATGCCTGCATGCCGGTGCTGAGCGTGGCAGCAGCCATGGCGCCCACCGGGCTGGCTCCCATGCGCAGGTATTCCTGGTAGTGAAAATTCTCACCGTAGGCCAGCAGCGCGGCACTGCGTCGCACCACACGGGTATTGACAGGCCCCATGAAGAAAGGCGCCAGCCAGGTCTTGAAGTCCAGGTCGAACCGCGGCAACAACGGGTCTGCGTGGCTGGCTACATCGGTCGGACGCTGGCCGACAGGATTGAGCAGAAACGGATCGGCCAATGCCGCGCCCTGGCCCGATCCCATGATGTTCAGTGCCGACGCCAACGTGCCGCCGTTGAGCCCGCCGCGCATGGAAAAAGCGGCCTTCACGTCGACACAGGCCACGCCGTGGCGCTGCTGCATGCCCTGGGTCAGCATCCAGGCGCCGAGGTCCGATGGTACCGAATCGAATCCGCAACAGGGGATGATCCGTGTGCCCTGCGACGCTGCCTGATCGTGGTGGCGTTTGATCAACGAAGCGACCCAGGGCGTCTCGCCAGTGATGTCCACATAGTGCGTGCCGTGGCGCACACAGGCAGCGACCAGCTTGCTGCCCATCAGGTCGAAAGGCCCGGCCGTGCTGAGCACCACGCGGGTTCCGCGCGCCAGGACGTCCAGCGCTGCGTCGTCATCCGCCGCGGCGACCACGATGCCGGCGCTGGCGGCAGACGCCCCGGCCTCGCGCCGCACCACTTCGAGTTTTGCCTGATTGCGGCCAGCCAGGGCCCAGCGCAACCGATGCGTCAGCACGTCGGCATGGGCTGTAATCATGGCAACGGTCTGGCGCCCGACAAAACCGGTCGCGCCGTACAGCACCAGGTCAAATTTGGCCTTTGCCATGATCAGCCGCCCGCTTGGCCAGACGTACGCGCGAGCATGCCGCTGACGCGTCGCAACAGCCATTTGGGCGTGCTGCGAGACGCCAGCGTGGCGGCACGGTTCAGCACACCCGGGACGCAGATCACGTCGCCGCGCATGCAGGCCTCGAACCCCAGGCGCGCCACTTCGTCGACATTGCCGATCAGGAAACCCGGCAAACGGCCCAGTTGCTGGTTCTTGGCTGCAGCCTCGCTCAGCATGTTGGTGGCGGTAATGCCCGGGCACAAGGCCGTCACCGTGACACCGGTGCCACGCAATTCCTCCGCCAGGGATTCAGTCAAGGACAACACATAAGCCTTGCTGGCCGCATAGGTGGCCAGCAGCGGTATCGGCTGGAACGCGGCGATGGACGCCACGTTGATCACACGCCCGCTGCCACGCTGCTGCATCACGGGCAACAAATGCGCCAGCATCGCCGTCAGACCCGAAATATTGAGATCGATGATGGCCTGGTGGGCGGCGGGTTTCATCGCCACAAAGGCCCGCTGCTCCAGCACTCCGGCGCAATTGACCAGCACATCGGGTACACGACGACGGCGCCTGAGTGTTGCCAACAGCTGCGCCGCCGCCGTGGGAGCCGACAGATCGGCGGGCAACACCGTGGCCCGTATCGAGTGCGTCTGTTCGAGCAGGCGCGCCAACAGCTGCAACTTGTCGGCACTGCGCGCCACCAGCACCACATCGTGGCCGGCCCCGGCAAAACAATGGCACAACGACTCTCCAATACCTGAAGAAGCGCCAGTGATCAGCGCAATCGGGCGTGTGGCGGCAGCGGGCATGGCATCTTCTCCGGTGATTTCCGATTGAATCACACAATACCTGCTCACCCACCCGATGCATTCGGCAGGCCAGTGCGCGAGACGTTACCATCGGCGGGGCCAACACCGCACCAGCCCGCCCCACCAGAAGTCCCGCATGCCATGACTGCTTTTTCCGTTCTCGACCTGTCACCGATCACCGAAGGCAGCGACGCTGCACAGTCGTTTCGCAACAGCCGCGATCTAGCGCGGCACGCCGAGCGCTGGGGCTACCGGCGCTACTGGTTGGCCGAACACCACGGCATGCCCGGGATCGCAAGTGCCGCCACCTCGGTGCTGATGGCCTATGTGGCCGGCGGCACCACCACGATACGTGTCGGCGCTGGCGGCATCATGCTGCCGAACCACTCGCCGCTGGTGATCGCCGAACAATTCGGCACGCTGGAGTCCCTGTTTCCGGGCCGCATTGACCTCGGCCTGGGCCGAGCCCCGGGCTCGGATCAGCGCACTGCGCAGGCGCTGCGCCGCAATCTGGCGGCCAGCTCGGATGAATTTCCGCAGGACGTGCTGGAACTGATGGACCTGTTCTCGGCCCATCCGCGCGGTGCCGTACGCGCCGTGCCGGGCACCGGGCTGGAAGTGCCGATATGGATCCTGGGCTCGAGCCTGTTCGGGGCCCAACTGGCAGCGGCGCTGGGCCTGCCATTCGCCTTCGCCTCGCATTTCGCACCAGCCCAGATGATGCAGGCCATCAGTGTCTACCGCAGCGGCTTTCGACCCTCACCGCGCCTGGCCAAACCCTATGTCATGCTGGGTTTCAACGTGTTCGCCGCCGACACCCAGGAACAGGCGGCCTTGTGTGCCACCTCGATGCAGCAGGCTTTTGTCAACCTGCGCAGCGGCCGGCCTGCCAAGCTGCCGCCGCCCCTGGAGGGTTACCCGGACCGCGTGGGGCCGCAGGAGCGGGCCTTGCTCGATTCCGTCCTGTCCTGCTCGGCCATCGGCTCGCCCGACACCGTGCACCAGGCGCTGCAGGCCTTTGTTCAACGCACCGGCACCGACGAGCTGATGATCGCCTCACAGATATTTGACCATGGGCAGCGCCTGCGCTCGTTCGAGATCGCAGCCGAGGCATTGCAGGTCGCGGCCTGAGGGCCATCACGCACCTGTTCGCACTGCGCCTGGCAGTGCCAATCGGATGATCAGAATGAACGCGGCAAACCCAGCACGTGTTCGGACATGTAGCTGAGGATCATGTTGGTGGAGATCGGCGCCACCTGGTAGAGCCGGGTTTCGCGAAACTTGCGTTCCACATCGTAGTCAGTGGCGAATCCGAAGCCGCCGTGGACCTGTATGCAGGCATTCGCCGCTTCCCAGCTCGCCTTGGCAGCCAGGTATTTCGCCATGTTGGCCTCGGCGCCGCAGGGCTGATGCGCATCGAACAGGGCACAGGCTTTCCAGCGCATCAGGTTGGCCGCCTCCACCTCGATGTAGGTCTCTGCGATCGGAAACTGCACGCCCTGGTTCTGCCCGATCGGTCGACCAAAGACAACACGTTCCTTGGCATAGGCCGTTGCACGGTCGACAAACCAATAACCGTCGCCAATACATTCGGCGGCAATCAGCGTGCGCTCGGCATTCAGGCCATCCAGGATGTACCTGAAACCCTGCCCTTCCTGCCCGATCATGTTCTCGGCCGGTATCTCCAGGTTTTCAAAGAACAACTCGTTGGTCTCGTGGTTCACCATGTTGGCGATAGCGCGTACCGACATGCCGCTTTTTTCTGCCTGGCGCAAGTCCACCAGGAAAATCGACATGCCCTCGGATTTCTTCCGTACATCCGCCAAGGGCGTGGTGCGCGCCAACAGAATCATCCAGTCGGAATGCTGGACGCGCGAAATCCACACCTTCTGGCCATTGACCACATAACGATCACCCTTTTTCACCGCCATGGTCTTGATGCGGGTGGTGTCGCTGCCGGTGTCGGGCTCGGTCACCCCCATTGACTGCAGGCGCCACTCACCACTGGCGATCCGGGGTAGAAAATGCTGCTTCTGCGCCTCTGAACCATGGCGCAGCAGGGTACCCATGTTGTACATCTGGCCATGGCAGGCGCCGGCATTTGCGCCAGATCGGTTGATCTCCTCCATCACGACCGACGCCTCTGCAAGCCCCAGCCCCGAGCCGCCGTATTGCTGTGGTATCAACGCCGCCAGCCATCCGGCCCGGGTCAAGGCGCTGACAAACTCTTGCGGGTAGGCGCGTCGTGTGTCCACGTCACGGTGGTAGGCATCCGGAAAACCGGCACACAACGCACGCACCGCGTCACGAATCTCCTGGTGGGGGTCGGGCACGGACAAGTTCTTAGCGCAGGTTGCCGGTATGACCCAGCGAATAACGGCCGGGTTGGGGCCAGACGGTCAGCCCATGCGGCTCGCGCCCCACCTTCACCTGGTCCACCGCGCCGGAGGTGGTGTCGAAGCGGTACACGACATTGTCGTACCGGCCTGACAACCAGAGGTACTTTCCGTCGGCACTGACATTGCCCATGTCCGGGCTGCCACCGCCAGGCAGGGGCCAGTTCTTGGCCACGGCACGGGTGGCAAAATCAATCACCGACACGCTGCCCTTGCCCAACGGCGTGCCGCGTATCTTGTTGCCGCCGCGGTTCGCAACATACAGGCTCTTGCCATCGCGGCTGGGGTACAGCCCGTGTGCGCCTACCCCGGTCGGGATAAACCCGGTCTGCTTGAACGATTCTCCATCGACCACGTGTACACCATCGGCCATCATGTCGGCGACAAAAAAGGTCTTGCCGTCGGGTGAAATGCGCACATCCTGCGGCATTCCCGGGGTGGTGCAGATCTCGTTGCCCGGTTGCCCTGGGTCCGGAATCTTCTCCGGCTTCTTGCCCGGTTTGGCAATCAGCGCCAGGGCGTCGGGCCGGTTGAAATACTGGCTCAGGCTGATGGTGGCAAGCACCTTGCGATTCACCAGATCGATCTTGGTGATGGAGCCGTTGAACTCGCAGGTGAACAGGGCGAACTTGCCGTCGATCGAGAAATCTGCATGGTTGATGCCGGCACAGCGCGGTGTGGCGATGGAAAACTTCAGCGCCATGGTCTTGACATCGCGAAAATCCAGGCGTTTGTAGGCCTCAGCGACCACAATCGCAAACTGTCCGTCGGGTGACCAGTACATGTTGTAGGGGTCGTCAACCGGAATCGACTTGCCCGGCTTGCCGGTCTTGGGGTCGATCGGGGTCAGGCTGCCGTCGGTACGGCCCTCGGCGTTGTTGGCCACCCACAACGTGGTCAGGTCCCAGGAAGGAACCACATGCTGCGGGTGGATGCCCACTTTGAAAGTGTCCACCACCTTCAGGGTTGCCGGGTCGATGACCGACACCGTGTTGGCGCCCCGGTTCGGCACATAGACCCGCTCCAGCGCTTGCGCCACAGCGGGGCTGAACTTGCCCGCCGCTGTTTCCCGGTACAGGTTGTTTCTGTCGGCCACCGGCGGCATTCCGCTCACGGTGACAACCGGACTGGCAACACCGTCGTGTGTGGTTGCGGGCGCTGTGGCAGCGGTTTGGGCGGTTGCCAGCCAGGCGGTGGTGGCGCCGGCCAGCAGCAGCAACGCCGCTGCAGGAACTGTCAAAACATGTCGCATAGGGAAGAAGTCAAAGGTGAAAACTGATACCGGACAGAAACTGTAACGCACCAGCCTAACGCGGCGCGGACAAGGCCTGGCGAATTTTCTGCACGGACTGCTGTACCACGGCATCCACTCCGAGTTGCCCCAGCGCCGCGCTCGACGGCCGCGGGTCGCCGCCACTGCCACCCGATTTTCCCTCCTGGGCCGCCTGGGCAAACAGCTCGGGGCGCACCAGCGAAGGCTCCAGCGCCATCATGAGCGAGGTATCGGCTGTCCCCGCATGGGTGCCAATCTGCTGCGGCGACAACCCCTTGGCTGCCAGCGCCGCGACAAAACTGGTCTGGGTCGCCTGGTAATACTCCGTCAGAAAATGCACCCGCACCTTGCTGCTGGCAAAGTCCCGGTTCAACCGCGTCGTGACGGAGCGCAGCGCGCCCTGGTAGTTGCCGCTATCGCCGAGCAGCACGATATCGCGAAACCCGTGCTGGCGAAAGCCGCGTGCCGCAGCCTCCAGGACCGCCGTGAACGCGGCTTGCGGGACGGAAATCGTGCCCACAAACCGCATATGTTCCGTTGGCGGGTCGATGTTTCCCTGAGGAACGTACGACAACACCGGCGCCACCAGGGTGTTGCCGAGCGCCTGCGCAATACGACCGGCGAGCAGGCGGACGCGCACATTGTGTTTGCCCAGCGCCATGTGCGGGCCGTTTTGCTCCGTGCCCCCCACCGGAAGGATGATGGTGGTCGTGCCCGCACGCAGTGCCGCTGCGACCTCGGCGCTGGTCAACTCTTCCAGGTAAACCGACGCCGCAGCAGCCCACGACGGCGCAACTGGCGCAATCCCAAGCAGCGCGGCACACAGTATCCGCCGCACCAGGTTGGTCATTGTCAAAACCTCGGGAATGAGAATATTTGGGTGGCAGGAGCAGCAGCGAACGATGCGCCGGCCCCAGCAGTGCCCTGCTCCTACTGTAAGGCAGTCACGTATGGATAATTGTTTCCACCATGACCCATGACAAGCGCGAGCGCGATTCCATCACCGATGTGCTCGGGGTCGAGGTCGGCCATTTCACCGACCCGCGCCGGCCGACCGGCTGCACGGTGCTCATCACACGCGGCGGGGCCGTTGCCAGCGCGGACGTGCGCGGCGCGGCGCCCGGCACCCGCGAAACCGACCTGCTGCATCCGTCCAATCTGGTCGATCAGGTGCATGCGGTGCTGCTCGCCGGTGGCAGCGCCTGGGGCCTGGACGCAGCGGCCGGTGTCATGCGCTGGCTGGAAGAGCACGGCGTGGGTCTGCGCGTGCGTTACGGCCTGGTTCCCATTGTGCCGGCGGCGGTACTGTTCGACCTGCCGCTGGGTGACGCCCGCATCCGCCCGGACGCGTCGGCCGGGTACGCCGCCTGCGTCGCTGCTGGCCGCCACCTGCCTGACGAGGGCAATGTCGGCGCGGGTGCCGGGGCGCTGGTTGGCAAGCTGTTCGGCATCGAGCGCGCCATGAAAGGTGGCATAGGCAGTGCCTCGATCACCTTGGACGGCGTGACGGTGGGCGCCATCGTCGCATGTAACGCCCTGGGAGATGTGGTGGAGCCCTCGGGCGGCCGGGTCGTGGCCGGCGCCCGGACGGCCGACGGCAGGTCCCTGCTCGACATCCGCCGCGCGATCCTGGCCGGGGAGCAGCCCAATCCCCTGCTTCCGGGTACCAACACCACGCTGGGCATTGTGGCCACCGATGCCACGTTGACCAAGGCCCAGGCGCACCGGCTGGCACAGGTGTCGCATGACGGCCTGGCGCGTGCCATCAATCCGGTGCACACCATGTCGGACGGCGACACCATGTTTGCCCTGGGCACAGGCCAGTCCGGCAGTGGCATGGGCATGATGGCCATGTCGCTGCTCGCAGCCGAAGTGACGGCGCGTGCCGTGCTGCGTGCCGTGCAGGCCGCACAGTCGGTGACCATTGGTGAGCAGACCTGGCCGGCGGCCAATGACCCGCGTTATCCGGGGCTTCGCGTGCCGCCAGGCTGACTGCCAGTCAACACCGGCTCAGAACCGGATATCGACGCTGTTGCGTACCGCCACCTGGGCCACCGCGTCCAGCGCGTCTTCCACCGGGTCGCTGGATATGACACGCAAGTGGCCGGCGGCAAACAGTTTTTCACAGGATGGGCGACTCAAAGACTGCATGAACCCCAGGGCGTCGGTAAACAGCAGCAGGGTGCCGTTCGGGCTGGCCCAGCTCATGCGGGTGCGGGTCCAGCCGCCCTCGGCCAGCAGTGCCACCCAGACGCCCACCTGCAAAGCATGGGCACTGGCAGCCGTTGGCAGAGGCTGAACCACCGTGGACAGATCGATAAAACCGGACAGCTGGGCTTCGGTCGGCGCAAGCCACATCGAATCGCGCGCCGCCGGCTCTGCCTCGGTACCGGGAGGCGAAGGTGCTGGCGCGGGCAAGCTGCCATGCAGCAACAGGTCAGCCAGCGTCTGGAACAGATCGGCAGCTTGCTCGGGCGGATAGTCGATGCTGGACAGGCCCGCGCGCAGGCGGGCTTGTACCACGGGCAGCAAGCTCCGCAAAGTTTCCCGGTCCGCACCTTCTCGCCCTGGTTCGACACACCACAACAGGTCGTCGATGGTCTGCGCGTAGTCACCCGGGTCCATGGCACCACTGGTGTCCGCAATCCGTGCGTGGGCTACAACCTGGGCCCAGGGACCACAGAGGAACACGCGCACGGCCTCGGGCACATGCCCCGCACCCGCGCTTTCCTGGATGTCGGCGACGATGGTCGCTGCCAGCGTGTTGCGCTGCTCGGCCTGGCGCAGGGCCGCGACCGCCCGCGCCAGCTGGCGCTGCTCCTGTCCGCTGGCATCATCCAGCAGTGCCACCAGCCGTTCGAGTGCTTGGTCAAACGGCTCGGCAGTATCCACAGGCCCTGTCGCCAGTGGAGCCACGGCCTCCCGCAATGGCTCCATGAAACCGCTGAAGCCACGCGAATCGACCGATTCGTAGGCAATGCTGCGGTGTGTGATTTCATGCAGCAGGCGGCGTGCCGGGTGTTGCTTGTGGCTGAAGAACCGCGGATCCACCATCGCCAATTGCAACAGTGCCGGCTCCAGCGCCGCCACCAGATCCTGCACCGGCGCCAGCAGACGCGGATCGTGCGTGATGTTGTCAACCATCATCGCCACCACTTCGATGGACAAGGCCTGCTCCATGCCCAGGGCAGATTGCCGCAGCCGGTCCAGCGTACGCGGCGCGTCCGACGCGCTGACAGCGACATCCCTTCGTTCCTGCAGCCGTTGCACCACCGCGTCGACCTGCTGCATGTCGCGCAAGGCATCGAACGCGGCGGGCACGGTGGGACGAAAGTCGGTGGGCCCCATCTGGCTGCTGGCGAAATCGCTCTGGGGGTCGGGTGCACTGGCAACCGAACTAAAACGCATCGATCCAGGGTTGTCGTCGACCCGCGGCACATCGGCCAGCAGGCGTCGCAGGCGCTCCAGTGTCACCACCGGCTCCGACTGCCGCGTGTCCCCCGACAAAGTTCCCTTCGCGCGCGGTGGCGGTTGCGTGGCTGCGCCCGCACCGACGCCGCGCTCACGCAGGTCTTCACACAAGGAGCGGTAGTAGATATCGAGCTCTTGCCCCAGTGCGCGTGACATCATCAGAATCCAGGCCTGGCGCGTGGTGGCCGGCACCGGCAGATGGCTCAACGCAGCGGTCACTGCCTCGACATACACACCCGGCCGCAACGGGTTACGCTCCAGTTGCACCACCTTGAGCCCCAGCATGGTGCAAATCAGGTCATTGAGCTCGCCCAGGGCGCTGTCGGCTGCCTGTTGCACCGCATGTTTCACACGCGCCGCATCCAGGCTGTCCTGCAACTGGCTGTCATCCATCTGCCCGACCTGATCGAAATGCACATCACCAAGCGCCGGCATCGCCCGGTCCACCGACGATTGACGTGTAAACGCATTGAGCAACTCATCCTTGAAGCGTTGCGCCAGGCTGGTTTCGAACTGGTTGAGTGAACGGCGCGAATTGGTCAGCCGATCACGCTCGCGCCGTTCGCGGCACTGGCTTTCAGCCTCGCGCAAACCACTGCGCACATGGGCTACCAGACGCGTCATGAGGGCGCCAGCACCTCCGACGGCCTCATCGATGGTGGCCCGGTAAAGCGCAATGTACGGGAGTGCGTCTTCCGGTTCGGTTACCTTCATGTCAGGGCCTCCTGTACAGAGCTACAGCTTGGAACTTGTTCTTACTTCAGCGCCTTGAACCGCATGCGTTTGGGCTTGGCGCCCTCCTCGCCGAGCCGGCGCTTCTTGTCTGCCTCATATTCCTGGTAGTTGCCATTGAAGAAGGTCCATTGGCTGTCGCCTTCACAGGCCAGGATGTGGGTTGCGATGCGGTCCAGGAACCAGCGGTCATGGCTGATGACCATGAGCGAGCCGGCAAACTCCAGCAAGGCATCTTCCAGTGCGCGCAGCGTCTCGACATCCAGGTCGTTCGATGGCTCGTCGAGCATCAACACATTGCCACCGGCAATCAGGGTCTTGGCCAGATGCAGCCGGCCGCGCTCTCCGCCGGACAACATGCCAACCCGCTTTTGCTGGTCGGCGCCATTGAAGTTGAAGCGCCCGCAATAGGCCCGGCTGGCCATCTGGAATTTTCCGACGTTGAGGATGTCCAAGCCACCCGAGACATCCTCCCAGACGGTTTTTTCATTCGACAGGTCATCCCGACTCTGGTCGACAAATGCCATCTTGACCGTGGAGCCCACCTTGACCTCGCCGGAGTCGGGCTTCTGCTGGCCGGAAATCATGCGAAACAGCGTCGATTTGCCGGCGCCGTTCGGTCCAATGATGCCGACAATGGCGCCAGCCGGCACCTTGAAGCTCAGGTTGTCGATCAACAGCCGGTCGCCGAAGGATTTGCTGACATTGACAAACTCGATCACCTCGTTGCCCAGGCGCTCCGCCACCGGAATGAATATCTCGTTGGTTTCGTTGCGTTTCTGGTATTCGAAATCCGACAACTCTTCAAAACGCGCCAGCCGCGCCTTGCTCTTGGCCTGGCGCGCCTTGGGGTTCTGGCGTGACCATTCCAGCTCCTTCTTCAGCGCCTTGGCGCGCGACTCCTCGCCCTTCTGCTCCTGCACCAGGCGCTCCTGCTTTTGCTCCAGCCAGGAGCTGTAGTTGCCTTTGTAAGGTATGCCGGAGCCGCGATCGAGTTCGAGGATCCACTCGGCGGCGTTGTCGAGGAAATACCGATCGTGGGTAATGGCCACCACCGTGCCCGGATAACGCTGCAGGAACTGCTCCAGCCAATCCACCGATTCGGCGTCCAGGTGGTTGGTCGGCTCGTCCAGCAGCAGCATGTCTGGCTTGGACAACAACAAACGGCACAAGGCGACGCGGCGCTTCTCGCCCCCCGACAACACGCCGATGTTGGCGTCCCACGGTGGCAGGCGCAGGGCGTCCGCGGCAATTTCGAGTTGGTGCTCGGAATCGGTCCCGGCAGCACCGATGATGGCTTCCATTTCGGCTTGCTCCGTGGCCAGCTTGTCGAAGTCGGCATCCGGCTCCCCATAAGCGGCGTAGATCTCGTCCAGCCTTGCCTTGGCCTGGAACACGGCTCCCATGCCGGCCTCGACGCTCTCGCGCACGGTTTGGTCAGGATCGAGCTTGGGCTCCTGCGGCAGGTACCCGATGTTCAGATTGGGCATGGGCGTGGCCTCGCCCTCGATCTCCTGGTCCAGGCCCGCCATGATCTTGAGCAGTGTGGACTTGCCCGAGCCATTGGTGCCCAGCACACCGATCTTGGCGCCGGGGAAGAAGCTCAGGGAAATGTCCTTCAGGATGTGGCGCTTGGGTGGCACTATTTTGCCGACCCGATTCATAGTAAAAACGTATTGCGCCATGATTTACAACATTGCCTTTGAAATATTTCGGGATTGGGTTCACTGTCAGGCCGGTATTATCCGCTGCCCCGTTGCCATCGGAAATTGCCACCGTGGGCTCAGGATGCCGGAGCTGCGTCCGGATCTGTGGCGGCAATTGCGTCGAGCAAGCCATGGGCGGTATCGAGAATCAGGTCGATGCGCGCTGGCGCCTGGCCCAGCCGCAGCCGCCCATGGGTCTGCAGCCGGTCCATGGTTCGGCGCGACATGGCGTGTGCCAGCCCGGCGCCGGAGACGAACATGAACAGGGCACGATTCGGGCTGACCCAGGTCAATTCGGCCCGAACCCAGACCCCACCGAGCATCAGGTCGACCCAGTCGCCGAGTTGCAGTTCGCGTGGCGAGGCAGCCGGCCGATAACCGGTCCCGGGCGGGCGTGGCCGGGACCGGCGTTCCGGGGTCACCTCGGCCGGGATCGGCACCACAGGTGCCAGCAGATCAGGCGCCGGCTCGGTCGCCGCCGAACCACGGCTGGCCAATGCAGCCAGTGCCCGGGCCATGGCCCGACGATGGTCCTCCAGCCCCTGTTCGTGCAGGGTACTCAGCGCATCAAGAAAGGCGGTGACCGGCTCGCGCGGATGACGAATCAGCACCAGGCCTTCATTGAGGCGCGCCAGCAGTCGTGGCACCAGGCGCACCAGCCGCGTGTAATCCTTGCGCACGCGCGGCGGTTGCACGCTCCAGACCAAATCGTCCACCACCGCCAGATAGCCCCGCGGGTCGGCGATATCGGCCGCACTGCGCAGTCGCGCCTCAGCCAGAACCGTGGCCCAGGGGCCGCGCAGGAATGCGGCAACCATGTCGGGCACGCCGTCCCCCAAAAAACGCTCCTCCAGCGCGGAGGAAAACCGCTGTGCCAGCACCTGGCGCTTCTCGGCATGCTCGCGCTCGATACGCTCGCGTTCCCGCTCCTTGCGCCGTGATTCCTCGAACTCGAAGCAATTGCGTTCCAGCACTGCCACCGCTTCGGCACAGGCGCCAGCATCACCGGCACTGCGCAACAGGCCCCCGATGGCGTTGGAGACACAAGCGGCAAACCCGGCGATGCCCTCCTGGTCGTCACGGCCATAACCCAGGCTGCGTTGCACCACACGGTCGAGCAATTGGCGCGCCGGGTGCGCCCGGTCGATGAAAAATCGCGGGTCACTTTTTGCCAGACGCACCAGTAGCGGCTCCATGGAGCGCAACTGCCCACGTACCGGTTCTGCCAGCCGTTCGTCATGAACCACACGGTCCAACATCAACCGCAGCACCTCCTCGGCCAACTGACGACCCATTTGCCGGTTCTGCTCCTGCCGGCTGGAAGTTCTACCCATTGCCGCCATGCCGCCAATGCCCGGGCGAGTCGCCGCCAGCGGCGGTGCCTGGCGCTCGGTCAGGCGCTTGATCATGGGCTCGACCAGCTTGAGATCCTGCAAAGCCACCAGTGAGGCCGGCATGGTGTGGGTGAAATCGCGCTGGCCAGTCGGTGCTCCGCCCGAGGAGCCGTCACCAGCCAGCAATCGGCGCAGCTTGTCCAGCGTCGCCATGGTCTTTTCGAGCTCACTGACCACCGGCCTGGCGCGCAGGGCCGGGTCGAGTCCGGCGTATTCCACTGCATGCACCGGCTCTACACCCAGGGAGCGCAGGTATTCGCACACCTCGCGATACAACTGGCGCAGTCCGATGCCCAAGGCGATTGCCGCCGGACGCACCAGGCGGGTACGCAGTTCGCGTTGCGGAACCCACATCGCAAGCGTTTGAAACAGGGCCCGCAAATAAGCCTCGGGCTTCATCGGGTTCAGCCCCGGTTGCACCGAGGTCCAGCCCAGCAGCGCGCTGACCAAGGCATCAAACAGTGGCAACACATCGTCCACCGCGCGAGCCACTTCCTGCTGGGCCAGCGCCTGCTCCAGCTGCGCCTCGAGCTCGCGCATGTCGAAGGCGCGGATGTCCTCGATCTGCCCCAAGGGGGATTGCACGAAGTCCTGCAAGCCACTTTGGTAGACCAGCCGCCGCAGCTCGGCACCAAAGGTGGCCCGCACCGCCGCCGCCTCTTCCACCAATTGAAGTACCACCCGCTTGATGTCGGGGTCAACGGTGACAGGCCCCGGCGCCTTCGAGTGGACCACAGGAGCCTTCAATGCATCCAGCACGTCGGCTGCCAACGCGTCGCTGTGTTCCAGCACCACCTCGATGCATTCGGACAAAGTGGGTCGCAGTGCCGCTGCGTTGTTGGCTACACCGATGCGTCGCAGCGAATATCGGACCATCAACGGACCCGGCCGATCGATACCGCGACACGGGCTGCTGCCGCGCCCCCCCGCTCCCCGGTAAGGCAATAATGTTGACGATCCATGCGACCCATGCATGCAGTTTGGCACAGCGCGCGGCGCGCCGCAAGCAGGCCGATCGGTACGCCTGCAAACCACCGGCCCAAGTGAACCGGCCAGGCATGCGACAATACGGGCTGTTGCAGGACTCCAGCTTCCTGCAATCGCAGCATCTGCTGGGGGTTATGCGCCTTGCGCCCACGCCCCATTTTTGTTTTCTGTCCGCCTTCAACTGGCCCGTTGTTTGAACACCGGGACGGGCTGACATGCCAAGCGCCCAGGACGGGCGCCACACTATGAACTTTGAAGATCTGAAACTGGCCCCGGCCATTGTCAAGGCCGTGCGCGAGCAGGGTTACGAATCACCCACCGCGATCCAGGCCCAGGCCATTCCGGTCGTGCTCGACGGGCATGACCTGCTCGGCGGCGCCCAGACCGGCACCGGCAAAACAGCCGCATTTGTGCTGCCGATCCTGCACAAACTCAGCATGAGCCGCAGCGCGGAGAACAAATTTGGTGGCACCGGCATCCGTGCCCTGGTATTGACACCGACGCGTGAACTCGCCGCCCAGATCGAGGAGTCGGTGCAAACCTACGGCAAGTTTCTCCAGTTGTCATCGACCGTCATCTTCGGCGGTGTCGGCATGAGCCCGCAGATCAGCCGCGTGCGCAAGGGTGTTGACATCCTGGTGGCAACGCCAGGTCGCCTGCTCGACCTGATGGGTCAAGGCGTGCTGGATCTCGGCCAGGTTCAGATACTGGTACTCGACGAGGCGGACCGCATGCTCGACATGGGCTTCATCCACGACGTCAAGAAGGTACTCGCTGCGGTACCGCGAGACAAACAAAGCCTGCTTTTCTCGGCCACGTTCAGCGACGAGATCCGCGACCTCGCCGCGACACTGCTGAAAAACCCGCAGAGCGTGCAGGTGACGCCGCGCAACACCACGGTGCAGCGCATCACCCAGACCATCCATCCGGTGGGGCGGGCCAAGAAAAAGCCCCTGCTGGCGCACATCATCAGCCAACACAACTGGAGCCAGGTGCTGGTCTTCACGCGCACCAAGTTTGGCGCCAACAACGTGGCCGAGTTCCTGACCAAGAACGGCATCCACGCCATGGCCTTGCATGGCAACAAGAGCCAGGCGGCCCGCACGCAGGCGCTGGCTGGCTTCAAGAGCGGAGAGATTCGCGCCCTGGTAGCCACCGACATCGCGGCACGCGGCATCGACATTGACGACCTGCCGCACGTGGTCAACTACGACATTCCCAATGTGAGTGAAGACTACGTGCACCGCATCGGGCGCACCGGTCGCGCCGGTGCCGACGGCGCCGCAGTCAGCCTGGTGTGCCTGGACGAAGAAGGCTTCATGCAGGACATCGAACGTTATACCAAGCAGAATATCGAAGTCCAGGTGGTCGAAGGTTTTGGACCGGAACCTGATGAACGCGCAGAACCGATCGCCATGGGACGCCAGACGATCTGGGGCGGCGCCGGCAAGGCGCCGAGTCGCGACGTGATGATGGCAGCAGCCAAGGCGGCGCGTACGGAGATGATGCAGCGCGTACGCGCCAACGCACCTGCTGGCGGCGGGCGTGGCGGCAACGGCGGCGGTCAAAGATCCGGCGGTGGACGTGGCAACGGCCAGGGCGGGCGTGGTGGCGCCCAGGGCGGTGGCGGTTATCCAGCGGGCAATACAGGTCAGGGTGGGCGTAGTGGCGGCGGCTATTCGCAGCCGCGGGTTGCCGTGGACCGCCAACCCGATCCGATGCGCGGCGGTGGCAATGTGCAACCGCGCAACACACCGGCACGCGAACCCGATCCCATGCGCACCAGTGTCGACATGATGGCCGAACGCGGCGCGCGGCGCGGTGGTGGCGGATACGGTGGGGGTGGCGGCGGTGGTAATCGCAACGGAGGTTCTTATGGCGGAGGTGGCGGTCGCTCCGGCGGCGGGTCGGGTGGTCTTGGTGGCGGGGGCAACGGGTCTCGTGGGCCGGGAGGTTCTCGCGGCTCTTTTGGCCGCTAACAACACACTGGCTGTCCACAGCCTGGGGCGGCGCGCCAGTGGCGTGCGCCACGCCAAACTGACGGAACACCTGCAGCCGGATTTTTCTGCTCTGCCTGCGTTTCCCGCGCTGCATGATGTGTACATCGCGCTGGGCACGACCATCAAGGTGGCCGGTAGTCGGGCGGCTTTCAGCGCGGTTGATTTGGACGCTGTCGTCAACGTTGCCCGCGCCGCGCGCACTGCTGGCGCGACCCGGCTGGGGGTGGTCAGCGCCATGGGGGCGGACGCACGTTCCAAGGTTTTTTACAACCGGGTCAAAGGCGAAATGGAACAGGCCGTGGCCGGGCTTGGTTTTTCCAGCGTCGTGGTGGCCAGGCCGTCACTGATCGATGGTGATCGCGCGGCTCTGGCGCAGGTGTCACGCACCGCTGAAGGTCTCGGACTGCGCCTGATGCGCGTACTGCGTCCGCTGATTCCTGCCAACTACCGCGCCGTCTGCGCCAAAGACATCGCCCGCGCCCTGCTGCATGCCGTCGAACAAGGCCAGCCGGGTGTGCAGGTACTGCTGTCGGGTGAACTGCAGCCCCGCTGAGCTGCACTGCCCAGCAGACAGCCGAGTCAACCCCGAACGAACAAGGTGACCAACGGGTCTGGACCCAGTTGCCGGCTCCAGTGGCCGTGTACCGCGGCGTCAAACGTGGCGCCGTCCGGCAGCAGATCCGCAGAATAGAAATGCGCACCCGGGCCAAACACCCGTGACGCGCCACCCTGCAAGCCGATTTCCATTTGACCCTGCAGTATGAAAACCCACTGTGGTGTTCCGGTGCAGTGAAAGTTGCTGCGAAATCCGACCGGGCTGTGGCGAAGTTGGTAACCACCCGACGCGAACAACGGTGACAACATCGACTGCGGCGAACCTTCGGACAACACGACAGGTTCGTCACGAAACCTTGCGCGACCGTCGACATCGGTAAACAGAATGGTTTTGGTGATGTGGTGCATGGGGGGTCCTGGTCTGGCGTTGTGGGTTGTCGCGCTCACCACCACAGCGAACGACTCAAACGATTGCGTCAGGGAGCGCACGATGGAATCCGGCGATTGTGCGACATCAACGCACAATGCCCGCTCATCCGCATCGGGTGGCTCCAATGTTGCCAGCTGGCTTGCCAGAAGCGAGGCAGGCATGTAGTGCCCGCGGCGTTGTGTCGCACGCTCGCACAGCAGATCGTCCGAGCCCCGCAAGTGCACCAGACACAGATTGCCCGCCGCTTGCCGCAACCTGTCGCGGTAGGCCCGTTTCAGTGCCGAACAGGCAACTACCAGCCCGCGCCGCTCTTGCTGCGCACGTTCGATCTCGCTCGCAATCAAGGCCAGCCAGCCCTGGCGATCCGCATCGGTGAGGGCAATGCCGGCAGCCATGCGCGCCACGTTGTGCGGCGAATGCAGGTCATCACACTCCAGAAACGACAGGTTCAGGGCATTCGCCAGCTGTCGGGATACCGTGCTCTTGCCACTGCCGCTCACGCCCATGACCAGAATCACCGGCACGTGGTGGCCACCGCCAGCGGCCGTGGCATCGGGCACGGGTGGCAGATGCATCAGGTCAGCCGGGCTCCGAAAAACGCACTGTGGCGTCCGCCCGCCGGTGCAGGTCAGGCAACAGTTCCAGCCCCAGCCCCGGTTTGTTGCTCAGGCTGAGCATGCCCATGGAAACCTGGGGCAAGTCGGTCACCAGCTCCTTGTACCAACCGCTGTAGAAGGCGCGCACACTCTCCTGCACCAGCGCGTTCGGCGCGTGCAGGGACAGATGGCTGGACGCCGCCCATACCACCGGCCCGGTGCAGTCGTGCGGGGCCACCGGCAGTTGCCAGGCGTCAGCCATGGCGGCGATCTTGCGTGCCTCGGACAGGCCGCCGCACCAGCTCAGGTCGAGCATCACGATGCCCGCCACACCGGTTTGCAGGTAGTCCTTGAAGCCCCATTTGTAGCTCAAGGTCTCGCTGGCGCAGATCAGCGCCTCGCAGTCCTTTGCATACTGCTTGAGCAGGTCCAGCGAGTCCATGCGGATCGCGTCTTCATGCCAGAAGGTGTTGAAGGGCTTGAGCGCACGGGCGATCTTCTGCGCCATCGGCAGACGCCACAGGCTGTGGAACTCGACCATGATGTCCATCTTGTCGCCAACGGCTGCACGGATCTTGCGAAACGGCTCCAGCGCAAGGTCGAGATCGGCGTTGCTGATGTATTGGCCGTCACTTTTTTCGGCCGCCGGATCGAACGGCCAGATCTTCATCGCACTGATGCCTTCCGACAAGAGCGACTCGGCCACCTCGTCGGCCCGGTGCAAGAACCCTTCCAGGTCTTCGTAAGGACCCGCGTTCGGCTTCTTCCCGGCACCGATGCCCCAGTTCGAGGTGTTCTGGTTCACGGCGCTGCGGATGTACTGGTAACCCGCGCAGGTGTTGTAGATGCGGATCGTGTCGCGGCTCTTGCCGCCCAGGGCCGTGTGCAAGGGCATGTTCGCCGCCTTGCCAAAAATGTCCCACAAGGCGATATCGATGGCCGAGTTGCCGCGGGTTTCGACGCCGGAGCCACGCCATCCGAGATAACCGGTGAGTTCGCGATTGCGCGACTCGATGGCCAGCGGGTCTTTGCCCAGCAGCTTGGGCGCGGCCCACTCATGGATGTAGGCCTCCACCGCCTGCGCACCCATGAAGGTTTCGCCCAGCCCCACCAGGCCTTCATTGGTATGCAGGCGGACCCAGATGATGTTGGGAAACTCGCCCAGGCGAACTGTTTCAACTCGGGTGATCTTCACTACAGCCTCCGGAAAAAGGGCCGCCCGGGTTGCCCCAGGTGGCCCTGATTGCGCACTACCGTGAATCGGCTCAGCCGCCGCGCGCCTTTTTCAATGCGTCCAGCACGGTCGTGATGGCTTCGGCGCCAATCGTCGGCACATTGCGGTCATACACCGGCTTGACCTTCTCGAACATGCGCATCTGCTCGGCAGCGCTGACCTCGTTCACCTGCATGCCCTTGGTCTTGAGGCTGGCGAGTGACCTCTCGTTCAGGATGCGATTGGCGGCGCGCTGCACCTTCTGACCTTCCATCGCGGCCTCGCGCAATACCGCCTGCTCCTGCGGGTTCAGCTGGTCCCACAGCCGCTTGCTGTAAAGCACCAGGAATGGCGTGTAGGCGTGGCGGGTCACGCTCAGGAATTTTTGTACTTCGTTGAGTTTGGAGGTCTCGATGGTCACAAACGGGTTTTCCTGGCCGTCGATGGTCTTGGTCTCCAGCGCCGTGAACACTTCGCCGAATGCCATCGGCACGGCATTGGTGCCCAGGGTCTTGAAGGTGTCGAGGAAGATGTTGTTCTGCATCACGCGCACCTTGATGCCGTCGAACTCTTCCGCTTTCGTGACCGGCCGTTTGCTGTTGGTCAGGTTGCGAAAGCCGTTCTCCCAATAGGCCAGATTGATCAGTCCGGCTTCTTCGAGCTTCTTGTTGAAATACACACCGGCCGGGCCGTCGAGCACCGCATCGGCCTCTTTCTCGTTGGCGAACAGGAACGGCAGGTCAAACGCGCCGAGCTCTTTCACGATGCCAACCAGGGGCGAGCTGGAGGTGCAGACCATTTCCTGGGTGCCGGCCCGCAATGCCTGCGTGGCTGGCAGGTCACCACCGGCCGAGCCGCCCCAGAAGGCGTTGATCTTCATCTTGCCACCGGTACGGGCGTTCAGCACTTCTTGCATTTTCTTCACGCCCACGCCCACCGGGTGGTCTTCGTTCACGCCGTTGGTGAATTTGATGGTGCGGTCCGCGAATTGCGCGAAGGCCGAAGTGGCGACCAGCATGGTGGCGGCCACCAGGGCGGTGGCGAGGGTTCTGCGTTTGAACATGGTTGTCTCCTTTGAGTGAACGACAGGGGTTGGGAAAGGGGTTGGGCAGGGGTTCGTGGGGCTTAACGCATCCACCACTGTAGCGGTACGAGAACAATTTCGGGGAACAGTACCAGCAGGAAAAGTACGGTCAACTGGGCACACAGGAACGGGAACACGCCTTTGAAGGCATCGTCCATGCTGATCTTGGCCACGCCACACACCACGTTGAGCACCGTGCCCACGGGTGGTGTGATCAGGCCGATGGCGTTGTTCATGATGAACATGACACC
>JANOTG010000313.1:0-9749 GCA_031416215.1 Betaproteobacteria bacterium
CTGGTGCCGATCTTGCCGCTGCACCAGGCCTGGGTGGCGATCCACTCCAGCGTGTCGTGGCCATCGGGCCCGTCGTCGCGATACGGGTAAAACTCGCCCTGCGACTCGAACTTGCCGCGGTTGTCGCCCACCACGCAGGCATAACCGCGTCGCGCCCACCAGGCGGCCCAGTCGATGTGGCCATCACGCGTGCTCTCATAGGGGGTTCGTAACAACAGGGTGGGAAAAGGGCCCCCTGCAACAGGCAGGTAGACATCCGCCGACAGCACAATGCCATCACGCATCGGCAGCTTCTGGTCGTACAGACAGCGGATATCGTGCACCGGTTGCGAATTCATGCAATGGCTCCTTGTTGTGTCAAGATTCAGGCTGCGGACGAACAATACGCACCGCGCATTGGCAATTTCCACCTCGGCATATTATTTAACTGTATACAATGCGCGGATGGAAAATGCAAACGGCACGTCGCTTCATCTGGTGGAACAAGGGCCGCAAGGAACGGCCAGCGGATTCCTCAAGTTGCAGCCCCGCACTTTGGTCCACCAGGTCATAGACGCCCTGGTCGCGGGTGCCTCCGAGGGCCTGATCTTGCCCGGCGACCGTATCGTGGAAACCGAACTGGCGGCGCAACTGGGGGTCAGCCGCGTTCCGGTGCGCGAAGCGCTGCGGGTACTGGAGAGTCAGGGCGTGGTGGTCAACGAGCCCTACAAGGGCATCCGGCTGACGCCCGTCACGCCACAGCGCATCGACCAGCTGATCGAAGTGCGGGTGGCGCTGGAAACCACAGCGGCGGCAAGTGCCATCCGGCGTGGCAAAAACGACGCCCCACGGCTGGCCGAACTGGCACAGATCGTCGACGAGATGGAAGCCATGGCGGCACGTAACGATGTATTTGGTTTCGCCACCGCCGACACCAGTTTTCACCGTGCCTTCTGCGGCTTCGCGGGCAACTCCGTGCTCAGTGACATGTGGGAGATGCTGGCGCGCCAGATGACCATCATTTTTGGCCTTTCCGCGCTGGGCAAGCCGATGGCCGACATCGTGCAGGAGCACCGCGTCCTGATCGAGGTTTTCCGCCTCGGCAACATGGCCGACATGGCCGGCGCGATCAGTGACCATATCGACGTGGAGATCCACAAGGTGGACCTGGAGAACATCATTGCACGGCGCCGCTCGGAGACGGTGCAGGCCGCGACCATGCCCTGAGCGGAATGGCGCGAGGAGGGCAACACCGATGAACCACAAGCAAAACACAAGCCACAGCCTGAGCCCGGTGCGTATTCGCTCCATCAAGTCGGCGGCACTGGTCGGCGAGAGCCCCAAGGGGGGCTGGTCCGCCGAAATCAAGCCCGATGATTCGATCCATGCACTGATCGCCGTGCACACCGATGCCGGCATCACCGGCTACGGCAGTGTATTCACCGACGCCCGCCTGGTGCAGGCCGCGCTCAAGGTGCTGGAGCCCCTGTTTTTGGGCGAAAACGCCCTGGAGCCGGAACGCGTCACCGAAAAACTGCATCAGAACACCTTCTGGATGGGGCGTGGCGGCAGCCTGACACATGCCATCAGCGGCATCGACATTGCCTTGTGGGACATCCTGGGCCAGGCCACGCGCATGCCGGTCGGCCGATTGCTGGGCGGCAGCTACCGCAACAAAGTGCAACCCTATTGCTCGGTGCTGATGGAGCAACCGGCGCTGATGTTTGATGTCATCACCGGTTTTCGCAAACAGGGCTTTCGGGCCTTCAAGATCGGCTGGGGGCCGTTTGGCCGCGCCATGAACGCCCGACTCGACGAAGACATCGTGCGCGCCGCGCGCGACGCGGCAGGGCCGCAGACGCAACTGCTGGTGGACGCCGGCGCCAGCGACGCCCATTGGCCGCACGGCCTGAAGTGGGCGCTGCGCACCGCCGACATGTTGGCCAAACACGATGTCGGCTGGTTCGAGGAGGCCCTGAAACCCGATGCCATCGATGATTTTTGCGAACTGCGCCGGGCCAGTCCGGTGCCGATCGCCGGCGGCGAGGTACTGACGCGGCGCCAGGCGTTCCAGCCCTGGCTGGTGCGCGGCGCCTTTGACATCGTGCAGCCTGACGTAACCAAGGTCGGCGGCATCAGCGAGCAACGCCGTATCGCCTGGATGGCGCACGACTTTGGCGTCAAGACCATCGGGCACGGCTGGAACACGGCACTCGGCCTGGCGGCCGACCTGCAACTGGCCAGCGCCTTCCCCGACACCGATCTGGTCGAGTACATCGGTGGCAGCCCGTATGTCGACGGAATCCTGCGTGAACCGTTCCTGCTCGACTCCGGCGGTTACCTGCAGATTCCGGACACACCGGGCCTGGGCGTGCAACTCGACCCGGACAAGGTGGCGCGTTACACGGTCGATGCCAAAGCCCTTTTCGAATCCTGACCATGTTCGATTTCAAGGGCCGCGTGTTGCTGGTCACCGGCGCTGGTGGCGGTATCGGCGGCGCGACGGCCGCGTATTTTCATGCCTGTGGTGCCCATGTCATGCTGGCGGATATCGACGAGGTCGCCGCCAGCCGGGTGGCGCACGCGTTCGACCCGGGCGGGCAGCGCGCAAAGGCGCTGCGCTACGACGCCAGCCGGTCCGAGGATGCGCGGGCACTGGTCGATGCCACCATGCACCACTTCGGCGGCCTCGACTTCCTGGTGCCAGCCGCTGCTGTGTATGAAGACCACTGGGTGCGCGACATGACCGATGCGCAATGGGAGAAAACCATCAACGTCAACCTGAACGGCGTGTTCTACCTGGTGCGCCAGGCGGTCGCGGTGATGCGTGAGGGCGGCGCTATCGTCAACCTCGCGTCACAGGCCGGCCACACCGGCGGCGGCGTCGAGCATGCCCACTACGGCGCCACCAAGGGGGCTCTGATTTCGTTTACCCGCACGCTGGCACGTGAACTGGGGCCGGCGATCCGCGTCAATGCGGTCTCGCCGGGTGTCATCGACACGCCGATGGTGGCACGAGCCCTGGTCACCCGGCGCGCTGAAGTGATCGCCAACACGCCACTCAAGCGCCTTGGTCGTCCGGAAGAAGTGGCCAGCCTGATCGCCTTCCTGTGCAGCGACGCCGCCAGCTTCATCACCGGCGAAGCCGTGTTGGTGACAGGTGGGCTGTACATGGGCGGGTAACCGGGTCGCCACCGTGCATTCGCCGTTTTCCCTGGTGGGGCGCGTTGCCCTCGTCACTGGTGCGTCGCGTGGCCTGGGTTTCGGCATGGCCCAGGGCCTGGCCGCTGCTGGCGCCCGGGTGGTGTTGAGCGGCCGGCATGTTGAAACCCTGCAGGCGCGTTGTGACGAGCTTGCCGCCACTGGAGCAAAAGTGGGCCTGGCGGCATTCGACGTGTGTGACCGGGCGGCCGCCGACCAGGCGATCGACGACATCGTCGAAACACACGGCGCGCTCGACATTCTGGTCAACAACGCGGCGTTTGGTGTGCCGCGCGACTTTCTGGAAACCAGCGACGCCGACTGGCGCACCGCGCTCGATGTGGCGCTGGACTCGTGCTTCCGGCTGTCACGCAAAGCCGCCGCCGGCATGGTGAGCCGCGGCTGGGGCCGCATCATCATGATTTCGTCGGTGAATGCGCACATCAGCCGTGGCACCAATACCTCCTACATCACTGCGAAAGCCGGACTGGAGGGGCTGACTCGCGGCATGGCGGTCGAGTTGGCCGCGCGGGGCGTCACGGTCAACGGGATCGCGCCTGGCTACATGGCCACCGACATCAATACCGGTTTTCGGGCCGACCCGGCGCGTTACGAGTGGATACGCCATCGCACACCGATGAAACGCTGGGGTCGGCCGGACGAGATAGCCGGAGCCGCCGTCTTTCTGGCCAGCGAGGCATCGGCCTTCATGACCGGGCAGACCATCGTGATCGATGGCGGCATGACGATCGCCATCTGACCCGCCAATCGTTCAAGAGGAACCGTGCGATGGGTGCCTACTGGCTGATGAAATCCGAACCCAACGAGTGCTCGATCGACGACGCCCTGGCGGCGCCAAGACGCACCGTGCCCTGGACCGGAGTGCGCAACTACCAGGCGCGCAACTTCATGCGTGATGGCATGCGGGTTGGTGACGGGGTGCTGTTCTACCACTCCAGCTGCCCCGAGCCAGGTATCGCCGGCATCGCCCGGGTCGCCTCTGGCAGCAGACCCGACCCGACCCAGTTCGACCGCACATCACCCTATTTCGACGCCGCGTCCAAAGCCGACGACCCGCGCTGGTTGTTGGTGGATGTGCAGGCTTTGCGAAAGACGCGCCTGCTCGGCCTGCCCGAGTTGCGCGCCGACCCGGCGCTGGCCGACATGGTTTTGCTGCGCCGTGGCAACCGTTTGTCGATCACGCCGGTGAGCGAACTGCAGTGGCGTGTGGTGGGCGAGTTGCTGCGCCGCTGAAGACCCGAGCGACTCTGGATCAAGGCCGCGCTGCGGCATCGGCAAACACCGGCACACGCTTTTCCAACCCGGCCCGCGCCGCCTCGATCTGGTTGGCGCTGCCGATCAGCCGGTACTGCTCGTCCGACTCGGCCTGCAAAATCGCCGCTGGCCCGTCGCTCGGGCTCTGGTTCAGCAGGCGCTTGGCGGCGCGGATGGCATCCGGGCTGCTGCGGGCGATCTGACGCGCCAGGGCCAGCGCGTCGGCCAGCGGATCGTCGCACAGCCTGGTCGCCAGGCCAATCGCCACGGCCTCGGCGCCCTGCACGATGCGCCCGCTGTAGGTCAGCTCGCGCATCACGTCGCCGCGCAGCAACTGGCGCATCAACACCATGCCGGCCATGTCAGGCACCAGGCCCCACTTGATCTCCATCACCGACATCCTGGTCTGCGCCGTCACGAAACGCAGGTCGGCGCCCAATGCCACCTGCAGCCCGCCACCAAACGCCACGCCGTGCACGGCGGCAATCACCGGCACCGGCAACCCGTGCCACAACCACGCCACTTGCTGCGGTGCGTTCGCCAGGCCGTGTGTGCGCTGGCGCAGGTCGGGCCCTGGCAAGACAGCTACGCCGCCCTCGCCCATCTTCTGGAAACGGCCAAAATCCAGCCCGGCGCAGAAGGCGCGCCCTTCGCCCGACAGCACCACGGCGCGCAGAGGCGACATGCCCTGCAGTTCGGCGCCGACGGCACGCAGCGCGTCGAACATGGCCGGGTCCAGTGCATTCATCTTGTCCGGCCGGTTCAGCAGCACATGGGCTACCCCGTCCGCATCCAGCGTCATAAGCACCCGGTCGTTCATACGCAACCCCCATTGAGTTCGAACATTGCCCGCCGCATGTTACGCGCCCGGCTGCGGCATCGACGACGACGTCAGCGCAGCCTCCACCCGCAGCCAGCGCATGAAATCCAGCGCGTCCGGGTTGTGCGTGGCGCGCGGCGCGGCGGCAATGAAGTAGGCGCGGCGCGAGGTGCTGGCGACGCGAAACGGCGCCACCAGGCTGCCACGGCGCATCAGCTCGGCCACCAGCGGCAGGCGTCCGATCGCCACACCCTGACCGGCCACGGCGGCGGCCACCGCATCGCCGTAATGGGTGAATCGCAGGATGTTCTTGCTGCGCAACTCGGGCAGGCCCATGATCTGGAACCAGGGTGACCAGTCCGCCGTCGGCGTCGTGCCCTGCGGCATCTCCATCGCCAGCAGCGTGTGGTGCACCAGGTCGCCCGGGGTTTTGAGTGGGCGGCTGCGGTCTTTCAGCAGGCGTGGCGCACACACCGGCAATACTGTCTCCTCGAACAGCGGCTCCCCCTGCCCGTCGCTGGTGCGGCAAAACCGCACCGCCAGGTCGAACTGCGCACGCTGCAGGTCGACCATGTCGTTGCTCGCCGACACCCGCACGTCCACCTGCGGGTGGTTGGCAGAGAAGCGCTCCAGCCGCGGTATCAACCACAACGAGGCAAAGCCGGGGGTCGTCGTCACCGACACCTGCCTCGGCTGCGTGGCGCTGCGCACGCTGGCGGTCGCGTCGCGCAGCCGCTCCAGGCAATCGACCACGGCGCGCTGCATCAGCCCCCCGGCGCTGGTGAGTGCGATGGCACGGTGGCGGCGTTCGAACAACAACACGCCCAGCCCCTCTTCCATCTGCTGAATCTGCCGACTCACCGCCGACTGGGTGAGCGCCAGTTCATCGGCAGCGAGGGTGAAACTCAGGTGCCGCGCCGCCGACTCGAAGCTGCGCAGCAGCTCCAGGCGCGGCAGGTCGGCACGCTGGATCGGCCTCGCCGGGGCAAGCGGCGAATTCGTTTTCGCATTCCTTGAGAGCATGTCAAACATTCCAAAACACCGTTTGATGCAAGCGATGTTACGTCCTATATTCATTCTCACCAAGCACTTCAAAGGAGCCGCCATGTACAGCAACAGCAACCGCCACGACATCGTTCTGGCCAAACGCGCCATCCACCGGCTGCCCGCCACCGCGCACGAGGTCGTCTGCAACTCCGGCTCGGTGTGGATCACGCAGGACGGTGACCCGCGCGACATCGTCCTGAATCCGGGTGAGCGCTTCGCGTCGGACGGCCGGCGCCAGGCCATCGCCTATGCGCTCGACCCGTCATCCCTGACGCTGCGAACAGCCTGCGCGGCAAACACGCCGGCGCGACGCCCACACCGCAGCCCGGCCGCCCGCGGGCTGGTGATGGAATAGGCCAGGGCATGATCGACCAGACGCATCCCTACCCGGTCGAGTGGATTGACCGCTGGTCGTTGTCGAACGCACAGGTCGTGACAGTACGCCCGGCCTTGCCGCAGGACAGCGCCTTGGGCCGCGTCTTTGTCGCCAGCGCCCTGACGCCGCAGTCGCGTTACCAGCGTTTCCAGATTGGCCTGCGCGAATTGCCGATCGAAGCGGCGCGGTACTTCACCGACATCGACTACCACGACTACTTCGCCCTGCTGGCCGAGTCGTTCCATGGCAACCATCACGAGCAGGTGGCCGAGGCGCGCTACGTGCGTGACACGGCCGATCCAGTTGCTGCCGAGTTCGCCCTCGCGGTGGCCGACGCCTGGCAAGGGCTGGGACTGGGTCGCCGGCTGCTGGGCAGACTGATCGACGTGGCGCGCAGCCATGGCGTCGCGACCTTGACCGGTGACATCCTGCGTGACAACCCGGCGATGCTGGCGCTGGCGGGCTCGACCGGTTTCACCCGGCAACGCCATCCTGAGGACCCACGCCTGGTGCGGGTGCAGCGTGATCTGCAACAGCAGCAGTTACACGACCGGTCACCCAGGCGAAACGCAACCCAACGCGCGGCAATTGTGTAGACAAGATCACCATGAAAGGGAGCAAGTGCAGAACCCGGACGGCGCTGGTCCGGCTTCGCCACCGTTGACCCGTCGGTGCAATAATCAGGCACAGTTCCCAATGCCGCCATTGGCGGCGTGCAGCGCCAACGCACCACCATGACAGCATCCTTTCAGACCTTGTTCCAGTCTTTGGACTTCGAACGCCCGCTGGACGTTGGCGACCCGAAAGACAAGGCCCTGTACGTCGAGCAGATGCATACCAGCGACGGGGTCAGCCCGGTAGACGAATTGCGCGCCGGTATTGAAATGTCCGACCGGCCTGGCACCTGGTTGTTTACCGGGCACCGGGGAGTTGGCAAGTCCACCGAGCTGCGCCGTATGGCGGCTGATTTACGCGTCCACGGCCATCTGGTGATCGTGGCGGATATGGGTGAATACCTCAGTCTGGTGGAGCCGGTCAAGACCGAGACCCTGCTGCTGACTCTGGTTGCCGCCCTGGCAGATGGCGCCGACAAGGCGCTCGGCGGCAACCGCCTTGAAGCCGGTTATGCAAGCCGCCTGTGGGATTTCCTCAAGACCACAGAAATCAACTTCACCGAGGCCACAGCCCAACTCCCGCTCGGCGACGCCAAGCTGAGTTTCAAGGCACAACTCAAAGACAACCCCGGGTTTCGCGAGAAAGTCGTTGGGGCCATGCAAGGGTCGGTGGCCCACCTGGCGGCTCAGGTACGCACTTTTGCCAAGGCGGTGCTGGCCGACCTGCGGCAGCAGCGCGGCAGCGACAAGCAGGTCATCCTGATCCTGGACTCACTGGAACGGCTGCGCGTCACCGGTGCCGATGCCCAAGTCTGTTACGACGCGATCTCGCGCACCTTTGACCAAAATGCGGAGTATCTGAAGCTGGAGCACATCCACGTGGTGTACAGCGTGCCGCCGTATTTGCCTTTCCTGTCGCCGCGCATTGGATCCTATTTTGGTGTGTCGGTGTGTACGCTGCCGCATGTCAAGGTGTTCCAGACGCCCGCCACCAAAGCCGGGCTGACCGATGCCCCCACTGCCCCGACCACACCTCCCCCACGCGCCTTGGCCTACGAGCCTGGCGTTCGGTTGATGGCATCCACCGTCAACAAACGATTCCCCCAGGTCGAACAATTGCTGCCACAAAGCCTGTTGCAGACACTCGCGCTCGCGTCGAGTGGCAGTGTGCGCGACTATTTCCGGATGGTGAAGTCGGTCTGTACCCGAGCCCGGGTGGCCATTGCCGCCACCCCGCTACAAGGCGAGAGCTGGGGCCGTATCGCCCAGCAGGTACTGCGCAGTGAAATGCCGTTGGCCAGCGAAGACAAGGCATGGCTTCGAAACGTACGCAGCACCCATGGCACCGGTCTCGATTCGATGGCCAACCTGCACCAACTCGCGCGGTTGTTCGACAGCGGCGTGATACTGAACTACAGCAATGGCCGCGACTGGTGCGACGTGCACTACCTGCTGCAAGACGAACTAGGCCCGTGAACGACACCGGCGAATGGGACGACGAACGCAGCGCTGACGAAGCCTGGCGCGAGATGCGTCTGCACATGGAGTGGAACGAGGCCCTGAGCCTGTGTTTCCTGTTTACACCCGATGCGCGCGCGGTGGCTGACATCCGGCAGTGGGCGAGTGACAACTTTGCCTACCGCACGGCACCGCTGCTGGTGGTCGAGCCGCGCCAACCGGCCAACGCCAGCGCCGAAGTGTTGTCAAGCCTGCAGCAGCATGTGCACAACCTGAGTATGGTTCGGGCACCGGTGTGGCTGCAGTTGCTGGCCATCGACGACACCAGCCAGACTGGCTGGGACAGCAGTCGCGCTGAACTGTTGTCACGGCTGAACGAGGCACGCGAATGGCTGGTAAAGAGTTTTGCCCGGCCGCTGGTGGTCTGCCTGCCGCCCGCGTGGCGGCACCGGGTGGTCGCGCTGGCCCCCGACCTGTGGCATATCCGTTCTTACAGCGTTTTGCTGGCGCCAGTCGTCGCTAGCGCCGCCCCGGACCACGCCGCGCCCGGCACCGAAAGCCATGTCTTGCCGTCGGTCACCGAGCGCCAGTTGGCGGCGGCAAAGCCGGTACTGGAGGCGGCGCGTTCGCGCCAGATACAGCAACCACGAGACCCCTCCCTGCAACGAGAACTGGGTATGGCGCTGGATGACTGGGGCGACGCAAACCTGGACGCCGGGCGCGCCAGCGAAGCCCTGGCAGCCTACCGCGAGAGCTTGCAGCTGCGCCGCGAACTGCGCCAGTCGCTGGGCGACAGCCCGCAGGTGCTGCGTGACCTGTCAGTCTCTTTGAACAACGTCGGTGCTGCTGACGCCGCCGCCGGGCGCGCCAGCGAAGCCCTGGCAGCCTACCGCGAGAGCTTGCAGCTTTGCCGCCAACTGCGCCAGTCGCTGGGCGACAGCCCGCAGGTGCTGCGTGACCTGTCAGTCTCTTTGAACAA
>JANOTG010000314.1:0-2972 GCA_031416215.1 Betaproteobacteria bacterium
GATGGTGATGCCTGGGGACAACGTGTCGATCACGGTCAAGCTGATCAACCCGATTGCGATGGAGGAGGGCCTGCGTTTTGCGATTCGCGAAGGCGGCAAGACCGTCGGCGCCGGTGTGGTTGCAAAGATCATTGCGTAATCCGCAAAAGAGCAAGGAACTGCCATGGCTACCAAACAGAAAATCCGCATCCGCCTGAAGGCCTTCGATTACAAGCTGATCGACCAGTCGGCGGCTGAAATTGTCGACACCGCCAAACGCACCGGCGCGATTGTCAAGGGCCCTGTGCCCCTGCCCACGCGCATGAAGCGTTTTGACATCCTGCGCTCGCCGCACGTCAACAAGACCAGCCGCGACCAGCTCGAGATTCGCACCCACCAACGACTGATGGATATCGTCGACCCGACCGACAAGACGGTGGATGCATTGATGAAGCTTGACCTGCCGGCCGGTGTGGATGTGGAGATCAAGCTGCAGTAAGAGAGCGCGCGACGTGTTTGCGGTGCGGCAGCGCAAAAGGCGCTTGCCAGCAGCACCCGTTCACAATATACTAGAGGGCTCGCCTTAGTCTGCATACAGACCAAGGCGGGTTTTATCAACAGTCTTTCACACAACAACGGCACTGCCAATTGCAGTGGTGCCGGTGAGAGTTACGGAGAAAAACATGAGTCTGAGCAACTCCCTGGGGTTGCTGGGCCGCAAGGTGGGCATGATGCGCCTATTCACCGACGACGGGGATTCGATCCCTGTGACGGTGGTGGATGTGTCTAACAACCGCGTGACCCAGATCAAAACCCAAGAGAACGACGGTTACGTTGCCCTTCAGGTGACGTTTGGTGCGCGCAAGGCGTCCCGAGTGACCAAGCCCGCTGCCGGCCACCTAGCAAAAGCAGGTGTCGAAGCTGGCGAAATAATCCGGGAATTTCGTGTTACCGCTGACGCGGCAGCCAAATACCAGGCCGGGGCGACTGTTCCGGTCGGTGATGTGTTCGCCGTTGGCCAAAAGGTCGATGTGCAGGCAACGACGATCGGCAAGGGCTACGCTGGCACCATCAAGCGTCACCACATGAGCTCACAACGCGCCTCGCACGGTAACAGCCGTTCGCATAACGTGCCGGGCTCCATCGGCATGGCGCAAGACCCCGGACGTGTATTCCCGGGCAAACGCATGACCGGTCACCTCGGTGACGATTCCGTCACGACCCAAAACCTCGATGTAATCCGGATCGACGAAGCCCGTCAGCTGTTGCTGATCAAGGGTGCGGTTCCCGGCGCGTCTGGCGGTTTTGTCACTGTACGCCCCGCGATCAAGGTCAGGGTCCAGAACGAAGCCACGAAGGGAGCGAACTGATGCAGATCGAACTCCTGAATGACCAAGGCCAGGCAACGGCCAAGTTTGACGCGCCAGAAACCGTGTTCGGCCGCGCCTACAACGAGGATCTGGTGCACCAGGTGGTGGTCGCCTTCCAGGCCAACGCGCGCCAGGGCACCCGTGCCCAAAAAGACCGCGAGCAGGTCAAACACTCGACCAAAAAGCCGTTCAAGCAAAAAGGCACCGGTCGGGCTCGCGCCGGCATGACCTCGTCGCCGCTGTGGCGCGGGGGCGGCCGCATATTTCCGAACATGCCGGACGAGAATTTCAGCCACAAGATCAACAAGAAGATGTACCGCGCCGGTATGGCGTCGATCTTCTCGCAGTTGGCGCGTGAAGGCCGTCTGGCGGTCGTGGATTCGCTGCGTGTGGATTCGCCCAAGACCAAACCTTTGGCGGCTCGTTTCAAGGCGATGAATCTGGAGTCGGTGATGGTGATCGCCGACGAGGTGGACGAAAACCTGTACCTGGCGTCGCGCAATCTCGTCAACGTTCTGGTGGTCGAGCCGCGTTACGCTGACCCGGTGTCGTTGGTGCATTACCGCAAAGTCCTGGTGACCAAGGCGGCGATGGACAAGCTCAAGGAGATGTTCGCATGAGCACGGTCAAATTTGATGAAGGTCGCCTGATGCAGGTTCTGGTTGCGCCCATCGTGTCTGAAAAGGCCACGATGATCGCGGAGAAGAACAACTCGGTCACCTTCAAGGTCTTGCAGGACGCTACCAAGCCGGAGATCAAGGCTGCGGTTGAGTTGATGTTCAAGGTCGAGGTCAAGGGAATCTCCGTTGTCAACACCAAGGGCAAGGCAAAGCGGTTCGGCAAGTCATTCGGACGGCGCGACAACATCCGCAAGGCCTATGTGACGCTCAAGCCGGGTCAGGAACTCAATCTTGGCGGGGAGGCTGCTTAATCATGGCTGTCATCAAAATGAAACCCACCTCACCAGGCCGTCGTGGCGTGGTGAAGGTCTCGCGTGACCACCTGTACAAGGGCGAGCCCTACGCGCCCTTGCTGGAGCCCCAGTTCCAGCAGGCCGGTCGCAACAACAACGGCCATATCACTACACGCCATAAAGGCGGTGGACATAAGCACCATTACCGCGTCGTTGATTTTCGCCGCGCCAAGGATGGAATCCCGGCCAAGGTCGAGCGCATCGAATACGATCCCAACCGATCTGCCCATCTGGCCCTGGTGTGTTATGCCGACGGTGAGCGCCGCTATATCATCGCGCCGCGCAGCCTGGAGGTTGGTGCCACCATCCTGAATGGCGCAGAAGCGCCGATCCGGGTCGGCAACACGCTGCCGATCCGTAATATCCCGGTCGGCTCCATCATCCACTGCATCGAGTTGCAGGTCGGCAAGGGCGCGCAGGTGGTGCGCTCGGCAGGAGCTTCGGCGACCCTGTTGGCGCGCGAGGGCACCTATGCCCAGGTGCGTATGCGGTCTGGCGAAGTGCGCAAAATCCATATCGATTGCCGCGCAACCATCGGTCAGGTCGCGAACGAAGAGCACAGCCTGCGCCGTTTGGGCAAGGCCGGTGTCAAGCGCTGGATGGGTATCCGTCCGACGGTCCGTGGAGTCGTGATGAACCCGGTGGACCAC
>JANOTG010000315.1:0-5198 GCA_031416215.1 Betaproteobacteria bacterium
GCAGCGACGTTCCAGCGCCCACCGTCACCACCAGTTCACTCGGCTCATAGGTGACGATGTGGTTGAGGGCACGTGTATCGAGGATTTCCCCGGCCAGGTTCTGGCCGTAAAAATCTTTCGTCCCACCGCCACGAATGCGCAGTGACCGACTTTGCGCAGCCGCGTCGCGGATGTGTTCTACCAAGTGCGTGGTGGCCGATTCCATGGCGACATGGAAACGGGCCTCTGCTGGCGCCAATGTGAGCATTTTTCAGCAGCGGCGTGAACAACGCTGCCACCGCCGCCTCATCACACCGGCGCGACGACGACACCCATGTGCGCACCCATGGATTCGCCACTTTGCAGTATCTGAACACCCAGTGCCTGCACCGGGCACAACAAGCGCTCGGCCAGTTGCATCGCATTGTTGACATGGCTCACCGGTTCGATGGCGACAAAGTCGCGCTGCGGGTTGGTGAACACCACCAGATGGGACAGGCTGGAACGTACAGTCGTCTCGAATACCGCATCGCGCAGTTGCAGCGCATCAACCCAGCCGTCGAAACAATGGTCAACGTCCAGCGTCGCGCAGTCGGTGTCCAGGCCAGCCAGTGGCTGGTGCACGGTCGGCAATTTGTCAGCGCCCATTTCCCAGCGCCCGCTGGCGGCAAAACGCAGGTGCGCAGACGCGCGCTTGACGAAGTACGGATGCCAGCCCAGCCCCATCGGAGCGGCATTTTTGCTGCGGTTGGTGGCCTGCATGCCGAGCGTCAGACTGTTGGGCCCGAGCCGGAACGACTGGGTGCAGTGAAACGCAAACGGCCAGCCGTCGTCTGGCTCGTGCTGCAACGACAACACGGCGTAATCCGGCTCGATCTGCTGCACCACCCATGGCCGCTGCCAACCCACGCCGTGGATGGCGTGGGGCGCGGGCAGAAAATTGGGCGCCAGCGGATAGTGGACACCAGCCCAGTGCAGTTGTCCGAGGCCGATGCGATTAGAAAACGGCACCAGCGGATAACTGGCGGATTCGCGCACGCTGCGCAGCGACACGGCCGGGGTTGATCGCAGTACCGCAATATCGTTGTGCCACAGGCCCGCAATGGCCCCGCCCAGCGCCGGGGCCAGTTCGCAGCGCATGGCGCCGCAGGAAAGTGTCAATGACTGCATGATGTCGGGCTGCCTAACATCTGTCTATTGTGCCCGCGCAGGAAAAAAAACAGTCCGCTCCGACTGGCAGCCGGAGCGGACCCAATACCACCCTGAAAACATCGACAGGCCAGCCACCCGGTACGGTGGCGGACGCTGACTGGAGTGCTAGCGGCTATAGGCCGTTTCGCCGTGTGAGGTAATGTCCAGGCCCTCCCGCTCGTCTTCTTCGCTCACGCGCAGGCCGATCACCATGTCGGCAATTTTGAAGGCAGCCAGCGACACCACGCCGGACCACACCACGGTCAGCAGCACCGCCTTGAGCTGGATCCAGACCTGATCCACGATGCCCGCCGAGCCCACAGTCACGCTGACCCAATCGGTTACCAGGCCCGGGCCGCCCAGCGCCTGGCTGTTGAACACGCCGGTCAAAAGGGCGCCAACGATGCCGCCCACGCCATGCACACCAAACACATCGAGCGAGTCATCGGCGCCGAGCATGCGCTTGAGGGCGTTGACACCCCACAGACAGGCAAAACCAGCGATGAAACCGATGACGATGGCACCCATCAGACCCACGTTGCCACATGCCGGGGTGATCGCCACCAGGCCTGCCACGGCACCCGAGGCGGCACCCAGCATGGATGCCTTGCCCTTCATCAGGACCTCACCGATACACCACGCCAGCACCGCGGCTGCGGTAGCCGAGAAGGTGTTCATGAAAGCCAGCACGGCCGAGTTGCTGGCCTCCAGCGCCGAGCCGGCATTGAAGCCGAACCAGCCGACCCACAACATCGATGCGCCGACCATGGTCAATGTCAGGCTGTGTGGGGCCATGGCTTCCTTGCCGTAGCCGATACGTTTACCGACCATGAAAGCGCCCACCAGACCGGCCACCGCGGCGTTGATGTGCACCACCGTGCCGCCGGCGAAGTCCAGCGCACCCCACTGCCAGATCAGCCCTGCCTTGGCGTTCAAGCCGTCCACCACCTCTTTGGTCGCGTAGGCGTCCGGGCCCATCCAGAACCACACCATGTGGGCAATCGGCGCATAACTGAAGGTGAACCAGAGTGCCATGAACAACAGCATGGCCGAAAACTTGATGCGCTCGGCAAATGCCCCGATGATCAGGCAACAGGTGATGGCGGCAAAAGTCGCCTGAAACGCCATGAACAACAACTCGGGGATGACGACCCCCTTGCTGAAGGTCGCGGCCATCGCAAACTCACCCTTGACCGGATCGAACAAGCCTTTCATGAACAGCCGGTCCAGGCCGCCCACAAACTGGTTGCCTTCGGTGAATGCCAGGCTGTAGCCATAGATGCACCACAACACCACAATCATCGAGAAGGTGACAAACACCTGCATCAGGATGGAGAGCATGTTCTTGCTGCGCACCAGGCCGCCATAAAACAGCGCCAGCCCTGGCACTGCCATCATGATGACAAAGGCCGTGGCGACGATCATCCAGGCCACGTCGCCCTTGTTGGCAACCGGTGCCGGTGCTGCAGCCGCCGCGGGAGCCGCAGTGGCTGCAACTGCCATTGCCGCAACCGGCGCGGACGCCGCCTCAGTCGCGGCAGAAGCCGCCGGCGCGGCGGCCGGTGTCTGGGCGATGGCGACCGCGCCACCGACCAACAGGCCCAAACCCAGGGCGAGGGATATCAGGTACTTTTTCACAGGGCTTCCTTTCCGGTTTCGCCGGTGCGGATACGCACGACTTGTTCCAGGTCGTAAACAAACACTTTGCCGTCACCGATTTTTCCGGTACGGGCGGCGGCTTCGATGGCTTCGATGACACGCTCGACCAAATCGTCCGCCACCGCCGCCTCGATCTTCACCTTGGGCAGGAAATCGACCACGTACTCGGCGCCACGGTAGAGCTCGGTATGGCCCTTCTGGCGCCCGAACCCCTTGACCTCGGTGACGGTGATGCCCTGCACCCCGATGCCCGAGAGGGCTTCACGCACCTCGTCGAGCTTGAATGGTTTGATAACCGCTGCTACCAATTTCATGAATGTCTCCTGTCAGAAGTTGAATTTGAGGGTCAGCACCAGGCCGTCGCGGCCGGTGGCCTTGCTCGCCGGTGCCGGTGTCACATAGGCCACTTTCTTCGCGTCGGTCCCGATGGCTGCTGCACTGGCCACCAGGCCGTTGCCGAAGTCGTAATTCAAGGTCAAGGCGTAGTCTGTATAAGACATGTCTCCCTTGGCCAGGGCTCCGCCGTTGGTCCCCGTGATGCGCTGATGACCGATATGGGGCACCAGGCTGAATCCACCACCCAGGTCGAAGGTGGCGCTAAGGTCGAGGTAACCGCTGTTCTTGCTGTTGGCCCAGCCAAAGGTATTCGTCACTGCGTGTGAGTACTTGGCCGTGACGGGCCCGAACGTCAGCGCAGCGTAGAGTTCGGTCGTATTCGGGCTGGTCACCAGGTTGTGGTTGGGATAGACATAGGCCAGCGCACCAAGGTCATAGCCGATGTCGCCCAGGCTGCCCTTGTAGCCGCCGTACAGGTCGATCTCCGCATTCGCATTGCCGCCGCCATCCTTGATCCATTTGATCGACGACGCCCAGGCCCCCAGATAAAAGCCGCTCTTGTGCGCAAAGTCGATACCGCCAAACACTGCCGGGTCCAGGCGCGACTGTGAAATGCCGCGGAAGCGGTAGTCGGTAGTGGCACCCACGTTGTAGGCCAGCGTGTAATCCGGCTCGGCCGGTTTGGTCTGGGCATATGCGCTGCCAGCAACCATGGCCAGGCAAAGTGCGGATACAGCGGACAAGGTAATTTTGGTCATGGGGGCTCCGGTTTCATTTGATCGACCATGCACATACGCACAGACCGTGCCACCCGCATCCCGCAGAAGGACGAAGAACCCGCCAACTGCTTGTGCACCAAACAACGATACGCACGTTAAGATAACTGTATAAAACATCAGTATGCACACTATCGGTGCGCAAAGTTGCCAGGTCACCGCACTAATGCACCAAACAGAGGAGTGACGACGATGAGCCTGTCTTTGGTGCAAAGCCGAGCCCTGTTGGGGCTGGAGGCCGCGGCGGTCACGGTCGAAGTGCATCTGGCCAACGGTCTGCCGAGTTTTACGCTGGTGGGCCTGGCCGATGTGGAGGTGAAAGAGGCGCGCGAGCGGGTGCGCTCGGCGATCCAGAACTCCGGCCTGGAGTTTCCGCAGAACAAGCGCATCACCGTCAATCTGGCACCGGCCGACCTGCCCAAGGATTCCGGCCGCTTCGATTTGCCCATTGCCATGGGCATTCTGGCCGCCAGCGGTCAGATCGACGGCAACCGGCTGATTGGCCATGAGTTCGCCGGCGAGTTGTCGTTGTCGGGCGAACTGCGCGCGGTACGGGGTGCGCTGGCCATGAGCCTGGCGCTGCAATCGGCACATGTCGACACCCACCTCGTTCTGCCACCGCAGAGCGCCGACGAGGCGGCCCTGGTGCCCGGTGCACGGGTCTACCGGGCGCGCCACCTGCTGGATGTGGTGCAGCACTTCTTGCCGCCGGGCTCGGAGGATGCGGCCGCGGTCGAACCCGGCTCCGGCTGGGCCGTGGTCACTGCGGCGGCAATGCCTGGGCAAGCCCAGTACCCCGACTATTCCGACGTCAAGGGCCAGAGCGGCGCCAAACGCGCACTCGAAATTGCCGCCGCTGGTGGCCACAGCGTGCTGCTCAGCGGCCCGCCGGGCTCGGGCAAATCGATGCTGGCCCACCGCTTCGCCGGCCTGCTGCCACCCATGACCATCGACGAGGCCTTGCAAAGCGCGGCGTTGGCCAGCCTGGGCGGTCGTTTTGCAATGGCCAACTGGGCCGTGCGCCCGACCGGCAGCCCGCACCACAGCGCCAGCGCGGTGGCCCTGGTGGGTGGCGGCTCGCCGCCGCGCCCGGGTGAGATATCGCTGGCGCACCATGGCGTGTTGTTCCTCGACGAATTGCCCGAATTCCCGCGCGCCGCGCTGGAGGCGTTGCGCGAACCCCTGGAGAACGGCACCATCACCATCTCGCGCGCAGCACGTCGTTGCGAGTTCCCGGCCCGCTTCCAGCTCATTGCG
>JANOTG010000316.1:0-1803 GCA_031416215.1 Betaproteobacteria bacterium
GGACACCCGGGGACGGCCATTGCGCGACCTGCGCATCAGTGTCACCGACCGCTGCAACTTCCGCTGCAGTTATTGCATGCCCAAGGAGGTGTTCGACCGCGACCATGCCTACCTGCCGCAGTCCGCCCTGTTGAGCTTCGAGGAGATCACCCGCCTGGCGACGCTGTTTCTGGCGCACGGCGTGCGCAAGATCCGCATCACCGGCGGTGAACCGCTGCTGCGCAAGAACCTGGAAGTCCTGATCGGCAAACTCGCGGCCCTGCGCACGGTCGAAGGCGACACGCCGGACATCACACTCACCACCAACGGTTCGCTGCTGCAGCGCAAGGCGCGCGCACTGAAGGACGCCGGGCTGCAACGGGTCACGGTGAGCCTGGACGGCCTGGACGACCGCGTGTTTCGCCGCATGAACGACGTCGACTTTCCGGTGGCGCAGGTGCTTGCGGGCATCGCTGCCGCACAGGAGGCCGGGCTGGGCCCGATCAAGGTCAACATGGTGGTCAAGCGCGGCACCAACGACCACGAGATACTGCCAATGGCCCGGCACTTTCGCGGTAGCGGCATCGTGCTGCGATTCATCGAGTACATGGATGTCGGCGCCACCAATGGCTGGCGTATGGACGAAGTGATGCCATCGGCCGATGTGGTGCGCCTGATACAGCAGCAGATGCCCCTGGTGGCGCTGGAGGCGAGCGCGCCGGGCGAGACCGCCCAGCGCTGGGCCTATGCCGACGCCCAGGGCAGACCAGACCCGAACTTGGGCGAGGTGGGGGTGATCAGTAGCGTGACACAGGCCTTTTGCCACGACTGCAACCGGGCCCGCCTGTCCACCGAGGGCAGCCTCTACCTGTGCCTGTTTGCCGCACAGGGCCACGACCTGCGCACGCTGCTCCGATCGGGCGCCGACGACGCGACGATTGCATCCGCCATCGCCACCGTGTGGGGGGAGCGCAGCGACCGTTATTCCGAACTGCGCAGCAGCGCGAATGCGCCGGCCCAGCGGCGGGTCGAGATGAGCTACATCGGAGGGTGATACACGATGGCGCTGGCCCCATATCTGATCACCGGCGTCGTGCTGGCTGGCGGAGCGGCGCGCGCCCAGGCAGTGACATCGCCATGCCAACCACATCGGCGCCAGACGACGCGGGCAGCTTGCGGCAGTGTAAACAGCCCGCCCAGACTGCAGGCGCTTCAGGCATGAGTCGGCGCGCCGTTTACCGGGTCGGCCGCCGCACCGTGCAACAAGCAAGGCGCGCTCCATGACGCGCGGAGTCGATGCGGTGGTGGCCGAGTTGCAGGGATATGACCCGCAAAGCCTGAGCGCTGGCGCCGTCAGCGACTTTCTCCAGCGGCTGGTCGATCCGGTGCCGGAGACCGAAACAGTGGGGGTTTTTGACGCACTGGATCGGGTACTGGCCAACGACCTGACATCGCCCATCAGCGTGCCGCCCCACGACAACTCGGCCATGGACGGTTTTGCCTTCGACGGGTCGGCGCTGCGCGCTGGAAAAAGCCTGCATCTGACGGTGGTGGGAACGGCGTTGGCCGGCGCCGGCTGGGCTGGCACAGTCGGTCCGCTACAGGCCGTCAAGATCATGACCGGCGCTGTCATGCCGAGCGGATTGGACACCGTGGCGCCGCAGGAGCTGGTTCAGGTCAACAGCGACCACATCACACTGCCGCCCGATGTGTTGGTGCCAGGAGACAACCGGCGCAAACTGGGCGAAGACCTGCTGCAGGGCCATCCGGCCTTGTTCGCCGGCGCGCGCCTGGGGCCGGCGGCCCTGGGCTTGATCGCCAGCC
>JANOTG010000317.1:0-5848 GCA_031416215.1 Betaproteobacteria bacterium
GAACATGTTCGGAATGATGATGAAATATTTGGTCGGGTCAAGCGCAGCGCCGGGAGCCACCATGTACTCGATGTCCGTATGGTGTGCGGCGTAGGAAGTGCAGTAGACGATGGCATTGCTGCGTTGCGCGTTCAAGCTGCCGTAGGTCTTGTAGGCGAGTTTGGCGCCGCGGTAGGTCAGGCCCGACTGCAGGGCGACATTGCCGGCCTCGAAAACCTGGTAATCCGGTGTACTCGCGCTCGTCATGCTGACTCCAACAATGTGCCAACCCACTGGCCGATTTGCAACAGATCGTCGTCGTGGCCAGGCAGCGCTACCAGCTGTGCCGCCAAGGGCAGGCCCTGGGCGCCACGCCCCAGCGGCACACACAGGCTGGGGCCTTGTAGCGCCGTCCACATCCGACTCATCACCGGGTCGCCGGTGCCGGAGGTGGCCAGCGGCGCCTCGCCGATGGCGGCTGGAGATATCCACGCATCCAGCTCGGCTGCCATGTTGCGCAGGACACGCTTGGCTTGCACCACTTCCCGTTTGGCACTCGCGTAATGATCCCGGCTGATGCCGCGGCCGGCATCTGTCAAGGCACTAAATGCAGCACTGAGCTGCTCCGGGCAACTGGCGGTTTCAAACACATAGTTGTGCGCTGCTTCATACGCCATGATGGTTTTCTGGGCATCGATCAGCCCGGCAAACTGCGCCGGCAAATCCAGCTCGCTGACCACGGCGCCGGCTTTTCGACAGGCCTGCAGCAACGTCTCCAATGCCTGTTGCGCCTGGGGTTCGGCCTGTGACCATTGCGGCGTACGGCAGACTGCCAATCGTGCCGGCCTGGCAAGCGGCTGGCGTTCTGTGTGGGGCCCACCCAGCAAGACGGTGCGCAACAAAACGATGTCATCCACCGAGCGTGATAAAACTCCCAACGAATCCAGTGACTCGGCAAACGGGCGAATACCCGAAAGGCTGAACTCGCCATGGCTGGCCTTGTAGCCGTAGACACCACAAAACGCCGCCGGCCGGGTCACCGACGCCGCGGTCTGCGAGCCCAGGGCCACCGGCACCATGCAGTCTGCCACAGCGGCCGCCGAGCCGCTCGACGAACCCCCCGGCGTGTGCAACAGGTTGTGCGGATTGCGTGTTTTGCCGGGCTGAAAATAGGCGAACTCGGTGCTCACTGTTTTGCCCACAACAATCGCGCCGGCCGCCCGCAATGCGGCCACGCAGGCGGCGTCCCAATCGGGCTGGCGTTTGGCATACATCGGTGAGCCCAACGTGGTCGGCATGTCCACCGTGTCCATGATGTCCTTGATGCCCACCGGAATACCGTGCAGGGGACCGCGAGGCGGCAACTTGTCAGCGGCACGCGCCCGCTCCAGGGCGCGGGTGGAATCGAGGAATTGCCAGGCACCGACCTGAGGCTCGCGCTGGGCGATGCGCGCCAGGCAGGACAACATCAGGTCTTCGCAGCCGAGCGTGCCAGCACGAATCTGCGCCGCTGCCTGGCTGGCGGACAGTGCGCCGATCAGGCCGTGATCCATGTTTCGGAAAAAGCCAGAAAGGCCGAGCTGGCAGTACGCCCCATGAACGGCCGCGGAAACGGCTGTCCAGGCAGACGGCGGCCATTCACGGTAATAGACGCCTGAGCACTTTCGACAAACACGCTATACATCTCGTGTTTGCCGGTGGCCGTCATGTCGGGCAACACATCAGCCGCGAAAGGCTTGCCGAGTTGATCCCACAACAGCTCCAGCTGCAAACCAGGCGCCGTGACCGACACCGAACTCGAATGCAGGTTGTCGCCGCCCGCGGCATGGGTCGTCATCGGCAGGAACTGCAACGGCCCGAACGCCTTGGCGTCTCGGAACACGCCAAACCGCTTGCAGAAATTCTCCACCAGGTAGCGCGCCAAGGGTTCGTTGTCAGAAACACAAAAGTTCGCAATCGCTGGCCAGCCAGAGGTGCTGGACGGATCTTCGAACAGCACGACCGCATGGCCCTTGCCAAACGGCGACCAGGCGATCCTGAACCAGACCATCAATGACTTGAACGGGCCATCCGCGCTGTCCTTGAGGTAGATGCCCGGGTTGTCGCCCGACCAGTCGACAGCGCCATCGGGAAAAGGGTGTTGCGGCATGACTGGAGTCTCCATGGCCGGCGCCAGCACCGGCGCGGTTGTTCAGTGGGAAAGTATCTGGCTCAAAAACAGCTTGGTGCGGTCCGACTGGGGGTTCTCGAACAGTTCCTTCGGGGGCGCCTTCTCGACGATACGCCCGGCATCCATGAAAACCACGGTATCGGCGACCTTCTTGGCAAAACCCATCTCATGGGTGACACAGATCATGGTCATGCCGGATTGCGCGAGGTCGATGATCACATCGAGCACCTCCTTGATCATTTCCGGGTCCAGCGCCGATGTCGGCTCGTCGAACAACATCACCTTGGGCTCCATGCACAAGGAGCGGGCAATCGCCACCCGCTGTTGTTGTCCGCCAGAGAGTTGCGACGGGAATTTGGCCGCCTGCTCCGGGATACGCACCCGCGTCAGGTATTCCATGGCTTTGGCTTCGGCCTGGGAGCGTGACGTGCCGCGCGCGCGAATTTGCGGCAAGGCGCAGTTCTCCAGCACCGACAGATGCGGAAACAGGTTGAAGTGCTGGAACACCATGCCGACCTCGCGCCGGATTGCAGCCACATGCTCGGTGTCGTGGTCGAGCTTGATGCCGTCCACCATGATGGTGCCCTCATCATGCTCCTCGAGCCGGTTGATGCAGCGGATGAGGGTGGACTTTCCTGATCCGGACGGGCCGCATATCACCATGCGCTCGCCACGGCGGATGCTGAGGTCCACGTCGCGCAGCACATGCAGGTCGCCGAACCATTTGTTCACGCCCTTGAGCTGGATGATGTCAGAGTCCATGGCTTGCAACCTGCTATTTGAGGGCGCGGGCATAACGCCGCTCCAGCGCCGAAAACACTTGGGACAGCGTGAAACAGATCACGAAATACATGGCGCCTACAAACAGGAACACTTCGAACACCCGCTGCGTGGTGACCTGCACATCCTGCGCCATGAACGTCAGCTCCTGGATCGACACCAGCGACACCAGCGAGGAATCCTTGATGAGTTGTATCAGCTGACCGGCCATGGGCGGCAACACATTGCGAAAGGCCTGCGGCAAAACCACAAATCGTGTGACATCACGCGGCTTCATGCCCAGGCTCTCGCCCGCCTCGACCTGCGCCCGGGGGACCGATTGCAAGCCCGCACGCACGATCTCGGTGACATAGGCGCCGGAGAACACCGACAGGCAGATCAGTCCGAGCAGGAAGTTGTCGAACAGCTTGGGCGTCCCGAACAGGAGCGACAACCACCACTGCGCGGTTGGTGACAAGTCCCTGATGCGGGCCCCCAGGCCCGTTGCCGGCATGATCTGACTGGCAATAAAGAAGACAAACACGAAGACAAAAACCACCGGCGGAATGTTGCGGATCAACATCACGTACGCGGTACCGATCAGCCTGAACATCAGCTTCTTGCTGACCCGTGCAAAACCCATTACTGTGCCGATGACACTGGCGACCAGGATGCCCCAGAAAGCGAGACGCAACGTGGTGGCCAGACCCTCGAAAAGAATGTTCGGCACCCAGGCCTTCGTCGCTTCGTCAAAACGGTAGACAAACGGCCAGACCGTGGACCAGTTCCATTTGTAGCTGAACACACCACCGGCGTGCCACAACAAGGCACCCATTGCCAGCGCAAACAGCAGCAGCAATGCGGTGTCGATCCCGGTCCAGCGCGACCTTCGGGTGGCTGGTCGTCTTCTGGCGGCAGCATGCGGCGTGATGGTTGGTGTCGTCGGCATGGCGCTCACTCCACTTTGTAACGTCGCTCAAGCCACGCCACAACCAGCGACAACGAAACCGTCATGACCAGGTACAGCGCGGCCGTGGTGAGCCAGATTTCGAACGCCATGAAGGTATCTGACACCACCGTGCGTGCCTGCGTCGTCAGATCAAACACCGCAATCACGCTGACGATGGCCGAATGCTTGACGAGGTTGACGACGATGCCACCCAGGGGCGGCAACATCAATGGCACAGCCTGTGGCAGGATGATGTCGCGGTACATGTCAACCGTGGAGAAACCCAGGCTCTGGCTGGCTTCTCGCTGGCCCTTGCGCACCGCCACGATGCCGCCGCGGATGATCTCGGCCGTGAATGCACCTTCATAGAAGGCCAGGCACAGGATGCCGGACCATTCGCGCGGAATGCCCAGCACCGCAGCGATGATGAAATAAAAGACGAGTACCTGCACCAGGATGGGTGTATTGCGGATCACCTCGATGTAGACCCAGGACAGGGCGGTACCGACGATGGAGCCCGACAATCGCAGCAGCGCCGTCGCCAGACCGATCAACATGGCCAGGATGCCAGCCTTCCAGGCGATGTCCATCGTGACAAACACCCCCTTCATCAAGGGGCCCCAGATCAGCTCGCCATCGATCACGCGGTAGATGTACCTGGGCACCTTGTCCCATTTCCACTGGTACTCCATGCTCTGGGCACCGTGGATGGTCAGGGCGACGAGCAGGCCGAAAAGCACAACAAACTGGAGCGACTCGAACCATGCCGCGCGATGCCAGATGATGGCTCGCGCGGCGGGTCTGGTTCTGCTGGTTTGGTTCAATTTAGTTGCCTCTGATTAAATTTACCACACCCGCACTCGCGCAGGAAGCTCAGGCGCAAAAATTCGTGTGCAACACCGCGTCGATCGCCGACTGACGTTGTGTCGCTGGACGATCTCCTGTCGAAAGCACAGAATCTGCAACACATCGGCCAAACCGGGCCAGTGCCTCGGGACTGTAACCCTGCTTTTCCGCACTAGGCCAGATCGTGTCCTGGCCGTAGGTGCCGGTAATCCCTTCGCACATCGGCGCCGGCGTACGCGCGCTCCGTGGATCGCTGCGAATACCGTCGCGGATCAGGCGACGCAGCATCGCCACACCGCGGTCGGATGTGGCCAGATTCTCCAGCGCATGCACCGCGATGGGACGTTGCGAGACCTGTACCTCGTAGTCTCCGGGGACACGTTGGCGCTCCTCGTAACTGCGCTCCTCCTCGGTCTGACCGACGAAATCGATGGTCTGTTTGCCCACTTTGGACCGGTCGCCGATGCCCTTGGGATCGAGTTCAGGCCGGAAGTAGCGCCATCCAATGGTCATCGTGTGTGTATCGTCGACTGGCACCATCCAGCGCAGCATCGACGCGCGTTGAAACAGCTTGGTCTGGTCAGCGGTTTCCCATATGGCGCCGGCCTGGTTGCAGTTGGGCAAGATGGTGTCAGAGGTTCGATTCCAGACATAACCGTTCCAAAAGCGTGTCTGCACGTTGATCATTCCAATCGGTGTCTCCCGATAGTCGATCACCTGCTGTGCGCCCGAGGCCTCACCAAACTGGGCTCCGGTCATGCGCGTGTGCAGGTACACCACATGCACCGGATCCTGCGTGTTCTCGAACACCTGAAGCCAGTTGCATGGCGTGAGCAGCGAGAACGGCACCGCATCGGTTTCACCAATGATTTGAGTATCGAATTTGGGTATGACGGGCATCAGATCGACCGGCCCGAAGTAGGCAAACAGGATGCCGTCTACCTCCTGCACTGGATAGGCACCATGCACCAGGCGGCTGCGGACACGGTCGTTCGGTTCTGCAGGCGTCGCCAGAATGCAACCATCGACATCGTAGTGCCAACCGTGGTAACAACAGGCGATGCCAGACTCCTGGATGATGCCGTATTCCAGGCTTGCGCCGCGATGCGAGCAATGCCGGTGCAACAGGCCGTAGCGGCCGCGCA
>JANOTG010000318.1:0-3263 GCA_031416215.1 Betaproteobacteria bacterium
ACCAGGCGGTTTACGCCTGGATCCAGATCATGGGTGAAAAAGCAGCTTGGGAATTCATGGACAAGCTGCACAACAACATCGCGGTGTATACCCACTCCGGCTCTGCACCCTGCGTGCAGGCAGCCAAGGGCGAGCGCGCCATCGGTATCGGTTTTGACATGCGCGGTGCCCGCGAGAAGACCGCCGGTGCACCGATCGACATCATCCTGGCCAAGGAAGGCGCACCGTGGGACATGGAGGCCACTGCCGTCGTCAAGGGTACCAAGAACATGGCGGCAGCCCAAAAGCTGGCTGACTTTGCTGTCAGCAAGGGCGCCTACGAGTTGTACGGCAAGTACTACGCTATCGTCGGTTACCCGGGCATGAACCCGGCGCCGCCGAACTACCCGCCAAGCGCCGACGCGGCCATGGTGAAGATCGATCTGGGAAAAATGGGTAACGACCGCGCCAAGATCCTGGCCGAGTGGACCAAGCGTTACGACGGCAAGTCGGCTCCCAAATAAGGGCCCTGCGCTCTTGTGACTGCGCCCTACCTGCGCATCGAACGGCTGAAAAAGCAGTTCGGTGCCTTTTCCGCACTCAAGGACATCTCGCTCACCATCCCCAAGGGTGAGTTCGTCTGTTTTCTGGGTCCATCAGGCTGCGGCAAGACGACCCTGCTGCGTGCCATCGCCGGCCTGGATATCCAGACCTCGGGGCGCATCTTTCAGGCCGATCGGGAAATTTCCAACCTGCCGGCCTCGCAACGCGACTTCGGCATCGTTTTTCAGTCTTACGCACTGTTCCCCAACCTGTCGGTGGCAGCCAACGTGGGTTACGGGCTGGTCAGCCGAGGCATGCCGCGCGTGGAGATCAACACCCGCGTGGACGAGCTGCTCAAGCTGGTTGGCATGCCGGATGCCGGCCCGAAGTACCCGGCCCAGCTTTCGGGCGGTCAGCAGCAGCGGGTGGCTCTCGCGCGCGCCTTGGCCTTGTCGCCGGGCCTGCTGCTGCTCGACGAACCCTTGAGTGCGCTCGATGCCCGGGTGCGCGCCTATTTGCGCATCGAGATTCGCCGCCTGCACGAGCGCCTGGGTGTGACCACCATCATGGTGACACACGATCAGGAAGAGGCGCTGACCATGGCGGACCGGATCGTCGTGATGAACGAGGGCGTGATCGAGCAGGTGGGCTCGCCGCTGGAGGTCTACCGCACGCCGGCCAGTGCGTTTGTCGCCGATTTTGTCGGCACCACCAATTTCTTGCCCGCCGTGGTGGTCCGCCCCGGCGTGGTGCGGTTTGGCAAGCTCGACCTGGCCTGCGATATCGATCTGCAACCGGGGCCCGGCAACGATGTGACGCTGGCGATCCGGCCCGAAGACGTGGTGGTGCGCAACGTGGCGGCAGGTGGCGCCAATACCTGCAGCGTTCGCGTGGTCGATATTGAGTTTCTCGGCGCGTTTTGCCGCGTCGGGCTGGCGACCAGCGGTGACAAAGCAGCCCTGGTGGCCGACTTTTCCATCAACGTGGTACGGGACCTGTCGGTGGTTGAGGGCATGGAACTGCGGATCGGCCTGCCCTCGGACCGGATTCGCGTGTTTCCCGCCACAACACACCAGCCGTGACACAGGCCAGTCTGTCCGCGGGTTCCGACGCGCCGCCGATCCGGCGCCGGCTGGACCGCGACGACCTGTTGATGCGTGCGGGCATCTGCCTGTTTATCGGCTGGATGCTGCTGACGCTGATTCTGCCGCTGTGGTGGTTGTTGTCCAAGAGTTTCCAGGACCAGGACGGCGCCTTTGTCGGCCTGGCCAACTACATCCGCTATTTTTCCACGCCGGCACTTTTTGCCTCGGTCTGGAACAGCCTGCTGGTCTCGGTGCTGACCACCGTCATCGTGTTGCCGCTGGCCTTTGTCTATGCCTACGCCCTGCAACGCAGTTGCATGCGCTGGAAGGGCTTGTTCCAGGCCCTGGCGCTGATACCGATCCTTGCGCCATCGCTGCTGCCGGCGATCTCGCTGATCTACCTGTTCGGCAATCAGGGGCTGTTGAAAGAGTGGATGTTCGGCGTGTCGGTATATGGCCCGTTTGGCATCGTGGTGTCGCAGGTGTTTTACTGCTTCCCGCATGCCCTGATGATCTTGCTGGCGGCGTTGTCAATGGCCGATGCCCGTTTGTACGAAGCCGCAGATGCTTTGGGCGCCTCCAAGACGCGGGTGTTCTTTACCGTCACACTGCCGGGGGCGAAATATGGCGTCATCAGTGCCGGCTTTGTCATCTTCACACTGGTGATCACCGATTTCGGTATCGCCAAGGTGATCGGTGGGCGCTTCAATGTGCTGGCCACCGACATCTTCAAACAGGTGATCGGGCAGCAGAACTTCCAGATGGGGGCGGTGGTCGGTTTTGTGCTGCTGATACCGGCCGTGGTGGCCTTCATCGCCGATCGCATCGTGCAACGCCGCCAGGTGGCGTTGTTGTCGGCGCGCGCCGTGCCGCTGGTGCCCAAACCTTCGCCACGGCGCGACTGGGGCCTGTTCGCTTTTTGTGCGGTGGTTGGTGGCCTGATCTTTGGTTTGCTGGCGATGGCGGTGTGGGCATCGTTTGTGACGCGTTGGCCGTACAACCTGGCGCTGACCCTGAACAACTACGTTTTCTCCAACTTCGACAGTGACGGCTGGGCCGCCTACTGGAACTCGGTCGAACTCGCCGCCTGGACCGCCGTCATTGGTACGCTGGTGGTTTTTCTGGGCGCCTACCTACTGGAGAAGACACGTGCCTTTGCCGCTGGCCGCATGCTGGCGCAACTGATGGCGATGTTGCCGATGGCGGTGCCCGGCCTGGTGCTGGGCCTGGCCTACATCTTCTTCTTCAACGCCAAGGGCAACCCGTTCGGTTTCATTTACGCCACGATGGCGATTCTGGTGGTGAATTCGGTCACGCACTTTTATACCGTCAGCCATTTGACGGCAACCACTGCACTGAAGCAGCTCGACGCCGAATTCGAGGCCGTATCGGCGTCGCTCAAGGTGTCGCTGTTTCGCACCATGTCGCGGGTCAGTGTGCCGGTGTGCCTGCCGGCTGTGCTGGACATCAGCATCTACCTGTTTGTGAACGCCATGACCACGGTGTCGGCGGTGATCTTCCTGTATTCGACCGACACCAAACTGGCGGCGGTCACCATCATCAACATGGACGAATCAGGCTTCACTGCCGCCGCCGCCGCCATGGCCGTGACCATCGTGGCGACTTCGGCCAGCGTCAAAATCGCCCACGTGTTGT
>JANOTG010000319.1:0-2415 GCA_031416215.1 Betaproteobacteria bacterium
CATGCCGAACGACAGCAGACGGGTACGTACCAGCGTTACCAGTCCGCTCGATGTCGCGCGTGCCGGGGCGCGCCAGATACGGTCGAGCGCGTCCTGCAACTCGCCGAAAACGGTGGTGGCACCGATCAGCAGCACCACCAGTCCGACGACCGTGCCCAGGATGCCGGTGCTGGGCTTGCTGACGCTGCTCAGGAGATCTTGGATCCCCTTGGCGACCTCGGCACCCATCAAGCCATCGATTTGACCAAAGACCGCTCCCCTTACGGCGTCGGCGCCGAAGATCAAGCCGGCCACGGAAATCACGATCACCAGCAAGGGCGCGAGTGAGAAGACGGTGTAGTACGACAGCGCAGCGCCCATGCTGGGGGCATAGTCGTCGAGCCATGCCGCCAGCGCAGCCTTGATCATGCTCCCCCACTGCCTCACCGACCACCGTGAGGCCTTCTTCAGCGAGGTCTTGGCTCCCGCGACGGAGGCGCTGGCAGTGTGGTCAGCCGGCGATCCCACCGGCGCGTGCTCCGATTGGGCCGAGGGTGTGTGGGTCACAGCGTCACGCTCCGCATTGGCTCCTCGATCCAAGCGTTCGGGTTCTCTAGCAGCGGACAGCATTTTTCACCTCGAAGTCGGCGTGCGAATCTACAAGCAACGTTACAAGCAACGTGCTTCAGCACACTTGGCATTCTTCACGGACACGATTTGAACAACGACGGCGCATGGCGATGGACGTTGAAGGACAAACCTGCCAATGGCCGCTCCCGGTCATGGCAATGGCCAGCCAAGGCTACATACCTGCCGTCCAGGCGTAGCCTTATCATGGCTTGGCATCACCGGGCATGGAAGCCCTCTGATCTCAGTTCTTGTGTGGGTTTGACTTCAGAGCGAACCGCCACGGTCTTCGGTGGCAGCCCAGCCGTTGGCGGTCAAAAACCGTGCGTCTGCCTAACCGCCGCCCATCTTTCCCTGCAGCACAGCTATCAGATGTAGTTTGGCTTCGGCAAGTTGGGCTTTGTCGGCGTCGTGGACCTTGCGGAAAAAGGCAGCACACTCAGCGGAACCCGCCTGTTCTGCGTCTTTGATGTACTGGTCGTAGGCCATAAGTGCCTGAGCCTTGTTCTGAATCAGGGTGATCCAGTCATAGGCCAGGTCACTTATTGGGTGCGGATCGGTCGGCTTTTCCTTCATGGGGAACCCTTAGAGTGGAAGGTTCAAATACTCTACCTGTCGCGACAATGCCATCACTGTGCGATAGGCCACACAACCGGATTAATGGTGCCAGCCGCCGACGTAGCCACGCGGTGGTCAATGGGGACGCGAATGCCGCCAGGCTATGGGGATCATCATCCCGCAGGAACTTCTGTTGCGCGCGCACGAGGTGATCCAATGATGGACCAGACTTGACACCGAGGTTTCCTCCCCCGAGGTTTGTCCAACACCTGCCCTCCAGCCTTTGTCATGCGCCGCACCTTGGCGTCGCGCGGGCAGGTATCGAACAAAACTAAACAGGTCCAGCCCGACAACTTTCTCGGAACCTGCCGCTCGGGCTGAATGGCAGCAATAGAGAAAAGTGTAGACCGGCAATGCAGCGAGAGCAGGCGTACGCCTGACCATTACCGAGTGTCAGGTCTTGTCATGATCGGTCATTGAATCACCTCGTCGGCGCGCAGCAGTAGCGACTTCGGGAGAATCAGCCCAAGCGCATTGGCTGCCTTGAGATTGAGGATGAGTTCGAATTTCGTCGGCTGCTCCACGGGCAGATCGCCCGGCCTCGCCCCTTTGAAGATCCTGCCGACATAAGTTGCGGCATACGCAAACTGGGCGACGAGGCTCGGTCCATAACTCATCAACGTACCGGCGTCCACGTATTCCCGATTGTCAGAAATCGTCGGCAATCTGTGCCTGGTCGCCAGTTCCGCGATTTGTTGGGTGCGCCTCAAAAAGACGCCGTCCCGCATCACGATGACGGCGCCGCCTTTTGCCTGAGCCATGGTCGAAAATGCCGCAACGATCTCGTCTTCAGACCGCGCTGGTCTGATGCAGAAACTCTTTTGTCCCTACGCAAGAATAGTCTTGCGTCCCCTCCAGCCCTCGCAAAATATCGGTCGATTAACACTGTAATTGCGCGCGCCAGCGAGTAAATTGAGGCGATTTACCAGTGAACCCCATGGACCCAACCCATCTCTACCAAATCGCCATAGAAGCCATGCGCAGCCGCGGCCTGTTGCCCACCTTTTCTCCGCAGGCCTTGCAGGAAGCAGAATCCGCGCGCCAGACCGGCCTCGAACACGGAGCCGACATCCGCGACCTGCGGCAGCTGACCTGGTTTTCGATTGACAACGACGACACGCGCGACCTGGACCAGTTGAGCGTGGCCGAGCCGCTGGCTGCGGGTAATACGCGCCTGCTGGTGGCGGTGGC
>JANOTG010000320.1:0-7891 GCA_031416215.1 Betaproteobacteria bacterium
CGAACTCGGCACCCCCATCACCCCCGGCTTCGAAGCCCTGGTGTTCAAGGCCTCGCGCGGCATCGAGGACATCTACGAGCTGACCTATATCCGCAAGGACGGCAGCCGCTTCCCGGCTGTGGTGTCGGTGACCGCGCTGCGAGACGCCCAGAACACGATCATCGGTTACCTGCTGATCGGCACCGACAACACGGCGCGCCAATTGGTCGAGGAAGAACGCAAGAAACTTGACCAGCGCCTGCGCGACCAGCAGTTCTACACCCGCTCGCTGATCGAATCGAACATCGATGCGCTGATGACCACCGACCCGGCCGGCATCATTTCGGACGTGAACCGCCAGATGGAGGCGCTGACCGGCTGCACGCGTGATGAACTGATCGGTGCGCCGTTCAAGAACTACTTCACCGACCCGCAGCGCGCCGAGGCTGGAATCAGACAGGTGTTGAAAGAAAACAAGGTCACCAACTACGAACTCACGGCGCGCTCGCGCGACGGCCGCGAAACCGTGGTGTCGTACAACGCCACCACGTTCTACGACCGCGACCGCGCCTTGCAGGGGGTATTTGCCGCCGCGCGTGACATCACCGAACGCAAACTGCTTGACGAAGCGCTGCAGCAGAACAACATCGAACTCGAAGGCGCCAAGTCTGCCGCCGAAAAGGCCAACCAGGCGAAATCCGACTTCCTCTCCAGCATGAGCCACGAGCTGCGCACGCCGCTCAACGCCATCCTCGGCTTTGCGCAACTGATTGAATCCGGCGCGCCCGAGCCCACCGTGCCGCAAAAACGCAGCCTGGACCAGATCCTGCAGGCCGGCTGGTACCTGCTGGAGCTGATCAACGAGATCCTGGATCTGGCGCTGATCGAGTCCGGCAAGTTGTCGCTGTCGCTGGAGCCGGTGGCACTGGCGGAAATCATGCTCGAATGCCAGACCATGGTCGGGCCGCAAGCCCACAAGCGCGACATCCAGGTGGTTTTCCCCGTCCTGGAGGAGGCGTTTTTTATTCATGCGGATCGCACCCGGCTCAAGCAGGTGCTGATCAACCTGTTGTCCAACGCCAGCAAATACACCCGCGACGGGGGCCGGGTGCTGGTGCAAACCAGCAGACCGAGCCCGGCACGCCTGCGTATCAGCGTGCAAGACACCGGAGCCGGCCTGAGCGCAGAGCAACTGGCCCAGCTGTTCCAGCCCTTCAACCGGCTGGGACAAGAGGCCACCGGCGAAGAGGGCACCGGGATCGGCCTGGTGGTGTGCAAGCGGCTGGTCGAGATGATGCATGGCGCCATCGGCGTAGAGAGCGAGCGCGGGCGCGGCAGCAACTTCTGGTTTGAACTCGACAGTACAGCAGCGCCAGCTGTGCCAAGCGCACCCCGCGGAACCCAGCCCGCTCCCGTGGCGGCGCCGTCCGCCCACCCGCGGCAACACACCCTGCTGTATGTGGAAGACAACCCCGCCAAACTGCTGCTGGTCGAAGACCTGGTGGCACGCCGGGCAGACATCCACTTTCTCAGCGCCCGCGACGGGCGCAGCGGCGTCGAGCTGGCGCTCACCGCCTTGCCCGATGTGATCCTGATGGACATCAACCTGCCCGGCATCAGCGGGGTCCAGGCCTTGCACCTGCTGGCCACCAACCCGCTCACCAGTGCCATTCCGGTGGTTGCGCTGAGCGCCAACGCCATGCCGGCCGACATCGTCAGAGGCCTCGAGGCCGGATTTTTTCGTTACCTCACCAAGCCGATCCGGGTGGCCGAATTCATGGCCACGCTGGACGAGGCCATGCAATTTGCACGCTCCAGATCGACCAACACCATTCCAGGAGACCCCCTATGACGATCACCCCTGCCGAAGTCAACGCCGCACGTGTGCTGGTGGTCGACGACCAGAAGGCCAATGTGCAGCTGCTCGAACAACTCCTGCAGGACGCTGGTTACCGGAATGTGACGTCCACCCAGTCACCGCGCGATGTGGGTGCGCTGCACCTTGAACACGACTATGACCTGATCCTGCTGGACCTGAACATGCCGCACATGGACGGTTTCGAGGTAATGGCTGCCCTGCAGGCGGTCGACACCGATGTCTACCTGCCGGTGATTGTGCTGACCGCCGAGCCCGGCCATAAGCTGCGCGCGCTGCAGGCCGGCGCGAAGGATTTCATCAGTAAACCCTTCGACCTGCTGGAAGTCAGAACCCGCATCCGCAACATGCTGGAGATCCGATTGTTGTACCGGCGCCTGGCCGAGCACAACCGCGCCCTGGAGCAAACGGTGCTGCAACGCACCAGCGCACTGCTGGACAGCGAGGAACGCTTGCGCCGGCTGGTGGAGCTCGGCTCCGACTGGTATTGGGAACAGAACGAGACCGGCAAATTCACCCGTGTCTCCGGGCCGGTGCAGCAGATGCTGGGGATCCGCGTGACAGACCTGCTGGGCCACGAGCAGCCTGTCCCCTTGATTGGCTGGAATGAGGTGGAACGCGCGGCCTTGCAGGCCAGGATTGCAGCACGCCAGCCGTTTCTGGACTTCCTGTTCAGCCGTACCGAAGTCGATGGTTCGTCACGGACCTACCGTGTCAGCGGCGAACCGATATTTGACCAGTCTTGCGGCTACACCGGTTACCGCGGCATAGGCTCTGAAGTCCGGTCCTACGGGCAAGTTGGATGACTTCTGAGCGAGCGACCGTCAATTGCTCAACAGGCCGCCCGTGCCGCTGCGCCAGGGTTCAAGGCCGGACTGCAATCTCGTTCTTCACCATCTTCACGCCGTTCACGCCGCGCGCAATGCTCTCGGCAGTGTTCTTCTCGAGTGAGCTCTTGGCAAAGCCGGACAACATCACGGTGCCATTGAGCGTCTCCACTCTGATGGAAGCAGCATCGACCTGCCTGTTCTCGACAAAGCGCGACTTGATGAGGGTCGTGATGCCAGTGTCGTCGACGTAGGCGCCAACCGTCTCCTGTCCGCGCATGACGGCGCAGCCGGTAACGCTGAGCAGGGCCACGGCGGCAACAATGGCTGCCAGGGTGTTACGAATGATCATGGTGAATCTCCTTTGAGGTTGATGTGTGACTGAAATTGCTTGGATCGTGATAGCCCCACGATCCCAGGGCGGAAAACATGCAGGCCTGGAACTTGTTCTTAGTCAGCCAGCCAGTCGCGCAGTTCATCTGCGTGTCCCTGCTCGTCGCTCAGGATGTCTTCGAGCAATCGGCGGGTGGTGGGGTCCTTGTCGCCGATCAGCCCGATGATCTGGCTGTAGGCCTCGATCGCCACACGTTCGGCAATCAGGTTGGCCTTGATCATCGCCTTCAGATCGGACGAGTCGTCGTAGTCGGCGTGGCTGCGTTTGCTCAGGCTGTCGGGCGAGAAATCCGGCTCACCGCCGAGTTGCACAATGCGCTCGGCCAGCCGGTCGGCATGGGCTGCCTCTTCCGTGGCATGCACCATGAACTCCTCGGCGATCTTGGGTGAAGCCAGACCGCTGGCGGTGAAATGGTGGCGCTTGTAACGCAACACGCACACCAGCTCGGTCGCCAGCGAGTCGTTCAGCAGCTTGACGATATCTGCGCGCCAGGGCCCGGCTGCAGGCGTCACCGCGCCCTGGTCCAGGCTGTGGCGTGCAGCGGCAAGTGCCGTCTGGTCCAGCGCCATGCGCTGATACTCGCTGACCTTGAGTTGTTTGACGTTGTTGTTTGCGCTTTTGTGGGCCATGACGTGTTCCTGGTGGGGGGCAACGGGCCATGTGCGACAGCACACATGGCGAATGACCTGACTGTAGGATCGCACTGACTTTGCGCCCATCAGCGCCGAGCCCCTGTGCGTGTAGGACGATGCCTCGCGCACCGACTACCCCCGCCGCCGAGAGGGCCCCAAGTCCCTCCGCCGCGAACGCCGTCCGTCAGTGAACCAGGAGCGGGACCACGAACCAGGTCTGCGCCGCGAGATCGGTCCAGCGCAGCGTTGCGCCTGGCAGCAGCAAGGCGGCGCCAGGCTGCCCGGCCAGCTCCAACGCCTGGTCTGCGCTGGCACGGATGAGGATGAAGTGCATGCTGCGACCGTCGCGCACCAGGCGCAATTCGGCGCGTTTCCAGTCGGAGGGCAGACACGGTGAAAACGACAGGTCGACGGCGCCATGGCGCAAGCCGAACATGGACTCGATGGCGGCCCGGTGCAACCAAGCGGCGGCACCGGTGTACCAGCTCCAGCCACCACGCCCGGCATAGGGGGGCTGGCTGTACACGTCGCCTGCCACCGCGTAGGGCTCCAGGCCGTACACCGGGCCGGCAACCGGATCGATGGCGCGGTGCGCCGGACTGATCCAGGTGAACATGCGATAGACCAGGTCACCCGCCGGTGCGCACCGGCCTCCCTGGGCTGCATAAGCCGCCTGGGCCATCAGCGCCCACACCGCCGCATGGGAGTACTGGCCACCGTTTTCACGCACCCCAGGCGGGTAGGCCTGGATGTAACCGGCGCTGGGCACCGCATTCTGCAACGGCGGATCGAGCAGGCGGACCAGACGCGTGTCCTGGTCTACCAGCAGCTCCTGCACGGCAGCCAGCGCCATGCGCTGCATGGCCTCGGGGGCCGCGCCCGACAACACCGACCAGGCCTGCGCGATCAGGTCGATGCGGGCCTCCGCATTGACATGGCTTCCCAGTGGTTCGCCACCATCGAAAAACGCGCGCTTGAACCACTGCCCGTCCCAGCCCGGCCCAAGCAGCGCGATCTTCCAATCTGCCAGCGCCTGTTCCCAGCGCGCAACCCGGGCTTCTTCCCCCCTGGAGCGCGCAACCACCAGGAAGTCGGTCACCAGCCAGCACAGGAACCACCCCAGCCAGACGGATTCACCGCGCCCACCGATGCCGACCCGGTTCATGCCGTCGTTCCAGTCGCCACTGCCCATCAACGGCAGGCCATGCACCCCCACCCGCAGGCTGCGGTCGATGGCGCGTGCTGCGTGTTCATAGACACTGGCGCCCTCGGCGCTGCGTTCGGGCACATAGTAGGCGTCTTCGGCTCCAGCAGGTATCTCGGCGCCTTCGATGAACGGCACCTGCTGGTCCAGCAAAGCCGTATCGCCGCTGGCGCGCAGGTAATGCACACAGGCCACCGGCAGCCACAACAGGTCGTCCGAAAAATGGGTACGCACCCCGGCACCCAGCGGCGCATGCCACCAATGCTGCACATCGCCCTGGGCAAACTGGCGCGACGCACACAACACGATCTGCTGGCGCAACATGGCGGGTGCCGCCCATGCCAATGCGAGTGCATCCTGCAGCTGGTCGCGAAAACCGGTGGCGCCGCCTGCCTGATAGAAACCTGCTTTGGCCCACATGCGGCAGGACACCGTCTGGTACAGCAGCCAGCGATTCACCAGCGCATCGAACAGGGGGTCTGGCGTCTGCACCTGGGTAGCACCGAGAAGGCCATCCCAGCGCTGCTGCACCAGCCGTTCACGCTCTGGCGCCAGCGCCGTCGCGGCCAGCGTGGCGAGTTGACGCGCCGCGTCGGGATCGTCGGCAAACCCGAGCAGGAACACCCGCTCGGTCGACGCGGCCGCTGCCAGGCGCACGCGCAGGCCGATGGCGGCGCAGGGGTCCAGCCCGGCTCCCTGGACCAGCCCGAAGTGGTCTGGCAGTACCAGCGCGCCGCGGGAGTCGAACAGCTCGCGCCGGTCACAGGTCCAGTCGTCGTCGTCTGCAGCAGCACCGGCAACGGCCAAAAACGCCGTGGCACCGGCAAAACCGGCCACCGGGTCGCCTTGTGTACACAACAAGGCGGTGAGCTTTTGCTCCTGCGGACCATCCTCGCCCGGCAGTGGCGGCAGGCGTTGCCGCAGCAAGGCGGTGTGTACGCTGGCACGCGCCGCGCGGCGCTCACCCATGATCCATTCGGCGATGCCCACCAGTCGCAGATGCAGTGTGCGCTGGCCGTGGTTCACCAACACCAGACGCACGTGCTTGAGCGCACTGTCGGCGTCCACGCACCAGGTCGCACGCACCTCCAGCTCCCCCTGGTGGTGGCTGATCGTGGTGCTGCCCTGGGTATGCGACACCTGGTACTGCAGGCCTTGCGGGCTGCCAGCCACCGGCGACACGCTCCAGATCTCGTCGCTGCGACGGTTCTGGATCAGGAACCATTCCGAGGGCGGATCACTCAACGGGTCGTTGGACCACCCGGTGAGCTGCATCAGGCGGCTGTTGCGGGCCCAGGTATAACCACCGCCGCCCTCCGACACCTGGGCACCAAACGCGGCGTTGGCGATCACGTTGACCCACGGACGTGGCGGTCGCAGCGACGCGCCGGCGTCAAAACGGAACTCCCGGCCCTGCTCCAGGAAAACACCCTGCGACAGCGGCACCGGGCCCATGCCGGCAAGCACCATGGCCAGCGGCGTGGTCGATGTGTCATGGCGCGCCTGCAAGGCCGTGTCGTGTGTATCGATCCACTCCTGCACATGGTGCAGCAGGGGGCGGCCATCGGCGTTCAGCTGCACCCGCGCCAGTGCCTGCAGGGTCGACAGGTCGGCGCCAGTCAGCTCGTCCGCGCGCAACAACACCAGACTGGTGTCGGGTGGTCCACCCCGGGCCGCCACCTGGCCCGCATGGCGTTCGCGCAGGGCGATGAGTTCGCGCTGCAGGGCCATCGTATAAGACGCCGGTTCTGCATTCACCACCACCAGATCACACGCCACGTTGCCCCAGGACCACAACGACAGGGCCTGCGCCAGTGAACGCAGCAGGCCCAGGCCTTGCGGCACATTGGCATGGACCAGGATCAGCGCGCGCTCGCCGGAGATGCCAAAACGCCACAACAGCCGCCGGTCACAGGTGCCCGGCAGCGGGATGGCCGGGCGGGTCAGCGTCAACAGCAGCGCCGTGCTCAGGCTCTGGACTGCGGCATAGGTCTCACTGCCCATCGCCATCGCCCGCAGCCGGATGCCGGTGAGGGTTGCCGACATCAGCGATGCGCGCTGCACATGGCTGGGCTGGCGGTATTTGTCGATGACGGCGCGCAAAGTCTCGCTGTCGGCACTGGCGGCGGTAGCGAAGGTCAGTTGCGCCTTGCCGTACGGGGCGACACGCAGGCGCACGGCGATGGCGGACACCGGGTCCAGTCCGGTCGGTAATTGCAGCACGGGATCAGCGCCTTCGGGCAAGGCTTCAAACAGACCGAGCGGCGCCTGCGGCCCCCGGTTGCGTCCGAGCCAGCGTGAGCGGTCGACATTGACGCGTACACCTTGCACCTGTTCATCCCCAGCGGCCAGAAAATGCGCCGCCAGCAACCCGCCCTCGCCCGCCAGGCGGGGGGTGCGCGCAAACACCAGAGCCTGATGTTGCGGCTGCCACTGCGCGCTGACAAACAAATTGGAGAAAACCGGATGGGATTCATCGGCGGCCTGCGGGCACAAGGTCACCTCGAAGGTGGAGATCAACTCGATGTCCAGTGCGCGAGCGCCATGGTTGTGCAACTCGACCTGACGGAATTCGATGTCGTCCTCCGGGCTGACCCACACCGTGGTGTGCGCCTGCAACTGCGGCCAGGTGGCATCAAAACATACCCGGTCGGCATGGAAGGTGCTGCGGTATTGCGCCAGCGGGTCGGGCGCCGGATGCTGGGTGATGGATACCAGCTGCGGCTGCTGGTCCCAGCGCAGATAGAAAAAGCTGCCGTAGGCGTCGCGCAGCGCGTCGTCGCGCCAGCGCGTGATACCCAGCTTGCCATACTGGCTGCTGCCCGCCCCATTGGCGCGCAGCGACAGGCTGTAGCGCCCGTTGGACAACACATGGGTCGGCTCCACCGCACTGGCGCCGGGCAAGACGTCGCGCAGCAGACCCGGCGCCCGCTGTTGCAAGGCCGCCGGTGTCATGGCGCCGCCGGGGGAAGACAGGGT
>JANOTG010000321.1:0-1846 GCA_031416215.1 Betaproteobacteria bacterium
CGAGTGAAGTAGCGGCGCCGGCCGATTCGCGCAACAACGGTCCTGTAAAATTCAGCAGCGCCGATTTAGCTCAGTTGGTAGAGCAACCGCCTTGTAAGCGGTAGGTCGTCAGTTCGATTCCGACAATCGGCACCATATTGCGTCACTGGAGTTTGGTCCAGCGCTCACGGGTTCACCGCAGCCCAGTCGGTGTGTATCCGCAACCAGGTATTCATTGGGTTGTACGCCTTTTTGCGGCACGACTGCGCCGCAGCCGCTGGTCAGGTACCTATCCCTTGTGCACCTTGAGTCGAATCGCCTCGACGCCATACCCTTTGGCGCGCAGATGGGACACCAGGGCCGGCAACATTTGCCGTAGTTTGGCTGCTGCAGCGCTGTTGTCCACCAGCAGACACCATTGCACACCGTCGATCGGCCCGGCGGTGATGGAGCCGACCAGGCTCGCTGGTAACAACGGCTGTATTGCCTTCAGGCGACTGTTGGACTCCCGGCTGAGCTCGGCCAGCCGCGCGAATGGTGGAGAATCCATGGACGCCTGCAGCACGGGAATGGCCTGGTGACGGCGCGCGGGTGTTTCTGTCATCGAATGGAGTGGCCCTTATGCATTTGATTGTCACCGACGCCTGGCTGGCCAAGAGCCGGGCGGTCCACCTGAGTGGCGCCCGCCTGGTGCTGGCTGGCCTGGCGCTGTCATTGTTGTTGATGGTAGTGGCAGCAACGATGTACCACTGGGTTTTTCTCAAAGGCGCACGCGAAGGATGGCCGGTGATCGGGTCGCTGGTGCGCCTCGTGGTGAAAGACGAGTTCGAGCAGCGTGACCGGTTCATGCGTGAAAACCTTGACGCTTTGGCGCGCAAGCTCGGTGAGATGCAGGCCAAGTTGACGCAGCTTGAGTCGCTGGGCGAGCGTGTTTCCGGGCTCGCCGGCATTGGCGCGGCGGACATCAAGGCGAAACCCGCGCAGGGCGGCGCGCTGGTTTCCGGGCGCCCGCTGACAATGGAGGAGTTGCAACAGACATTGGCGGACCTGGCTCAGGTGACCGACCAACGCACAGATTTGCTGACCGTTCTGGAGTCACGGCTGTTCGACCAGAAGATGCGCCGCATGATGGTGCCGACCGAGCGGCCGGTGGCTGGTGGCAATCTGGGATCGAATTTTGGCTGGCGTATCGACCCTATCACCGGGCGTTCAGCGCTGCACACCGGGCTCGATTTTCAGGCTGACAACGGTACGCCTATTCTGGCTGCTGCAGGAGGTGTGGTGGTGGTCCAGGAGTACCACCCGGCCTATGGCAATGTGCTGGAAATAGACCATGGCAATGAGTTGGTCACCCGCTACGCCCATGCCTCGGCTATCCACGTGAAGCAAGGCGACCTGGTGCGGCGCGGGCAAAAAGTCGCCGAGGTGGGCTCCACTGGTCGCTCGACGGGGTCCCACTTGCATTTTGAGGTGCTGGTCCAGGGGATTCCGCAGGACCCGCAGAAGTTTCTCGACGCCGGCAGCAGCATTGCGGCACAACAGCTGGCGCGGACCACCGCTTCGGCGCAGCGCTCGACGATCGCCGCCAAGCTGGAGAAGCGTCGCGGCGAGCACAGGTAAAATCCACCGGTCGGGCGCCACAGTACGAACATCTTGTGTGATTGCTTGTTGCTGTCGGGCGTTCCCTTTCCAATCTATTTGAAAAAAAGGATTGCTCTGCCACGTTCGCCCGCCAGGGCGGGCCGGGCGGTCATGCATTCATGGCAACCAACTTCCTGACCAAGATTTTCGGCAGTCGCAATGACCGTCTGCTCAAGCAGTACCGCAGCAGCGTGGTCAAGATCAACGCCCTGGAGGAGTCGCTTGA
>JANOTG010000322.1:0-8305 GCA_031416215.1 Betaproteobacteria bacterium
AACTTGGTGCCGTGCATCGACAGATTGGCCGATGAGCCAAACAGCAGCGTGCTGCGCTGCAGGCTCAGGCGCGTGATCTCGCGGTGGAACGGCCCGGCGTTGAGCAGCATCAGCAGGGTGTCGCCCTTGGTGCTGCGCTCAAAAGTGTCCGGGTCGAGTGCGCGCAGCAGCGGGTGGTCGCTGCGACAGGGCGCGATCAGCCCGAGCGGCAGGTCGTAGTCCTGCGTGATGGCGTCCACGATGGTGCGCCCGCGCGCGCTCACCACATGCAGCTCGCGGTGCAGCTCGGCATTGCCCAGCATGGCATTGAGCTTGCTCGGTGCGCGTTTCTTGGTGTCGAATATCTTGCGCAGGGCCGGGCGGCGTGCGGCGATCAGCGAATAACCGACGTCATTGGGCAGGATGGCACTGCCGGCGTGTTTTTCCATCACGTCCATGGCGCGTGCCGCGTCGGCCGCGATGTCGAGAACAGTCATGGTGCTTGTCTCTCCTGTGGCAGTGGTGCGCGGCTTAACGTGGCCTTGGGCCATCACGGTGTCGTGCCCGGTGCCGGGCGGAAGATCCAGTCCATGCCGAGTTGCTGCTGCAAGTCGAGTGCGAACGCGCCGTCGCCGAGCGCATGCAAGGGCAAGCCGAGCCGTGTACAACGTAAGCGCAGCCAGGTGGTGTCTTGCAGGGTCAGACCGATGGCGCTGGGCAAGACCCGATGCATACCGGGGTCGAATTCGACGCTGATACGGGCGTTCGGGTACACCACGTCGACACCCCCCGCACGGGCTGGCGCAGCTTGCGCGCCGCTGGCCAGCAACTGCGCCACCCAGGCTTCGGCCAGTGGCTGCGGGCCACGGTAATGCAGTTCGCTCAATGACAGGGCCTGGTTGTCGTGCAGCAGCAGCTGGGGCGGGCGCATCAATTCGGGCGTGAGGTGCTGCACCCAGCAGATATACGAAGGGTCGTGTGCGTCCCAGCGGGAGTCGAAATAACAAAACCGGGCCTCGCCTCGGCAATCCGCCTCGTCGATCTGGCGCGACCAGTGCAACAGCGGCCCCACCGCAACACCCGCGCCAGCCAATGCTGCATGGCATGCCGCGGCGTCATGGGTGCCGAGTGCCAGCACATGCAGGCCGTGGCGCACGGCGAGCGCTGGTGTCAGCTGGTGCCCGGCCAGCGGGTCGGTGATCTGCATGAACTCGATGTAGCCGTTGTGCAACATGACCGAGCGTTGCGCACTGCCGGCCGACACCACCGCACCGTTGGCATCGGTGCGGGTGTGGTCGGCGCGCCGGGTTTGACTGAAGCCGAGCTGGCTGATCAGTGTTGCCACCTGATCCAGATCGCGCACGATGAAGCCGACATGGTCGAGGTGAACGGCGTGGGCGTTGTTGCCGGTGGCGGTTTCGGGTAGGGGCATGGTGCAAACCAGCTCGTGCGCGGCTGGAAGGGGGTGCTTTTCGTCAGCCGCCTTTGGTGCGTTTCGGTGGTGGCTGTGCCGCCGTGGCGGCGCCAAATATCACCTTCTTGGCGGCGTGGATGTGCGAGCGCATTGCCGCTTCGGCCCATACCGCGTCGCCGGATTCGATCGCCGACACCAGGTCCAGATGCTGCATGGCACTGCGCTCCAGCGATTCGAGGCTGTATTTGGCGAAGGTCTGCTTGACCAGCGGAATATGCACCACCGCCGTCAACATCGAGGCCACGCGTTCGTTTTTCCCGGCGTCCAGAATCATGCGGTGCAGACGGTTGTTGGATTCGGCGATCAGCCGCATGTCCAGCGGCTGCGGCTTGCGTGTCAGGGCCTGAAAGTTCAAGGCCTCGCGCCGCATCTGTTGCACTTCTTCGCTCGTTGCGCGCCCGGCGGCCAACGCCGCGCCGTAACCCTCGAGCAGGGCACGCAGGTCGAATATCTCGAGCAGGTTGGCGTCTGTCCAGTCGATGACGACGGCACCGCGGTTGGGCCGCAATTCGACAAAACCCTCGGCGGCCAGCAGCGTCAGCGCCTGGCGCACCGAGGTGCGCGAGACACGGGCCAGGGCACACACCTCGACCTCGCGGATACGGTCACCACCGGAAAAACGGCCGCTGCGAATCGCTTCGCGAATGGCGGCGCAGGCGCTGTCCACGCTGCTGGCGGCAACACCCGCATGAGCGCCGCGCCGGGCCGCCCCAAGCAAGCTCGCACCGCAGCTCGGCAGAGCGAAGGTACTCTGAAGAACGCCAGGCGCAGCAGTGTGCGACACCGCTGCGCTGTCCTTGCTCTGTGTAATGGCGTTACCGGTGGGCAATGGCTGCGCCATCAGCGCCAGTATTCCGGACGTGAAAAACCTTTTGCCTTCGGGTCGGACTCGATGAACCTGCGGTAGTCGGCCGATTTGTAAGCGTCCACCAGTTGCTTGATCACCGGGCTGTTGGCCACCTCCTTGCGTGTCACCAGGATGATGCGGTATTGCGGCGCCGGGTCTTCCAGCACGATCGCCGAGGACAGCAACATGCCGGAGGCGATCACGTGATTGCCGAGCACGGCGGCAAGGTCCACTTCTTCGAGCGAGCGCGGGATCTGCGGCGCATCGAGCAACACCAGTTTGAAGTTGCGCGGATTCGATGTGACGTTTTTCTCGGTCGCGCGGCCGGGTGCAATCGCCGGGTCGAGGCCGATCAGGCCATGCAGTTGCAGCAGCGCCAGCGAGCGGCCGAGATTCGTCGGGTCGTTCGACAGTGATATCGAGGCGCCGTTGGGCAGCGCCTTGAGGTCGGTGAGCTTGCGCGAGTACAGGCCCAGCGGTGCGCTGGGCACCTGCAGCACCTCGACCAGATCCGCCTTGTACTGGGTGTTGAAGGTTTCCATGAAGGCGCGGTTCTGGAACACATTGGCGTCCAGGTTGCCGTCCATCAGGGACGAGTTGAGCTGGATGATGTTGGAAAACTCGGTGGCGTTGACCTTGGTTCCGGCACGCTCCAGCGCGGGCAACACGCCGCGCTTGAATTGGTCGGCATAGGGGCCGGGGAAAAACCCGATGCGCAGTGCGTTCTGGGCCATGGCGGCGCCGGACAGCAGCAAGGTGGACACCACGAGGGCTTTGACAAGGGAGCGTTTTTTCATCGGTATTCTCCAGGTTGATTGCGTAAGGAAAAAAAAGACGGACACCGGCTCAGCGCCGGTCGATTCGTTGTGCCAGCCAGCCACCCGCCATCTGGGTCGACTGCACCAGCACGAACATGATCACCACACACCAGATCATGACACCGGTCTCGAACCGGTAATAACCATAACGGATTGCCAGGTCACCCAGGCCACCCGCACCGACCGCTCCCGCAACCGCCGAGTACGCGATGAAGCCGGTGGCGGTGACGGTGAAACTGCCCACCAGCGCGGGCATGGCTTCGGCCAGCAGGACCTTGAACACGGTCGTCATGCGCGATGCGCCGCAGGCCTGCGCCATGTCGATGATGCCGCGCGGCACGTCGCGCAGGTTTTGCTCCACCAGGCGGGCGAAATACGGGATCACCGCAAACGACAGTGCCACCGCCGCCGCCTTCGGGCCGATGCTGGTGCCCACCACCATGCGCGAGAACGGTATCAGTATCACCAGCAGGATGATGAACGGGAACGAGCGCAATACGTTCACCACATACCCCACGATGCGGTTCAGCATGGGCTGCGGATACAGGCCGCCGCTGCCCGAGGTGAACAACAACACACCCAGCGGCGTGCCGATGAGGGCCGCACTGAGCATGGTCACGCTGACCATGAGCAGGGTGTCGAGTGTCGCCTTCAGCAGGTCGGGGCCGAAGTCCACCAGTGTCTTGAACAGGTCGTTCATCAGGCAACCTCCGTGCTGTGCACTGCGGTGCTTGCTGGCTTGGGGCGGCCCGGCGCGGGGCTCACTGAAGTACCTTCGCGCTTACGCGCTGCGGTGCGAGCTTGCTTGGGGCGGCCCGGCGCGTCGCTCATGTTTCCTCCTGCGGCAGCACCGTCTGGTCGGTCCAGCCCTTGGCGGTTTCGAAGAAGAACCTGCCCAGCAGGCTTTGCGGCTGCGGGTTGGCCATGTCGATCCGGTCCACCACGCGACCGCGCTCCAGCACCACACACTGCTGGCACAGGTAGTTGGCCACCTTGATGTCGTGCGTGACGATGACGATGGTCATGCCGCGTTCGCGATTGAGTTGCTGCAGCAGGCGCAGGATCGACAGCGCGGTGTGCGGATCCAGCGCCGAGGTGGCCTCGTCACACAACAGGATGGTGGGCGAGGTTGCCAGGGCGCGGGCGATAGCCACCCGTTGCCGCTGGCCGCCGGAGAGTTGCGCCGGGTACGACTGCTCGCGGTCCGACAAGCCGACCGCCGCCATTGCCTCGCGTGCCCGGGTGCGGCGCTCATCCGCCGCCATGCCTGCCACCTCGAGTGAAAACTCGACATTGTGCAAGGCAGTGCGGTGTGACAACAGGTTGAACTGCTGGAAGATCATGCCGATGCGCTGGCGGGCCTGGCGCAGGGCATCGCCCGACAGACCGACCAGTTCCTGGCCGTCGACGCGTACCGAGCCGCCGCTGGGCTCCTCGAGCCGGTTGATCAGCCGCAGCAGGGTACTCTTGCCTGCACCGGAAAACCCGAGCAGGCCATACACCTGACCGGACTGGATCGTCAGATCGGTGGGCAACAACGCATCGATGGCTTTTCCGTCGGCATAAAAGCGCTTCGAGACTTGCTGGAGTTCGATCATCTGCAATGCCTCTCGGTGCTTTGTCCGGCTTGTTGGCTGCTCTCGTAATGCATACATAAATGCATTGGAGAGTAAAAATTATGCCAGATCAACCATGTTTTGCATACATTGTTGGCGTACAGCCGTGGTGTTGCCGTGTGCGGTGTGTCCGGTGGTTGCGCCAGCGGGACCATCGCCATGGGCGACTGGCCCGTGGTGTCGGCACTAGGGATGCTCTGCATAACTCGCGCATGGCGGGAGCTATGCAGAGCATCCCTCGGTGCGCGTATATTCGCGGCAAGCAAACAAACGCGTTGCCAGCCTGGTGCTGGCGACTGCCCACACCATGGCAAAAAGCAGCCACGATTCTGCGCCCGTCGTAATGGCCGCACCGGCGTCGCGCTCGTTCTCCGAGTCCGACCAGGTGTTCGACAGTGCGGCCGAGGTGTTTCGCGTGATGTCAGCGCCCATGCGGCTGAAGATCATCAGCAGCCTGTGCAACGGCGAAAAGAACGTGGGCGAACTGTTGGCGGAGATCCGCACCACCCAGCCCAATATGTCGCAACACCTCAATACACTGTACAAGTCTGGTGTCTTGGGCAAGCGGCGCGATGGTGTGCAGATCTATTACCGCATCATCAATGATCGTGTGGTGACCCTGTGCCGTGCGGTCTGTACACAGATTGCCATCGAGGCTGACGCCAATGGCAGGTGATGTTTTGGGGTACAGGGTTTACACCTTATTGTCGCCATCCGTCTTTTCACGAACAATCAAGTTCGCCATATAAGCCATTAGTGATTTATACGGCTAATTGTCACGCAATGATCAAGGAGTCTGCATGAAAACGTTCCCAATGCTGTTCGGCGCCTGCGCCGCCGCGCTGCTGCTTCCGGCGGCATGGGCCCAGCCGGTCGACCCGCTGCAGTTGCGCAGTTGGGCGGCTGGGTGCGCCAACTGCCACGGCACCAGTGGTGTCGCGCAGCCGGGCATGGACTCTCTGGCCGGCGCCTCGCGCGAAGACATGGCGAAGAAACTGCTGGAATACAAGGCCGGGCGCAGGCCGGCCACCATCATGCACCAGCTCGCCAAGGGTTATAGCGACGAGCAGCTCGAACAATTGGCGGCGTATTTCGCCGCGCTGAAGAAATAAGGGGCACACCATGCAACGTCGTCATATTGTCAAGGGTGTAGCAGCCGGTTCCGTGTTGGGCCTGTTGGGTGCTTGTGCCTCCACCGGGGGCGGCAGCGGACCCAAAGTGGTGGTGGTGGGTGGCGGTTATGGCGGCGCCACGGCGGCCAAATACATTCGCATGTGGTCTGACGGCCGCATCAACGTGACGCTGGTGGAGCCGAACACGGCGTTTGTCTCCTGCCCGATATCGAATCTGGTGCTGGGTGGCAGCAAGACCATGGCCGATATCACCACACCCTACGACAACCTGTCGCGCCGCCACGGCGTGCAGGTGGTGCGCGACATGGTGACGGTGATCGACCCGGACAAACGCACGGTGCGTCTGGCTGGCGGCGCGGAGCTGGCCTACGACCGCCTGATCGTGTCGCCGGGTGTCGATTTCATGGGGGACAGTCTGCCCGGGATGGTCCGGCCTGGCGCCCAGGACAAAGTTCTGCATGCCTGGAAAGCCGGTGCCCAGACGCTGGCGCTGCGGCGTCAGCTCGAGGCCATGCCGGACGGCGGTGTCTATGCGTTGACGATCCCGCTGGCGCCCTACCGTTGCCCCCCCGGGCCGTACGAGCGGGCCTGCCAGGTGGCGCACTATTTCAGCAAGGCAAAACCCCGGAGCAAGGTACTGGTGCTCGATGCCAACGACGATGTCACCTCCAAGGGCCCCTTGTTCAAGAAGGCCTGGGCCGACCGGTACCGCGGCATCGTGGAATACCGGCCCAAACATACGTTGACGGATGTGGACGCAGCCAGCAACACGCTCAAGTTCGAGTTCAACGACGATGTCAAGGCCGCGGTGCTCAACGTCGTGCCGCCGATGCGCGCCGGTGACATTGCCTTCAAGACCGGGCTGGCAACTGCCAACAGGCGCTGGTGCGAGGTCGACTTCCTGACCCACGAGGCGAAAGCAGCGAAGGATATTCATGTACTGGGCGATGCCATCCAGATTGCGCCGGCCATGCCCAAGTCCGGCCACATGGCGAACCAGCACGGCAAGACCTGTGCGGCGGCCGTGGTGGCCCTGCTCACAGGCGGGCAACCGAACGCCATGCCGATCTACAACAACACCTGCTACAGCTTTGTCAGCGACGAAGACGTGGTGCATGTGGCCAGCGTGCACCGTTACGACGCGGCACAAAAGACCATGCTGGCGGTGGCTGGCTCCGGCGGCGTGTCGGCGGCGGCGAACGAACTCGAAGGCAAATATGCCATGGCCTGGGCGCGCAATATCTGGGCCGACACCTTGGCCTGAAGCAGTTCATGTTGTTCGCGGCCAATCACCATTCCTTGCGGGTGCTGGGCCGTTTGCGCACGCTGCTGCTGGCGGCCGTGGCGCTGACGGGCACTGGCCACGTATGGTCACAGGCCGATGAAGCGCGCGCAAAGAAGATTGCCGACGGCAGCTGTTTCCTGTGCCATGGTGCGCAGGGCGAATCAACCAGCGAGTTGTTTCCGAAGCTGGGCGGCCAGCATTGGGAGTACATCAGCAAACAGCTTGCCAACTTCAAGTCTGGCGCGCGCAAGAGCCGCGACATGGCCGACATGGTGGCGCGCCTGAAACCCGACGAGATGGAGGCACTCGGGCGCCACTACGAGAAGATGCAGTTGCCCAAAGAGCCGGTGCGTGACGCAGCGCTGGTCGCCAGGGGCCAGGTCATCTATGCCGAAGGTCTGCCGGCCAACAACGTTCCCGCCTGCGCTAGCTGCCATGGCGCCGAGGCTCTCGGGGCAGCCACCCTGCCGCGCCTGGCGGGCCAGGTCGCCGTCTACACCGAAACCCAGCTCAAACGTTTTGGCGCGCGCCAGCGCACCAACGACAACGCGGTGATGCAGCAGGTGGCACAAGCGATGTCGGCAGCCGACATTGCGGCAGTGGCGCATTTCCTGGAAAGCCGCTGATGCCCCGTGGCTTGCGCCAGCCGCCACGTTGGCGCGTCCTGTGCTGCTGTTTGCTGCTGCTGCTGTGCGGCACCAGTCGCGCCCAGCAGCCGGTGTCGATGACCGCCGTACCGGTTGCGCCTTTGGTGTGGATGGTGCAGGGTGAATCTGCCTTGGGCTCGGTGGCGAATCAGAACTTCATTTCCAACGCCGGTTTTGTCGTCACGCCAGCCGGTGTGGTGGTGGTCGACGCACTCGGTTCACCGGCCCTGGCGCAGCGCCTGTTGCAGGAGATCCGCAAACTCACGCCGCAGCCTGTGACCCATGTCATCGTGACCCATTACCACGCCGACCACATCTACGGCCTGCAGGTTTTCAAGGCCATGGGTGCGCGCATCCTGGCGCATGGCGCGGCACGCGACTATCTGGCGTCCGACACGGCACGGCTGCGGCTGGCGGCGTCGCGCCAGGAACTCGGGCCCTGGATCGACGCCCAGACCCGCCTGGTCGAGGCCGATGACTGGCTCACCGGCGACCGCGATTTGGTG
>JANOTG010000323.1:0-3453 GCA_031416215.1 Betaproteobacteria bacterium
TGCTGGTGCCGGAGGCCGGAATCGAACCGGCACGGGTGTTACCCCGCGGGATTTTGAGTCCCGTGCGTCTACCAATTTCACCACTCCGGCCACAGAGGGAGAAGGCTGAAATTATGGCACAGTGCAGGGGATGAAATACCCGACGATTGAAGACGCGATTGGCAAGACGCCGCTGGTGGCCTTGCAGCGTATCGGTGCGGCCGAGGGAGCCGCGCGTGGCAACATTGTGCTTGGCAAGCTGGAGGGCAACAACCCTGCGGGGTCGGTGAAGGATCGGCCGGCCTTGTCGATGATCCAGCGTGCCCAGGAGCGTGGCGAGATCAAGCCGGGTGACACGCTGATCGAAGCCACCTCGGGCAACACCGGCATTGCTCTGGCCATGGCGGCAGCGATCAAGGGCTACCGCATGGTGCTGGTGATGCCAGAAGACCTGTCGATCGAACGTGTACAGACCATGAAGGCCTATGGCGCCGAGCTGGTGTTGACACCCAAGAGCGGCGGCATGGAGTACGCGCGCGACCTGGCTGAGCAAATGGTGCGCGCCGGCAAGGGCGTGGTGCTGGACCAGTTCGCCAACGCCGACAACCCGCGTGCACATTACGAGACGACCGGACCGGAGATATGGAACGACACCAAGGGCGCCGTCACCCATTTTGTGAGCGCCATGGGAACCACCGGCACCATCACCGGCGTGTCGCGTTACCTCAGGGAAAAAAACCCGGGTGTGCGGATCATTGGTGCGCAACCGGCTGAAGGCTCGCGCATCCCTGGTATTCGCAAATGGCCGACCGAATACCTGCCCAAGATCTACGACCCGAAGGCGGTCGACGAACTGGTCTACGTGAGCCAGGTGGATGCCGAGCAGATGTGCCGGCGCATGGCGCGGGAGGAGGGCATTTTTGCCGGTGTCTCGGCGGCCGGGGCCTGCTGGGTGGCGCAACAGATCAGCCAACGCGAAAGTAACGCCACCATTGTTTTTATTGTCTGTGATCGCGGCGACCGTTACCTGTCCACGGGTGTGTTTCCCGCCTGAATTCATTTCACCCACGCCCAACCGCGCCCGCCATGGCCCATCCATTCAAGTTCTGTCCCCAATGTGCCAGTCCGCTGGAGTTCATCCCCATGCTCGAAGATGGCGGGGCGAAAGAACGGCTGCGTTGTGTCGCCTGTGGCTACACGCACTGGAACAACCCGACGCCGGTGCTGGCTGCGATCATCGAACTGGATGGCCGGGTACTGCTGGCACGTAATGCCGCATGGTCGGGCAAGGTGTTTGCGCTGATCACTGGTTTCATGGAAGCTGGCGAGACGCCCCAGGACGGCATCCGACGCGAAATCATGGAGGAGACCAGCTTGCAGACCAGCGAGCTCAACCTCGTGGGCGTGTACGATTTTCAGCGCATGAATCAGGTCATCATCGCCTACCATGCGGTGTGCCATGGTGAGGTATTGCTGTCGCCGGAACTGGCGGAATACAAATTGTTTGCGCATGAGGATGTACTGTGCTGGCCTGCGGGCACCGGTTATGCGATGGCAGACTGGCTGACCTCGCGCGGTTACACGCCACGCTTCGCCCAATGGGGCGCACGGGCCTAAAATCGGGCTAATTGAAGGAATAGTGATGCTTGCAGATTTCGAAGTGGATGCACGTGGCCTGAATTGCCCGCTGCCCATACTCAAGGCCAAGAAGGCGCTCAACGGCATGCAAAGCGGCCAGACAGTTCGTGTCGTGGCCACCGATGCCGGCTCGGTGCGTGATTTCCAGGCCTTCGCAAAGCAGACCGGCAATGAGCTGGTGGAGCAGCAGTCGGTGGGTGGAGACTACATCCACCTGATGCGCCGGCGCTAATACCGACGCCAAGACCAGCAAACCTGGTCAGGGAAGCCGGGCCAACTGCCCCTGAACCTTGGCCAAGGTAGCAACAAAATCCGCAACACGCCTGCGCTCCTGCTCGATGACAGCGGGAGGCGCCTTGGCGACAAAAGCCTGGTTCGACAACTTGCCGTTGGCTTTGTTGATCTCGCCCTCCAGACGCGTTGCCTCCTTGCCCAGGCGCAGCTTTTCAGCCGCCACATCCACCTCCATGTGCAGGCAGACGCGGGCGTCGCCCACCACAGCCACCGGAGCTGCCTGTGCGGCCGCAGCCCAGGCGGTTTCGTCGTCGAACACCCGCACCTCGCTCAACTTGGCCAGCGCCTGCAACACCGGCGCGCTTTGACGCAGGAATGCCGCTTCGCTGTGTTGACCCGCCACCACGAACAAGGGCAGCCTGGTGGCTGGCGACACGCCCATTTCACCGCGCAGGTTGCGGCAGGCGTCTACCAGCAGTTTCAGCTTGGCCATATGGGCGATCGCCTGGGCGTCGATGCGCTCCGGCTGGCTGACCGGGTACGGTGCGATGCTGACTGAGGGCCCAGCGCGCCCCGCCACGGGCGCCACGGTTTGCCACAGTGCTTCGGTGATGAAGGGTGTGACCGGATGGGCCAGCCGCAGAATGGTCTCCAGAATGCGGATCAATGTGCGCCGCGTGGCGCGTTTCTCGGCCTCGGTGCCGGTGTTGATCTGCACCTTGGCGATTTCCAGGTACCAGTCGCAAAACTCGTCCCAGACAAACTGGTAGATGGCATTGGCAACGTTGTCCAGGCGGTATTCCTCAAAGCCTTTGGCCACCTCGGCCTCGGTCTGTTGCAGGATGGAAGTGATCCAGCGATCCGCCTGGCTGAACTGCAGGTAGCCATGGAAGGGCTGCCCAGGCGCACATTCGGCCTTGCTGTGTTCTTGCAGGCCACAGTCCTGGCCCTCGCAGTTCATCAGCACAAAACGCGTCGCGTTCCACAACTTGTTGCAGAAGTTGCGGTAACCCTCGCAGCGCTTGGTGTCGAAGTTGATGTTGCGCCCCAGAGAGGCCAGCGCCGCAAACGTGAAGCGCAGCGCATCGGCACCAAAGGCAGGTATACCGTCCGGGAACTCCTTTTGGGTGTTCTTGCGCACCTGCGGCGCGGTCTCGGGTTTGCGCAGGCCCTCGACGCGTTTGGCCAGCAGCGGCTCGAGCGTGATGCCGTCGATCAGATCCACCGGGTCGAGCACGTTGCCCTCGGACTTGCTCATCTTGTGGCCATGCGCGTCCCGCACCAGGCCGTGGATGTACACGTGCGTGAACGGCACGCGGCCGGTGAAATGGGTCGTCATCATGACCATGCGCGCGACCCAGAAGAAGATGATGTCGTAACCCGTCACCAGCACGCTGGACGGCAGGTAGAGGTCGTAATCACCGAGATTGCGCCCGCCCTCGGCCAGGCCGGCCCTGAGCCCGTCGAAAGGGCGCTGGCCGTCTACAGGCGCGGCCCGGTCCGAATCGTCGCTGACTGGCCAGCCCATGGTGGAGAAGGGGACTAGCGCGGACGAGTACCAGGTGTCGAGCACATCGTCGTCGCGACTCAAGGCTCCGTTGT
>JANOTG010000324.1:0-4024 GCA_031416215.1 Betaproteobacteria bacterium
TGGCTGCAAGGCCGCCACCTCCAGCGTGTTGATGCCACCCCAACTGATGCCCCACATGCCAACCCGGCCATTGCACCAGGGCTGGCGCGCCAGCCAGGCAATAACTTCGGCCCCATCCTGGATCTCCGGCAGGTCGTATTCATCCAGCACCAAGCCATCGGAGTCACCGGTGCCACGGATGTCGACCCGAACGGCTGCATAACCGTGCCCGGCGAGGTAGGGCTGGGTCACCGAATCGCGGGTGCTGGTGCCGTCGCGCCTTCGATATGGCAGGTACTCCAGTACGGCTGGCACCGGGTTGGCTTCGGCATCCACCGGCAGCCAGATGCGGGCGGCGAGTTGGGTGCCGTCGGACATCGGGATCCACGCCGTCATGATCTCGCGCACCGGGTGGGGAAAGCGGGAAACGTGTTTCATTGGTCGACCGTTCTTGGAACATGGGTATACACTTGATAGCTACCAAACCAGCCTGGAGCCACCCATGCCCAATCCCGCAACCCCGATCGCACGTGCCAAGTTATTCATGCACGGACGCAGCCAGGCCGTTCGCCTGCCAAAGGAGTTCCGCTTCGAGGGCACGGAAGTTTTTGTGCGCCGGGTCGGTGCGGATGTGGTGCTCAGTAGCCAGCCCAAAGCGCCCATGCAAGCCTTGCTCGACGCGCTGACCGAATTCGAGCCCGGGCTGGTGATCGAACGCGACCAGCCATTACGCGCCGATCTGCGCGAGCCCCTGTTGTTTTCCGCAGGATAAAACCCGGCAGCATGCTCGATCAAACGCCCCATGCGCCGGTGCGCTACCTGCTGGACACCAATATCTGCATCTACGTGATCAACACCCGGCCTATCGCCGTGCTGGAACGTTTCACCACCCACGAGCCAGACGGCCTGGGCGTCTCCGTCATCACCGTCAGCGAGCTCTATTGGGGTATGCACAAGACGGGCTCCGCCCGCAATCTGGCCGCGCTGGAGAAGTTCTTGAGCCCCCTGACGGTGTTCGACTACGACCTCGCGGCGGCGCGTCGCTACGGTGAGCTTCGGGCGCATCTGGAGCGACTGGGTACGCCGATTGGTCCGCTGGACCTGCAGATCGCCGCCCATGCGCTCGCGCTCGGCGTCACCTTGGTCACCAATAACCTTCGCGAATTCGACCGCGTGCCTGGCCTGCACGCAGAGAACTGGGCTTGATGCAACCGTCTGGCAACCACCCGCAAACCTAATCCACGCCGTCATGATCTCGCGCACCGGGTGCGCAAAACGGGAGACGGGTTTCATGGGTCCGGCTCAGCGTTGCAGCGTCAGTGAATACGGAAAATGGCAGCGCACCAAGCGCCCTTCTCCCACATCGGCCAGCACCGGCGCGTCCGTCCTGCAGCGCGGCTGGGCCACCGGGCAGCGGGTGTGAAAGCGGCAGCCTGGCGGAGGATTGACCACGCTCGGAATCTCGCCTTGCAGCACGATGCGCCGCGCCCGCCGGGCCGGGTCGATCGCCGGGTTGGTGGACAACAGCGCCGCTGAATACGGGTGCGCTGGCTTCTCGAACAGCGCTCGGGTGGGCGCCTGTTCGACGATCTGGCCCAGGTACATCACGGCCGTGCGCCGGGTGACACGCCGGATCACGTTCAGATTGTGGCTGACCAAGAGGTAGGTCAGCGCAAACTCCCGCTGCAGGTCGAGTAGCAGGTTGAGCAGTTCGCCCTGCACCGACACATCCAGCCCGGCGGTGGGCTCGTCGGCGACTATGAGCTCAGGTTGCATCACCAGCGCCCGCGCCACGCCCACACGGCGCGCCTGGCCGCCCGATATCTGGTGCGGGTACTTGGCGGTGACGTCGGCCGGCAGACCAAGGCGTTGCAGGATGGCCAACAGCCGCTGCTCGGCGTCCGCTTTCGGCAGGTCGTGGATGGCGATCGGCTCGCGCAGGGTGCGCCCGATGGTCATGCGCGGCGACAACGAGGCCACCGCATCCTGCAGCAGCATCTGCACCCGGCGCCGGAATGCCAGCGGCTGGCGCGCAAGCTGCTCCGCCACGGGCTCTCCGCCCACCGACACACTGCCAGTGGTGGGCGACGTCAGCCCCACCAGCACGCGGCACAAGGTGGTCTTGCCGGAGCCGGATTCACCGACCAGGCCGACGATGTCGCCTTGTTCAATCGTGAGCGTCACGTCATCCAGCGCACGCACCTGGCCGCCGAAGACGACGCTGACACCTTGGAGGGAAACCAGCGGGGTGGTCATCGGAGCATCTTCGGGCGGCCGTCCGGCGCTCATCCGATTTCCCCATGTCGTATACAGGCCACCGCGCGCCCGCCGGCGATCTGCTCGAGAGGCGGCACTCCAGCCCGGCAGCGGTCGGTGGCATGCTCGCAGCGCGGCGCGAACACGCAGGCCACATGCGGCGCCACCGGGTCTTGCACCTCGCCGGGGATCGACATCAGTCGTCCGCCGTGGCTATCGTCCTCGATCTCGCATTCGAGCAGGGCCCGCGTGTACGGGTGCCGCGGGTGCGCCAGCACGTCGGCCACCGGCCCGGTCTCCACCACCGTGCCGCCGTACATCACGCACAGGTCGTCGCACAGCTGGGCCACCAGCCCCAGATGGTGCGAGATGAACACGATGGAGCCAGAGAATTTGCGCCGCAGACCTTCCAGCAGATCGACGATCTGGGCTTCGACGGTGGCGTCCAGCGCTGTGGTGGGCTCGTCGGCCAGCAGCAGATCGGGCTGCATCAGCAGGGCCATGGCGATCATCACGCGCTGGCGCATGCCGCCCGATAACTGGTGCGGGTAGGCCGCCAGGCGCAGGTCGGGGTCGGCGATGCCCACACTGACCAGCGCTTCGCGCGCCCGCGCCAATGCGTCGGCGCGTGTGATGCCGGGGTGGCGGCGCTTGAGCACATCGACCAGATGCGTGGCGACACTGAACAGCGGATTGAGCGCGGTCATCGGGTCCTGGAAGATCATGGCGATGCGGGCGCCGCGCCACTTCGTCATGGTCGACTCGTCCAGGCTGAGCAGCTCGGTGCCGTCGAACGCGATACTGCCGTCCAGCAGCGTGATGTTCCCCGGCAGCAGGCGCATCAGGCAGCTTGCCAGACTGGATTTGCCCGAGCCGGATTCACCCACGATGCCCAGAATGCGGCCGCGGCCGATGTCCAGACTGACCCCGCGCAGGATGTGCGCCGTGCCACGCTGGGTCGAGGCCTCCAGCTTGAGCCCGCGAATCTTGACCAGTGAAGTATCCATAACGATCAGATGTCGTGAAGATTTCGTAGCGAGCGGGCCAAGGTGGCTTCGAGGAGCGGAGCCGTACAGGTGTACGGTGAGCACCGGAGAGGCCAGATTGACCCGCGCAGCAGAAAGACTCGCGACATCTCAATGCTCCCGCCCGATGCGTGGATCGACCGCGTCGCGCAGCGCTTCGCCAAACAACGTGAACCCCAGCGTCGCAAGACCCAGCGCCACGCTGGACACCACCACCGGAACCCAGGTCTGCGACAGGTACTGGTAACCGTCCTGGATCAAGGTGCCCCAGCTTGCCAGCGGCGGGCGCACGCCCAGACCCAGAAAAGACAACCCGGCCTCGATGGTGATCACCACCGGGATGTCCATCGAGGCCAGAATCACCAGCGGCCCGAGGATGTTGGGCAACACGTGGAAAAAAACGATGCGCGGCCAGGAAGCGCCCAGGATGCGCTCCGCCTCCAGGAACGGCGCGTTCTTGATGGTGAGCGTCTGGGAACGCGCCACCCGGCCAAAGTGCGGGATCAACGTCACCGCCACGATCACCACCACGATGCCGGTGGACGGGCCGAACACCGCCACCGCCGCCAGCGCCAGCACCAGGCTGGGAAAGGACGAGATGACGTCAAACACGATCAGCACGAAGCGCTCGCTGCGCGCGGGCAGGTAGGCCGCCAGGATACCCAGCGCCGTGCCTGTGGTCAGTGCAATCGAGATCGCCACCAACGACACCTGCATCGCCACGCGGGATCCGTGCACCATGCGCGAAAACAGGTCGCGGCCCA
>JANOTG010000325.1:0-2239 GCA_031416215.1 Betaproteobacteria bacterium
AACGGCCCGGCACGGTTGTTGAGTTGCGGTTCGGGTTGTACCTGGTAGATCCAGTTGAACTCGGGCTTGCCAAAAACGCGCGCGTAACCGATGGGGATATGCAACCAGCGATTGCGATCGTCGCCACCGGCCTCCAGCAACTGCACCCGATGTTTTGGGTTGGCGGACAAACGGTTGGCAACCACGCAGCCTGCCGTGCCGCCACCCACCACGATGTAGTCGAATTCGGAGTCGGCACTGCGATCCATGGCGTCTAGTCCTTCACCAGAACGCCATTGGCATACAACAACGCGTCCTTGCCGGCGAAGGAGACCGTCACGGCGTCACCGGCGTTGAATCGGCCCAGCCCGACCGGCTTGGTGACAAACAGCGAGACACCACCCACTGCCACAAGATAGTCGACTTCCCCGCCGGAATACAACACGTCGACAACACGACCGCCGGCAAGCGCCAGCCGCCCAGCCTCTTGCGGGGCAGCGTCCGGCACCGACAGGCGCAAGGCCTCGGGGCGCACAAAGATCTGCAGTGGACCCGGCTGCCGGTCCAGCGCCGGCAAGTTCCCGTCAAGACGGCCCGCGTCGGATACCCATCCGTTGTCGCGTTGGAGCGCCAGCGAGTTGCGAATGCCCAGGAACCGCGCGACATAGTCGGTGGCGGGCCGCTCGTACACATTGCTGGCGGTGTCCAGTTGCTCGATGCGACCGGCGTTCATCACCGCCACCCGCGTTCCCAGGTTGAAGGCCTCGATCTGGTCATGGGTGACGTAGATGCCGGTGAAACCCAGCTCACGGTGGATGGCACGCAGATGCGCCCGCAACTCGACCCGTAACAAGGCGTCCAGGTTGGACAGCGGCTCGTCAAGCAGCATGATCTTGGGCCGCGGCGCCAGGGCACGTGCCAGCGCGATACGTTGTTGCTGACCACCACTGAGCATGGCGGGAAACCGGTCGGCCAAATGGCCGCATTGCACCACGTCGAGCACCTCGCGCGCACGGGTGGCGCGATCGGCAGCACTCGCCCTGCGTGCGCGCAACGGGTATTCGACGTTGTTCTGCACTGTCATGTGCGGCCACAGCGAATAGTTCTGGAACACCATGCCGATGTCGCGCAAGTGCGTGGGCTGGTTCAGACAACTTGCCGAGTCGAACACCGCCTTGCCCTCGAGGGTTATGCGCCCTTCCTGGGCATCCTCGAGCCCGGCGACACAACGCAGCAAGGTGGTCTTGCCACACCCGCTCGGGCCAAGCAATACCAACATCTCGCCGGCCTCCACTTCGACGTCGACCTGATTCACGGCAACAACCTGCTCGCGCCCCGGGTAACGCTTGGTCAGCCGTTCAACTTTGAGTTCCTGCACAGTTCAAGCCTTTTGTTGTGTCGAGTCCGTACCGCCCAGCCAGGCTGCCACACACACCCCGATGACAGTCACCACCACCATGATCAAGGCCAGAACGGCAACCTGCGAGTAGACGCCGCCAGCCCATACGTCGTACATCACACTGCCTATGACCTGGGTTCTGGCCGAACGCACCATCAGTGAAGCGCTGAATTCATGGAACAGCAAGACAAAGGTCAGTGCGGCGGTTGCGGCGATACCCTTTCTGCACATCGGCAACAACACCAGGAACAGCGAGCGCAGCGGGCCGGCTCCACAGGCCCGCGAAGCCTCCAGAAACTCCTGCCCGGTCGCCACCAGGGTGGTGAATTGCAGCCGCGTCGAATGACCGACCATCAAGGTGACATAGGTCACCACCAATACCGCATTGGTGCCGTACAGCTGAATGGGCGGCTGCGAGTAGACGAACAACAAGCCAAACCCCATCAGGGAGGCTGGCACGGCGACCGGCAGGGTTGCAAACAGGTCGATCGCCGTGCGAACCGGTTTGGATATGCGGGTTGACTGCAGCAATGCAAAGGCCATGAAGAAGCCCAGAGGAATCAGGATCGCGATGCCAATCACCGACGTCTTGACGCTGGTCCAGATGGCGTCCACCAGCCCGCGGTTGTTCAACACCGAGATCCAGTGTCGCGAAGTCAGTTCTGGCACGATGAGAGAACCGGTCCAGAACGGGGATACCGACACATAGATCAAGGCCAGCAAGGGCAGCACGGTCGTGAGCAGCAGGTACAGGCCGATCACCACGGCCGCCCACCAGCGGGTTTCGCGCACGTTGTACTTGGAACGCGCCGATACGACCACAAAACGCCGCTGCTCGCCCAGCGCAAACTTTTGCGCCAG
>JANOTG010000326.1:0-11337 GCA_031416215.1 Betaproteobacteria bacterium
TGCGCGGTGCCGTGGAGCGGCATCTGGGTGCCCTGGGTTTTACGGTTCGTATTGCCAGCAACGAGGCGCACCTGTGTTGTGGCTCGGCCGGTACCTACAGCGTGCTGCAGCCAGAACTTGCCACGGCGCTGCGTGATCGCAAGTTGGCAAATCTGGACGCGCAGGAAAACGAGACCATCGTGAGTGCCAATATCGGCTGCCTCACGCACCTGCAAGGTGGTACCGGGCAGCCGGTGCGGCACTGGGTCGAGTTGCTCGACGACGTCTTGACCGCTTCCTAAATGCCTTCTCCGGCAGCCACGGGCGTGGTCGCCGACTGTCGCAAGAAGGCCTCGAATTCGGCCGCCGGCAGGGCCTTGGCAAACAGGTAGCCCTGGCCAAAATCGCAGCCTGCAGCTGCCAGAAGGTCGCGCTGGCTCTCGGTTTCAACCCCCTCGGCGATCACCTTCATGCCGAGTTCGTGTGCCATCACGATGATCGCCTTGCACAAGACCAGTTCGGTGCAATCGGGTATCAAATGGCGCACAAAGGACTGATCGATCTTGATGTAGTCGATGTCGAATCGCTGCAAATAGGTGAGTGATGAATAACCCGTGCCGAAGTCGTCCAGTGATACCTGCACGTTGGCGTCACGCAGCTGCAGCAGTTGCTCGCTGACTGCGGCGCTGGTGTCAAGCAGCAGCCCTTCGGTGATTTCCACCACCAGTCCGTCGCCAGCCAGGCCAATCGATTGCAGATGCGAGACCCAGGAGTGTTGCTGGCCGACGTCGTTGTGGAACTGCACCGGTGACTTGTTGACGCTGATCTGGAACCCGGCGTGGTGCAGCGACCGGCAACGCAGGGCCTGTGCCGCCGCATGGCGGAACACCCATTCACCGATGTCGACGATCAAGCCGCTGGACTCGGCGATCGGGATGAACTCGGCCGGACCGATGGGGCCGCGGGTTGGATGGGTCCAGCGCAACAGGGCTTCGGCCTTGTGCACGGCACCGCTGCGCAGGTCGACGATCGGCTGGTACGCGACATGAAATTGCCGCTCGGCCAGCCCGCTACGCAGGTCGTTGGCCAGACGTACACGTGTCTGCGCCGCTTCCTGTAGCGCCGGCGTGAAGAAGCTGAAGCGGTTTCGGCCGGCCCCCTTGGCCACGTACAGAGCCTGGTCTGCATTTTTGAACAGGTCTTCCACCTCACGCGCATCGGCCGGGTACATGGTGATGCCGATACTGGCTGATACATAGACCTGCTCAGCGCCGATCTGGAACAGCGACGACATCGCCCCCAGCAGCTCTTGCATGATGCGCTCCAGCCATTGGTCATCGTGCAACTCGGCCAGCACGACGGTGAATTCGTCGCCGCCCATACGCGCCACGGTGTCAGAATCGCGTACACAGTGGCGGATGCGCCGCGAGGCCTCGATCAACAACGTGTCGCCCGCGTCGTGCCCCAGGGTGTCGTTGACCTCCTTGAAATGGTCCAGGTCAATGAACAGCACCGCCAGCTGCAGCCCCTCTCGGTCACTCTTCTTGATCTCCTGCTCCAGCCGGTCGCGCAGCATGCGCCGGTTCGGCAAGCCGGTCAGTGTGTCAAAGTTGGCCTGCTGCCAGATCATGGCTTCTGAATTCTTGCGGTCGGTGATGTCGGTGTGGGTGCCTATCATGCGCAGCGGCTTGCCCTGCGCGTCACGGCTGATCACCATGCCGCGTGACAGGATCCACTTCCAGCTACCGTCCTTGCAGCGCATGCGGTGCTCGTTGACATAGGTGGGTGTCAAGCCGTCAAAGTGCGCCTGGCGATCACGCTGCATTTGCGCCATGTCATCTGGATGCGACAGCCGGTCGAACGCCTGAGCCAGGTCCGGCACGTCTTCGGGAAGGTAGCCATACATCTCCTTGCAGCGGTCGCTGAAGGTCTCGACGCCGCTCGGTATGTGCCAGTCCCATACGCCGTCACCCACACCCTCGAGTGCCAGCTTCCAGCGCTCTTCACTTTCCCGCAGTGCCGCCTCGGCGTGTTTGCGCTCCGTGATGTCCTGGATCACGGATGTGCGCTTGACCACGCGTCCTTCCTCCCATCCCACCGTGCTCACCGAGTGCACCCAGATGCGCCGGCCGCGCGCGGTGAGCATTTCGAGCTCCAGATCGTGTGGATTGCCACGTGTCTCGGCATCGGCGATGGCCGCGCGCACCAGCTTCTGTGACCACGGCGTGAAAAACTGCATCGTGGTGTCGGTGTGCGGTACATACTCCTGCGGCGAGGTCTCCAGAATGCGGTACACCTCGTCGGTCCAGAACACCTGGTTGGTACGCAGATCGATCTCCCAGCCACCCACGCCCGCCAAAGTCTGCGTGGCCTCCAGCAACCTGTGCAGGCGATCGCGTGAGCGTTCGGCCTGCACGTAGTCGGTGACATCGGCAAAGGTGCGCACCAGCCCGCCGTCCGGCAAGTTTTGCGAGCGTACTTCCAGTATCTTCCCGGCGCGCGTGGTACGCAGGTAATAACCCGGTACCGGCGCGTTGGCGGCGGCGGCAATATAGCTGCGTGCGTGGCTGTCGACCAGCTGCACGTCGACGCCGAAATCGCCTCGCTCCAGCTGGAATCGGGTGATCTCCTGCAGAGTCGGACGTGATTGCAGCAATTCGATGGGCAGCTCCAGCAACTCCACCACCTTGTGGTTGTAGTTGCTCAGCCGCCCGTCGGCGCCAACCATGAAGATTCCCTGGCTGATACTGCCCAGGGTTGTTTGCAGCATGGCGGTTTTTTCGGCCAGCTCCCGGTTGAGCTCGAGCAGGCTTGCCTCCGCGTTTTTTCGGGCATTGATGTCGGTGTGGGTGCCGATCATGCGGGTCGGCCGGCCGTCGGCGTCCCGCGCAATCACCACGCCGCGTGACAGGATCCATTTCCAGCTGCCGTCCTTGCACAGGACGCGGTGTTCGTTGGCATACGTGGCGGTGACGCCTTCCAGGTGGGAGCGTCGGGCCTGGTCGCGTTGCGCCCGGTCATCTGGATGGGTGCGCTGGTCAAACTCGCTCAGCTGGCCGCTGACTTCGCCTTCAGCAAGCCCGTACATTTCGAGGAATCGGCGCGAATACACCGATCTGCCGGCCTGTATGTCCCAATCCCACAGGCCATCGCCCGAGCCCTCCATGGCCAATTGCCAGCGCAGATCGTTGTCCCGCAGTGCTTGCTCGGCCAGCTCGGCGCGCTTGCGTTCGGTGGCATCGCGGAAGTTGAGCACGATGCCCTGCACCGCGCTGTCGTCCAGGCAATTGGTGGCCAGCGACGCCAGGTAACGCCACGTGCCATCCTGGTGCGCGAAGCGGTGTAGGGATTCGGTGCCGGTATTGCGGCACATCCGCACTTCGTACTGATCGGCATGTGCTGCGGCATGGTCGTCAGGATGCAACCAGTCGAACACGTTGCTGCCGACCAGTTGTTCCGGCGGGCGGCCGAGCAAAACCATGGAGGCCGGGCTGGCGTACAACACCCTGGCGTCGGCGTCGGTTACCAAGGTCAGCACCTGGGCTCTTTCGGTCAGTGCCCGGAAGCGCCGCTCGCTGGCCAACAATGCCAACTGGGCGCGATGGGCCTCAGTGACATCCTCCACGGTGCCCTCGTAGAACAATATGCTGCCGTCGGGCGCCCGCACCAGGTGCGCGTTTTCGACGATCCAGCCTTGCTCACGGGTCTTGTGACGGTAGATTTCGGCGTGGAAGTTGACCACCCGGCCGTCGCGCTCGATCAAAGTGCGAAAACGTTGCCTGGCCTGCGGGTCGACGTACCATTCCTTGTCGATGTCGTTGAGCGCGATCAAGAGTTCGGCTTCGCTGTTGTACCCGTTGAGCCGCACCAGCGCGGCGTTGGCGCGCAGTAGTTTGCCGTCGGGACTTGAGCGGTAAGCCCCGATCGGCAGCAACTCGAATAGGGTGGAAAAGTCCGGCGTGTCCATCGGGCAGGTGTCGTCGCTGGGTCAGGCAGCGAGGGCTGCTTCGATATGGGGGGCAAGGCTCTGCGGCGTGTCGGTCGGAGCAAAGCGCCGGATCACCTTGCCATCCTTGTTCACCAGGAACTTGGTGAAATTCCATTTGATCGCCTTGCTGCCGAGCAAACCGGGAGCCTCGGCGCTCAACCATTGGTACAGCGGCGAAGCCTGTGCGCCGTTGACCTCGATCTTGGCCATCATCGGGAAACTGACGCCATAGTTGAGCTGGCAAAATTCGGCAATGTCCTGGTTGTCGCCCGGGTCCTGGTCACCAAACTGGTTGCAAGGGAAGCCCAGCACCACCAGTCCCTTGGGCCCATAGGCCGCATGCAGTTCCTGCAACCCGGCAAACTGGGGCGTGAATCCACAGGCGCTGGCCGTGTTGACGATCAGCATGGCCCGGCCCTTGAACTTCTTCAAGCTGATCACCCGGCCGTTGATCTGCGTGGCCGAAAAATCGTAAATACTGGTCATGGAGGATCTCGTGTTGCAGGCAGGCATAACCTTACCAGCATTCACTCCATGCTGGCGCCCAGCTTGGCGAGATGCCCCATACCACCTGCGATACTCGCCGCACATGAGCGGGTTGACTAGACAGGTGAAGGCGATGTTCAAGGTGGGCTGTGCCAACAACCAGTTGGTGGCGCAGGATGCACTGTGGGGCAACATGCGTCGCATTCGCTGGCTGGTGATGGCCGTCATTCCGCTCAACCTGATTTTTGCGGCCATATTCTGGTGGTTTGCCGACCCCGGCGGTAACCCACAACGGGCCTGGGCACAGGCCAGCGGCTGGACCCATCTGGCCATGGCGCTGTGGCTGGGGCTGTGTGGCATGGTGGCACACCGTGCCGTCACGCGGTCAATGGGCGAATCGGGTGGGCGCGTGCTGCAGGTCGCCGCGCCGCTCAGCGCCTTGCTATTCACGGTTGCCTTGACCACGATCGATCAATGGGTCACGCCCAACATCAGCCCCTACTTGCTGGGTAGCGCATTTGTCAGCCTGGCCATCTTGATGCGGCCCGTGGTCGCCATAACAACGCATCTGCTGGCATATGCTGCGTTCTATGTCTGTCTCGCCTTGACACAGCACGACCTCGTGCATTTGTTGTCGAACCGGCTGAACGGCTTTTCTGCCATGGTCCTGGGCATCGTCCTGTCGTGCCTGTTGTGGCAGAAGAACACCAGGTACCTGCTGCTGCAGCGCGAGCTGGAAAACCGGAATATTGCCTTGGTGCAACAACGCGAGGAGTTGGTGTGGCTGGCCAAACATGACGGCCTGACTGGTCTGCTGAATCGGGGTGAGTTCCTGCAACTGGCAGAAGCGGAACTGCTGCGCGCGCAGCGCCAGGGCACCGAGACCAGTGCGATCATGGTGGACCTCGATTTTTTCAAGGCCATCAACGACAAATACGGACATCCGGCGGGTGACAAGGTGCTCAAGCACACCGCAGCCTGGCTGCTCGGCGGAGTGCGAGCCACCGATGTGGTGGCGCGGGTCGGCGGCGAGGAGTTCATTGTCCTGTTGCCGCAAACCACGCAACCCGCGGCAATCATATTGGCGGAGAAGATGTTGCGTGTCTTGCAACAGTCGACCGTACGTCTGGGGCGCGACCTGGAAATTGGCATCACGGCGAGCATGGGGGTGGGCACCCTGCCGGCCGGTCACGAAGGCAGTGTGGCGGCCCTGTATGCGGCGGCCGACCACGCCTTGTACGAAGCAAAAAAACTGGGGCGCAACCGGGTCGAGATGACCGTGCCGGATGGATCTCTCACGCCGTCCGACTTTCAGCGTATGCGACGCAATTGAGCGCGCTTGTCTGCACGACGCGCGCGTTCAGCCGTGCAGGTTGTCGTTGCGCGCGATTTCCAGCAGATGTTCGACCTCGGCACGGTGCTGCAAACAATTGCGCGCATGCCAGCGTTTGATCATCCACATCACGAACGCGACGATCAGGCCAAACCCCGTGATGGCTGCAAAGGTGTGCAGACCCATGCCGGCAGACAGGCTGTACGCCGCGCCAAGCGCCAGGATACAGGCCTGCTCGTTGAAGTTCTGTACCGCAATCGAGCGCCCGGCGCCCATCAGGTTGTGCCCGCGGTGTTGCAGCAAGGCATTCATCGGCACCACCAGGAAACCGCCCAGCGCACCCAGCATGATCAGGAACGGTGCTGCAACCCACACGTTGTCGATGAAGATCAGCAGGATGATCAAAATGCCCATGCCAATGCCCAGGGTGATGACCCGCGGCCCGTCCTCCAGTCGCATCTTGAGGGAAGCCACCACGGCGCCCACCGCCATGCCGATGGCCACCACACCCTGCAAGGCAGAGGCCTGCGTGACCGAATATCCCAGGGCGGCGGCAGCCCAGGCCAACACGATGAAGCGCAGGTTGCCGGCGACACCCCAGATCAGGGTGGTTGCCGCGAGCGAAATCTGGCCCAGCTTGTCGCGCCACAGGCGCAGGTTGCAGGACCAGAAATCAGGCACCAGGCTGACCAGCCCTTTGGGCAAGGGGCGCATCTCGACACCGGTGTCCGGAATGTGGGTGTTGAACCATGCCGCCAGCAGGTAGACAAAAATCAGGATGCTGATGGCGGCTTCGGGTGCGGTGTCGATGCCGGTGTCCAGCATCGGCAAGTCAAAGCCGAGCAACCAGCGCGACACCATGGGCCCGACAAGCTGGCCGCCCAGCAGCACACCCAGAATGATCGACGCAATGGTGAGGCCCTCGATCCAGCCGTTCGCCTTGACCAACTGGGAGGCGGGCAACAACTCTGTGAGGATGCCGTATTTGGCCGGTGAATAGGCCGCTGCTCCAAGCCCGACGATGGCATAGGCTATCAGCGGGTGGGTCCCAAACAGCATCAACAGGCAGCCGGCAATCTTGATGAAATTGCTGATCAGCATGACCCGTCCCTTGGGCAGGGAGTCGGCAAATGCGCCGACAAAAGGCGCCAGAACGACGTAGAAAAGTGCAAACATCGGTACCAGCGCAGCCTGTTGCCACTCTGGCGCCTTGCTGCTGCGCAGTAGCTGCACGGCACCCACGAACAGCGCGTTGTCTGCCAGCGAGCTGAAAAACTGCGCCGACATGATGGTGTAGAAACCGCGCTTCATTCAGTGTGATGCGGGCTGGCAGCGGCGCTGCAGCCAGAATAGTGTGGGGGTGTCTCCGATGTGCGCCGGTTATATCACGCCGCGAACAGACCCCGGCTGGTCGGCAGTGATGCTGCCAGAATGCAACGTTGCGCACCAACGCGCCCAAGTACCATGCCCCGCCCGATCCTTGCAACCATCGACCCCGACGCCTTGCGGCACAACCTGGGGCGTATCCGGCAAGCGGCGCCGGATGCCCGACTCTGGGCGGTGGTGAAGGCCAATGCCTATGGTCACGGCATCGAGCGTGTTTTCGCCGGCTTGCAGGCGGCAGACGGGTTTGCCCTGCTCGACCTGGACGAGGCGCAACGGGTACGCGCGCTCGGTTGGCGCGGACCGGTGTTGTTGCTCGAAGGCGTGTTCGATGCGCGTGACCTGGAGTTGTGTTCGCGGCTGGACCTGTGGCATACCGTGCATAGTGAAGAGCAGATCGACATGCTGGCCGCGCACAAGACCCGAGAGCCGCACCGGGTGTTCCTGAAGATGAACTCCGGCATGAACCGGCTCGGCTTTACCCCGGCACGGTACCGCGCCGCCTGGGCCCGTCTGGCTGCGCTGCCCCAGGTGGGCGAAATCTCGCTCATGACGCATTTCAGTGATGCCGACGGCGAATGCGGTGTGGCGCAGCAGCAGATGGTGTTTGACCAGGTGACGCTCGATTTGCCGGGTGAACGCAGCGTGAGCAACAGCGCTGCTGTATTGCGCCACATGGGCGAGCAGCCGGTGGCGCCAGGGCCGGGCCTGGTGTCGGACTGGATACGTCCGGGCATTGCGAGCTACGGCAGTGCGCCGGATTATCCGCAACACGACGCGGCATTCTGGGACTTGCGTGGGGCCATGACTTTGCAGGCCCGGGTGATTGCCGTGCAGGAACTGCAGCGCGGCGACACGGTGGGTTATGGCTCGGGTTTTGTCGCCGATGCCGCCATGCGCATCGGCATCGTGGCGTGTGGTTATGCAGACGGCTACCCGCGGGTGTGTCCGACCGGCACGCCGGTCCTGGTCGGGCAGGCGCGTGGGCGCACGGTGGGGAGGGTCAGCATGGACATGTTGACGGTAGACCTGGGTCCACACCCGCAGGCTGGCATTGGAGCCCTGGTCACGCTTTGGGGCCAGGCTGAACTCGGTGCCAGCCTGTCCATCGACGAAGTGGCGTGGTGTGCCGGTACCGTGGGTTATGAGTTGATGTGTGCGCTGGCGCCAAGGGTGCCGGTGGTGGTGCGCGGCAGCAACACGGCGGATAGTTGACCGGGGTCAATCAGCGCGGCACGTGCGCGCAGTGAACCGGGGTACATTGGCCGCTCTGGAGAGGGCCATGGAATTCAAGGACTATTACACCGTGATGGGCGTGGCGCGTGACGCATCGGCCGATGACATCAAGAAGGCCCATCGGCGCCTGGCGCGCAAGTACCATCCGGATGTGAGCAAGGAGCCTGGTGCGGAGGCCCGGTTCAAGGAAATGGGGGAGGCCTATGAGGTGCTCAAGGACCCCGAAAAACGTGCCGCCTACGACCAGCTCGGTGCAAACTGGAAAGCCGGCCAGGAGTTTCACCCGCCGCCAGACTGGAACACCGGCGCCGAGGCGCGTGGCCGCGGTTACAGCGGCCGGGATTCGGCCGACCACAGTGACTTTTTCGAGGCTCTGTTTCGCCGCGGCTTTTCTGACCGGGGCGAGCGGGCAGAGCCTGCTGCGGATTTTCATGCGCGAGGGGAAGACCGCCACGCCAAGATTCAGATCGACCTGGAACAGGCCTACAGCGGCGGCCCGCGCAGCCTAACCCTGCGTGTGCCCGCGCTCGACGCCAAGGGGCACCTGGTGGCGAACGAGCACACGATTGACTTTGTGGTGCCCCAGGGCGTGCGGACGGGGCAACATGTGCGTCTGGCCGGGCAAGGAGCCCCTGGATTTGGCAACGGGCCGCCCGGCGACCTTTACCTGGAGATCGAGATTCGGCCCCATGCCCATTACCGGGTGGATGGACGTGATGTCTATCTCGATCTTGCGATCACTCCCTGGGAGGCAGTGTTGGGAGCCGGTGTGAAGGTGCCGACACCGGGCGGGACGCTGGAATTGACGATACCGCCGGGCTCCGCTGCTGGACGCAAGTTGCGCCTCAAAGGTCGCGGCATACCGGGCAAAGCCCCGGGAGACTTCTATTTTGTGCTGCAAATCGCGCTGCCACCGGCGGATACCGACAGCTTGCGTGCGTTGTATGCCGACATGGCAGCGCAGTGTGCCTCGTTCAACCCGCGTGCCAACCTGGGAGTGGTTTCATGATGATCAGCGTTGACAGTCCGGGTCCGACCGGCCAGGTGGGAGAGCTATTGGGCGAACAGGTCGAGCTGACGCTCGATGAGTTGTGCCGCGCCTGCGCCGTCCAAGCCACCTTGGTGATCGAACTGGTCGACGAAGGTGTCATTGCTCCGGTCGGTGATGTTCCAGAGGTTTGGCGTTTTGACGCTCTGCACCTGCGCCGCGCGCGCGTGGCCATCCGGCTGCAGCGCGACCTCGGTGTCAATCCGGCGGGCGCCGCGCTCGCGTTGCAGTTGCTGGACGAACTCGATTCCCTGCGACACCAAGTGCGCCTGCAGAACCCCGCAGGTTAAGCCGCTCTGGCGCCTTCAGTACAGACCGCGTACCCGTGCATGCAGGCGTGACAAGCCCAACAACGCGTCGGTAAAGGGTGTCGCGACGCCGCTCAGTTGCCCCAGTTCGCGCACCGCTGCCACCAACACGTCAAGCTCCACCGCCTTGCCAGCTTCGACGTCCTGCAGCATCGATGTCTTGAAGGCGCCCAGCTTGCGTGTCACCGCGTGCCGGTCTTCTGGTTGCTGGTCGATCACCAGCCCGAGCCGTGCCCCGATCTCGCGGGCCTCGAGCATCACGGCGGAGCAAAAGCCGCGCACCAGGTCATCGTTCAGCACCTGGTGCGTGGTTGCGCCGGTGATCGCGCTGACCGGGTTCATGGTCATGTTGCCCCACAACTTGAACCAGATATCGCGCTGAATCTGTGCTGAGACCACGGTCTCGAAGCCGGCTCGCTGCAGTGTGGTGGCCAGTGCCCGCAAACGCTCCCCTGGCTGACCTGCCGGTTCACCAATGATGATCTTGTTGCCAAAACCGTGGCGCACCACGCCCGGTGCTGCCACGGAACAACTGGCGTGTACAACGGCTCCCACGACATGTTTTGCCGCAATGGCCGCGCCAATCGCGCCGTCGGGATCGACCGCATGCAAGCTTTTACCTTCCAGTTCGGCGCCGAATCCGTTCAGAAACCACCATGGCACGCCGTTCATGGCGCTGAGTACCAGGGTGTCGGGGCGCAGCAAGGGCGCAATCTGCTGCGCCACGGCGCCCATCGCGGGTGCTTTGACGGCAATGACCACCATGTCCTGCGGTCCGAGCTCCCGGGCTGACGCGCTGGCGCGCACCTCGCAGATTTCTGTGCGGGTGTGTTCGCCAGTGCCATGGATGAACTGCAGCCCGTTGGCCTGTAATGCGGCCAGGGTGGCGCCGCGCGCCAGCAGCGACACGTCGCAGCCGGCGCGCGCCAGCCCGGCGCCGATCCAGCCACCGATGGCACCGGCGCCGACGATACAGATTTTTCGGGGCTCTGTCGTCATGCTGCTCTATCCCTATTGCCGGTAACCGGTGTCGACCCGGTCGACCTGCCGTACCAGTGCGTCGAATACGTCCTGGCCGGCACCCAGGTTGGGGTTGAACTGCAATGCGTCGCGGGTACAACGTTGGGCAATCGCCCCCGATACCGTAATGGCCGCACCCATGCTGAAGGTGGCCAGCTGGATCTCGCAGGCACGCTGCAGGGTCCACAGGATGGCGAAGGTCTGCGGCACCGTCTGGCCCCATGCCAGCAGGCCGTGGTTGCGCAGGATCACCGCCGGCCGCTTGCCGATGCTGGCCAGCAGGCGCGGCGCCTCGTCACTGTGGATGGTGATGCCTTCGAAGTCGTGGTAGGCCACCATGTCGTGCAGTTGGGCACTGTAGAAGTTGGTCTGTTGCAGTCCGCCCTGCAGGCAGGCCACAGCGATGCCGGCCGTAGTGTGGGTATGCATGACGCAATGGGCGGTTGGCAAGCCCTGGTGGATTGCCGCGTGCACGGTGAAGCCGGCCGGGTTCACGGTATGGGTCGAGCCGTCCAGCACCTGGCCCCGGACGTCGATGCGCACCAGGTTGCTGGCA
>JANOTG010000327.1:0-7622 GCA_031416215.1 Betaproteobacteria bacterium
ATCTTCGGGTCGGTGGTGCCGGGTGGTGTGGTTGCCGCACTGGGGGTACCACTGTCGGGGCCGGGGGTCTTGCTCCAGCCGGGGTCGGTGTAACACAGGCCGTTCGGGTGGTGCCAGAAGGTGGTGTATTCGGCCAGCACATATTTGGCGAATTCGGTCGACTTCACGCGCCAGCCGTATTCCGGTTCACCCGGCACGCTCAGTTCAATGGCACTGTTGGGCGTCGCTGCGGCGATGATCTGTATCGTCAACCCGCCCATGTGGCGCACGCCGGTCGACTTGGCCGGCGTATTGTTCGGCGCTGGCGGAACGCCGGTCACACCGGGGCCGTTGACACCCTTGGCCGGCGGTATCACCGGCTGGTACATGTTGCCGTCGGCCGAGTCCCTGCTGGACTTGACACAACCGGTCTTGGTGGGATGCAGACCGACCCGCACGTCGCCGTTGCCCCACCAGTCCTTGGCGCTGAGTGCGTCCACCGGCATGTTGATGGCCAGGCTGCCGACATAGGACGCAGACGCCGGGTCCAGCACATAACTGGGCAAGGTGGCCAGGTCCAGCGTGGCGGAGGTGGTGTAGTCCTTGAGCTTGATGTAACCCGCATCGACATCGAACAGGTAACCCGAGTTGCCGATATGCAGCTTGACGGCCGGGCTCAGGTACTGGTTTTGCGCCAGCACCTTGAACTGGGTGGCAATGGACGGAATGGCGACACTGAGTTTTTGTGTGGCGTCGCTCGGGTTCAGGAAGTTGACGCCGGTCACGCCATATTTGTCGTCGTACTCGTGCGTGTGTTTCTTCGACGTACATACCAGGCAGTTGTCCCCGGCCCCGGCATCGACACCGTTGGCCAGGTTGGTCTTGGTGAAGCCCGGTGCGCTGCCACCCACGGTGGTGATGCTCACTGCCACCGTGCCGTTGAATGCGGCACCGCCCGTCTTGGCCTCGATCTTGAGGGTGACCGAGTCGCCGAAGTTGCGCGTGATGACGTAGTTGGCCGACGACATGCCGCTCAGAAAGTCGTCCAGGTCCTTCGGTGCCTTGCTGCCTGGGGCCCCACTGTAGATGGTCTCGCCATTGGCCACGATGCTCAGCGCGGTGACAGTTCGCGCCGTCCTGCTGGCGGCGTAGGTGAACGACACCGAGCCGACAGCCTTGATGGCCGCACCACCCGTTCCGTAGTAGAAATCCTGGTCGAAGTGCCCACCATCCACGCCTTGTCCCACCGGAAGGAGGCTGACGATGGTGATATCCGGGTTTTGGTTGAACAAGGTATCGTTGAGCGACAACAACTGCACCAGCACCGGCTGCGACAGGACACCGATGGAGATGAACTTGCCGACCGAGATACCGGCCACGGTGGGGATCGGGGTACCGAGTTTGGCCGGTGTGGTGATGACGTCGGGGTCGGTGGCGATGTACTTGATGCGGTCGCTGTCGTTGAGAACGATGTCGCCGCTCAAGTCCAGGAACGGCTGGTTCTTGGCGCCGCCGCTCAGGTAGTCGAGCTCCATCAGCCAGTTCTCTCCCTTGACCGTGGTGTCGGTGCCGGGCACCAGGTTGGACAGGGTCGGATTATGGGCGGTGAAATAGAAGCGCCCGTTCTCCACAAAACTGCCTTCACCCAACACCCGTTCACCGGCCGGCAGGGCCACCTTCCAACCCTTGTGGCTGGCGACGTTGTTGGTCCAGACCATGGCGTTGGCGGTGACATTGCGCACCCGGGTCGTCACTCCGCCCGAGGTGAAGCTGCGCTCGGTCAGGGTCTGGGTCTGGATTGCCGCGTTGTCCACCGGCGTCGCCGGGTCCCACACGCCGTAGGCGAAATGCACGCTGTTGTCGGTGGCGTCAGCCGCCACCAGCATCTTGCCGGTGGCAAAGGTCACCATGAAGCCGCCATTGGGGTGTTCACCGACACCCGGCGTACCGGTGATGGCCTGCAGCGGCGAGGTGACCATCAGCGCGCTGGAAGTGGCGGCAACGAGGTCGAACTTCCACATCGTGCCGTTCAGGTCACCGGCGTAGACGCGGTCCACCGCACCGTCGCCGTCGACATCGATCGCCACTGGCGTCGACAAGCCGTTCGGGGCGCCTGCCGAGCCATTGGCGCCGGCCTTGATGGCGCTGATGAGTTGCCCGGTCAGGGCATTGACAACATACAGGTAGGCGGCATAGTTGCCGCCGCAGTTGGCGTAGTTGGGTGTGCCATGGGTACAACCGGCGTAGCTGCCCAGGCCGTCGTTGTAGCCATTGCCAAGGATCACCACATCCACCAGCGAGCCCGAAATCTTCATCTTGGCAATCGAGATCGTGCCAAAGGTGTAACCCAGGTTGACATAGGCGTTCACCGTGGCCGGCGCGGCATAGCTGACCCTGGTGGGAGCGATCTCCCACATCACCTTGGCTCCGACCTCGGTGTCGCTGCTGGCGCTCAGGCCGGCGCTGCCGGTGATGTTCAGCGCATACAGGCCCTTGCCGCCGGCGCCCAGGCCACCCACCAGCATGCGCACATCACCGCTGTCGACGGTGGCGACGTTGACCTGGCCATCGACAAAATAGTCGTGCACATAGGGGGTTGCGGCCAGGTTCTTCATCTTCGGCAGCAACATCGAGGGCACATAGGCCCAGCGCTCGGTGCCGCCGTCCGCGGTGGCCCTGATGGCATGCAACATGCCGTCGTTGGCGCCGACGAACAGGGTCGGCTTGGTCGCGTCGGCCACATACAGCGGACGCGAATGCACGATGTCGCCCATCACGGTCAGGCGCTTGCGGTAGGTGGAGCCCTCGCCCGTGCGATTGCCACGCAGGTAGTTCACCAGCGCCGTGTCGTTGTTGAGCATGGCCTTTTGCGCCACAGACAGGCTGGCCAGACGAAACGCGGCACCGGTGCCGTCGTCTTTCATGGTGCCGATGAAGCGCCCGGTGTCGGGGTTCTGGCCGTCGATCTCATCGCCATGCCATTGGCTGGAGCCGACGTTGCCCAGTGCGTCCACCGGGTAATAGAACAACGAACCACTCCAGAACTCTCGCTCGTACTGGCCACGAAACAGCGCTTCGTTGCCAGAGCGCAGGTCGTAGTTCGTCATCTCGTCCTGTGCTAGGTAACCCACCGGCTGACCGGCCGGCGAGAAGGCGGCGATGGCCAGCGCCATCTTGACCGCCACGCCAAGCGCGGCCAGCAAGGCCAGACTACCCAGCCACATGGATCGTTTCATCGTGATGGACATGTTTTTCTCCCCTGGACTAACAGCTCAAGACGCTGTAATACGATTGCACAAACTTGGTGGCGCCGCGTGCACTGACGCCACGCGCGGTGATCAGGTAGGTGTTGACCTGGTTGCAGGCCGCGCTGGCACGGCCACCGACTACCGCACTGGAGCCCTGCAGGCGGCTGTTGCGCGACATCAGCTCGATGAAGTAACGCTGCGCGTTGCTGCCGCCGACAGCCAGGGAGTTGGTATTGCCCCAGGTCATCGACAGCGGGCTGTTGGCCGGTGCCACCAGCGCCGCCAGGTAACCGGTGGGCAACAACTGCGGCGTTGCGACGTTGTAGGCGGCAAAACCCGGGTCGTTGTAGCCGGTTGCCGCCGGGGTGCTGGCAAGCCAGTTTTCTGCCGTGGTGATGGCCACCTCGGCGTTGTTGAGCGCGCTGTCCTCGAACTGCAGGTTGCCGGCCAGCTTGAACTGGGTGTTGGAGGTGCTGACGGCGGTGATGCCTATCATCATGATCAGCACCAGAATCAGCAACGCAATCACCAGGGTGGCGCCCTTCTGGCGCGCGGCAAAACGCAGGTGGGAGAAACGGCGGGTGGTGGGGCAGCGCATGGTGATCACCCTCAGTTGCGCAGGTTGACAACGGTGCTGAACAGCTGGCGGCGAAAGCCGTCCGCCTTGACAAAATTCCGGCCACCCATGGCATAGGTGTTGGTATTGCTGTAACCGGGCTCGACCGTTGCATTACGCGCCAGCAGCCAGATGCGCACCGAGTTCACCAGCTCCCATTCGGTGGCCGTGCCGGCGGCGGTGGAAAACGCAGTGGCGGTGAGCTGCGCGGTGCCGGCATTGACATAACGCGTCGCACCGCTGGAGTCCAGGTAACCGTATTGCACCTGCAGATGCTCGATGCCACTGGCGACCAGTTCGCGCACCATGGTGCCGTCGCCCAGCAGCGCGATGCGGTACAGGGCCGGTATCGCCGGCACCTCGGTACCCGTTGACGGGCTGATGTAGTAGACATAATTTTGCAGCGTGAAACTCTGCAACGGTGCGGTAGCCCCGGTGAAGGTCGGGGCGGTCACGCCACGGAACACCTGGCCGCGGTTGAAGCTGGACAAGAAGTGGAAGCGGTTCGGGTTGCTGGCGGCCAGCTCGGCGGCCGTCAAGGGAATGACACCGACCCGGCGCACCACCAGGACGTCGTTGCCGGCGAGGTAATTGGCGGCCGGAATACACGAGCCGGTAAACGGATTGGCGTCATCCGAGCCCCAGATGCCCTGGCGAATGTTGGAGACAAACGTGCCGTTCGCTGCGACGCCATCCAGGCACTCGCCGGCGACGGCGGCAAAAGCACCGGGGTCGGTCGGGTCACCCCAGGTGTAGCCGCGAAAGCCGGCTTCGCGCAGCTCCTGTTTCAGGGTGTTGAGTGCGTAACGCCCATTGGTCATCAGCTCCGAGGTGCGGTCGTTGCTGCGCGAATTGGACGAATTGGTGGCCAGCACCCCGACCAGGCCGGCCAGAATGCCCAGGCCGATGGTGATCGAGATCATCATCTCGATCAGCGTGAAACCGGCCAGCCGCGAGCGCGGCGGTGCGCCAGGGCGTTGCAGGAAAGGCGTGCAAGTGTTCACAGGTTGACCTTTGCTGTGCAGGCTGCGGCGCGCGTCCGGTGCCCTTCGCCACGCGGGCTGCGGTGCGACCTTGCATGGGAACGGTCCGGCGCGGTGCTCATGGGTTGTCGAAAATGGTGCGGCTGGCGGTGTAGAAGAAACGCTCGCCAGTGCTGACCACAGCATTGGCGCCAAGCTGCGAGGTGTTGTCGAACGCGGCATTGGTGGTGTCGGCGCGGCGGTCGACCCAGCTGACAGTGACCGTCACGGTGCTGGGGTTGCCGCCGGCGTTGACGACCGACCAGGTGCTCTGCGGCAGGGTTGCCGCCACCGCGTTCTGCCACACCGACAGGTCGTACAGGGCGAGTGCGCTGCAGGCACCCCCCGGCAGCCGGTCACAGGTGCACACCGCATCGGCACAGCTGGTGAGCAGCGGTTCGGGTACGCCGGACTGGGCCAGGGCGTAAGCGCCCTTGCTGACGGCGTTCTTGTTGGCCTCCATGCGTTCTGTGAGGTCGGCGACAAGAAAGACCGCCTGGGTGCGGAACTGGCCGCCCTTGTTCATGCGCATGGAATAGGCCTGCAGGCCGGCCGTGCCCAGCAGCGCCAGCGCGATGATGAGCAGGGTGACCAGCACCTCGATCATGGAAAAGCCGCGCTGGTTGCGGCGCGCTGTTGGCAGAACACATCGGTTCAGCATCGTCGCCGCTCCTATTGTTTGGTGATGTTGCCGGTGGCGGCCACAGCCACCGTGCGGTTGGTCGTGCCGGCCAGCGTCAGCGTTGCCGCGGTACCGGTGCTGTTGGCGCGAAACCGGACCGGATCGGCGGTGGTAATCATGGTCAGCGTGCCGGTCAGGGGCGGGCGCACCGTCAGCGGGTTCGGGTCGGTGATGGTGCTGGCGGCACACTGGCCTGCTACCGCGCCCTCGACACAGACCAGCCAGCCCTGGGTCCAGGCCACCACGGCACAATCGGTGCCGCCGGGGTTGCGGCCACACACCAGCACCGGGGTGTTGCGCTTGATGGCTTCGCCGCGGGCCTGGTTCAGGTCGCTGATGACCAGACCCAGCGCGGAGTTCTGCCGCGTGCTGTTCAACATATCGCGAAACGACGGCACGGCGATAGCGGCCAGGATGCCGCCGATGGACATCACGATCAACAATTCGATGACGGTGAAGCCGACCTGCGTCAGGTTCATGGCGGAAAATGATTTCATGGAACGCAGAATAGCCCAGGCCGATGGCGCCTGGTAGCGCGCGCCGACGAATGGCAGGATTCACCCGCCAGACGGCGCGCGTGGGGAGCCAGCAGCACGCCAGAATCGCCATAACGTGAAATTCTCCACACTTCTTGGCCTATGACAACACGCCGCAGCTTGCTGTTGCTGGGCTTGTGTTCTGCCGCCGCCGCGGCAACACGCCAGGCCGACGCACCGGCGCCGCCCGCGGTTCCCGCGCAGGCGCTGCGGGTGACGAAAAAATCCGGCATGCCCACTTACCAATGGCCACGTTAGACGACGCCAGCGCGACCGACCAGCGCCATATGCACACCGCCCTGGCGCGTGCGGCGCAGGCGGTGGGTCTGAGTGAACCCAATCCGCGCGTGGGCTGTGTGCTCACCGCGGCCGACGGACGCGTCATAGGCATTGGCCACACCCAGCGCGCGGGTGAGGCGCATGCCGAAATCATGGCCTTGCGCGACGCTGCGGCACAGGGCCAGAGTTGTGTTGGCGCCACCGCCTACGTGACGCTGGAGCCGTGTTCCCACCACGGCCGCACCGGCCCCTGTTGTGACGCACTGGTAGCGGCCGGGGTGACCCGGGTCGTGGCAGCACTGCAAGACCCGAACCCCGAGGTGGCGGGGCGGGGATTTGCCCGCCTGACTGCTGCAGGCGTCGCGCTCGAGGTGGGTCCGGGGGCAGCGGCGGCGCGCGCGCTGAATATCGGGTTTTTCAGCCGCATGTTGCGCCAGACGCCATGGGTGCGCCTGAAGCTGGCAGCCTCACTCGACGGCAAGACCGCGCTGGAGAACGGCGTCAGCCAGTGGATCACCTCGGAGCCGTCGCGCAGCGACGGCCATGCCTGGCGCGCCCGTGCCAGTGCCGTGTTGACCGGTATCGGCACGGTACTGGAAGACAACCCGCAGCTCGACGTGCGCCTGGTGCCGTGCCAGCGCCAACCCGATCTGGTTCTGGTGGACAGCGCCCTGCAGACTCCGCTGGATGCGCGGCTGTTCAACGGCAGGCGCGCCGTGTTGATCTATTGCGCCATGCCGGACCCCGCGCGCGTGGCCGCACTCACCCAGAGCGGCGCCACCGTCATCGACATGCCGGGGCGCGCGGATGCCGGGCGCAGCAAGGTCGATCTGTCTGCCATGCTGCGCGATCTGGCACAACGTGGTGTGAACGAGCTGCATGTGGAGGCTGGCCACAAGCTCAACGGTTCCCTGCTGCGGGAACAGCTGGTCGACGAACTGCTGGTCTATCTGGCGCCCCGCCTGCTCGGGCCAGGGCGTGACATGGCGGCCCTGGCCCCGCTGACAGCGCTGACCGGTTCGATCGCGCTGGACTTCAGCCAGGCACAGATGATCGGCCCCGATCTGCGCCTGCACGCCACCGTGCGCGGCCGCGCGCCGTTTTGACCGGCAGCACCGGCAGCGAAAGTGCGGCCTTTCGGCGGCGCAACTAAAATACTTGGATGTTCACCGGAATCATCACCGGCGTGGGGCGCATCGCCGCCGTCCACGCCCAGGGAAGCTCTTTGGCCCATGGCAAACGTCTGTTGGTGCATTGCCC
>JANOTG010000328.1:0-4332 GCA_031416215.1 Betaproteobacteria bacterium
CCAGCGACGTCAGGCGAAACACCACGCGCGAGCAACCAGGCAATCGCATCACCTTCTTCGGGCCACGCCATGGAGTGCGCCTGACAGCGACTGCGAATGGTTGGCAACAACTGGTAGGCGGCTTCGCTCGCGAGGACAAACCGCACACTGCCCGGTGGTTCCTCCAGCGTCTTGAGCAAAGCGTTGGCGGTCGTGCTGTTCATGCGTTCCGCCGGATACACCAGCACCATTTTCCCCCGGTCTGAACCACTGGTGCGTTGCGAAAACTCCAGCGCATCGCGTATGGCGTCGACCCGAATCTCCTTGCTCGCCTTGCGCTTCTTGTCGTCAATTTCAGACTGCGCCTTTTCACCGAGTGGCCAACCCAGTTCCAGCAATACGGTTTCCGGCATCAGGACAAAAAGATCGCCGTGGGCCTGTACGTCGACCGCGTGGCAACTTGTACAAGCGTGGCAGGCTCCGACCGGCCCGGGGCGTTCGCACAACCAGGCACGGGTCAGTTCCAAAGCCAGATCAAACTGGCCCAGGCCAGATGGCCCATGCAACAACAATGCGTGACCGGGTTGTTGTAGCAACTGTGCGGTTTGCGCCAGGATCCAGGGGGCGACGGGCGAAAGGGGGAGTGCAACACTGTCTCCCGGCGGGGTTGCGGTGTGAGCCAGTCGGGAGTGCCCCGGCGCGGCGGGGCTCATGCCAACCAGCCCTTGGACCGGACCGCCTCCAACACGGCCTGCCACACCGCTGTCCGTTCCATGGCCGCGTCAATACGGGCAAAACGCTGCGGATGGGCGGCGGCACGCGTGCGATAGCCGCCACGTACCCGCCCGAAGTAATCCACGCCGCGGGATTCGAAGCGGTCGGGAGACCGGGCTGTTGCAAGCCGCTCGGCCGCGACCGAGGGTGACAGATCGAACCAGAGCGTCAGATCGGGCTGTCGCAGCGCCGCGCCAGGCGCCAACGCGGCGCCCTGTACCCAGCGCTCGAGCGTGTGCAGCACGGTCGGCTCCAGGCCCTGCCCACCACCTTGATAGGCAAACGTGGAATCCGTGAATCGGTCACACAGGACCACACTGCCACGCGCCAATGCGGGCTCAATCCGCTGTTGCAAATGATCACGTCGGGCGGCGAACACCAGAAGCGCTTCTGTCAGTCCGTCCATCGGCTGGCTCAGAACCAGTCGTCGCAACTCTTCAGCCAGCGCCGTGCCGCCAGGCTCGCGTGTCACCACCACGTCGCGTCCGCGGTTCGAAAACAGTTCACCCAGGGCAGCGACATGGGTCGACTTGCCCGCGCCATCGATGCCCTCGAAGGTGATGAATACGCCGCCAGATGCCATGGTCTCAAACTTAACGCTGGTACTTGTTGACTGCCCGATTGTGCTCTGCGAGTGTGCGGCTGAATTCACTGCTGCCGTCCCCGCGGGCGACAAAATACAGGGCGTCCGTCTGCGCCGGTGCGACGGCAGCGCGCAACGCGTCCCGCCCGGGCATCGCGATCGGTGTTGGCGGCAGCCCGCCGCGGGTGTAGGTGTTCCACGGTGTGTCACTCTGCAGATCCTTCTTGCGCAGGTTGCCGTCGAACGCTGCGCCAAGGCCATAAATGACGCTGGGATCGGTCTGCAGCCGCATACCCAGTCGCAGTCGGTTGACGAATACACCGGCGATCCGGTCACGATCTTTGGCAAGCCCGGTTTCCTTTTCCACGATGCTGGCAAGTACCAACGCCTCCTGCGCAGTCTTGAGGGGCGAGTCGGCGGCACGCTGTTCCCATGCGCTTTGCAACTGCCGGTCCATTTCTCGCAGGGCGCGCTGCAGCAACTGCAGGTCACTGGAACGCTTGGCATAACTGTAGGTGGACGGAAAAAAGCGCCCTTCCGGGTGTTTGCCAGGGTGACCGAGTTTGTCCATGATGGCGCCGTCACTCAAGGACGCACTGTCGTTGGTCAAGTCGGCCGCACTGGCGAGCGCCGCACGCAGTTGCCGGAATGTCCAGCCTTCCACCAACGTGACCGAGCGCAATGACTGTTCACCGTTGACGATCTTGCTCAATAACGTGCGCGGCGTGATTCCGGGCAGAAACTCATAACTGCCAGCCTGAATGCTGCGGCTCTGGCCGGACCACCGGAACCACAGGTACAACACATCTGGCCATACATGGACACCCGCCAGCGCGACTTGATCTGCAATGCGCCGGGCGCTGGTTCCGGGCTCAATCGTCAGGTCAACTGGGCCGGCTGTTGTTTCCAGTGGTCGATCAATCCACCATAAAGCGCCAGCAGCACCCAGGGCCAAAAGTAGCAGCAATGCCAGCACCAGTCGTCGCACAGGTCGGGGCTCCAGGTCAGAAGTCGGAGGCCATGATAATTGAGGCCATGAACAAAACATTTGACGGCGTCATGCCGCTGCCGCATTTGGGTGTGATACGGGTCCACGGCGACGACACGGCGAATTTTCTGCAAGGGCAGCTGACACAGGATTTCCTGCTGCTGCGCTCCGATGAAGCGAGGTTGGCGGCCTACTGCACGGCAAAGGGTCGGATGGTGGCCAGTTTTGTGGCGATCAAACGCAGTCCTGCCGAGGTATGGCTGGTTTGCAGCAAGGACCTGCTGACACAGACCGTGCGGCGCCTGTCCATGTTCGTTCTGCGCGCCAAGGTGCGGGTCGAAGACGCCAGTGAGGCATTTTTGCTGCGTGGCCTGCTGGGTAATGCGGTCCCAAGTGCCGCCGCGCCCTGGTTTCGCAGCGACTACGACACTGCCACGGTGGTACACCTGTATCCTGGCGCGGACGTGCCTCGTGCCATCTGGATTGCTCCCGTCGGAACCGAGCCGCCGCGGTTGCCGAAGCTGGACACGATGGTGTGGCAATACTATGAGGTACTTAGCGGAGTGGCCACCTTGGGTCTGGCATCTGTCGAGGCCTATGTGCCGCAGATGCTCAACTACGAGTCGGTGGGCGGCGTGAACTTCAAAAAGGGTTGTTACCCCGGGCAGGAGGTGGTGGCCCGCAGCCAGTTTCGTGGCACCTTGAAGCGGCGTGCTTTTCTGGTCAGCTCGCCAGTGGCATTGGTCGCGGGCGACGAACTGTTCGATCCGTCCGACGCCGATCAGCCCTGCGCCACCGTGGTACAGGCCGCCGCCGCACCGACCGGGGGGTACGAAGCGCTTGTCAGTGGCCGGGTCAGCGCCATGCAGTTGCCGCAATTGCATTTGCGGGCCGCCGACGGGCCAGTGGTGTGCGCGCGGCCTGTTCCCTATGCGTTGTTGGAAGACATCTGAGCTGTTGCCCTCAGTCGAGCACCCGCTCCATGGTCACATGGCCAAGCCCAGCCTCCAGGTAAGCTGCACCGGCCGGCTCGAACCCCAGCTTGGCAAAAAATGCCTGGGCACCCAACTGGGCCTGCACACGCACCGTTCGCATACCGGCACTGCGGGCGCGACCAAGCAGTGAAGTGACGATGGACCGGCCCAGCCCTGTGCCCCGCATGGTGCGAAGCACGGCCACCCGGCCCAGCGTCGCCACCCCCTGTTTGTCGAGGGCCAGCCGGGCAGTGCCCAATACCATGCCGAACCGGTTGCGCACCAGAATATGCTCGCATGCCGCGTCAAGCGCATCCTCGTCCAGATTCGCCGGAATACCAAGTTCGTCGATAAGAACGGTGCGCCGCAGCACGCTTGCGACAGCCGACACGTCACTCCAGGGGCCAACCGTACTTTCCAGCACCGGTTCGCCGGCCTCGTACGCAGTGATCAGCTCCCGCAGGCGCGGCGGAACCGGCCGCGAGGTCTGCGTCGCCGGGTCTGCAAATACATAGACCAGCTCGGCCTCGACCAACAGGCGGTTGCCGTGGAACACACCGCCCGAGAAAAGCAGGGACGTGTTTCCGATTCGCTGGCACCGGACGCCTATGTCGAGCAAGTCATCCAGGCGCGCCGAGCCGTGGTACTCCAGTGTTGACTTTTTGACATACAAGTCGCCACCCAGCAGCTCGGGAATGACCTCGTACGGGATTGCCAGCGCCCGCCAGTACTCGGTAAAGGCGGTGTCCACATACATCAGGTAATGCGGGTTGAATACGATGCGCTGGGCGTCAATCTCGGCCCACCGCACGCGCAGGCGATGCACCAGGCGATAGTCGGCAAACGTTGTGGAACTCATCAGCAAACCTCCATGCTGCGCATTGCGGTATTCGCCCTTGGGAACGGCCCGGCGGTGCTCATCAGGCAACCTCCCCGTATTGGAAGGACGTTGAACTGCCGAGGGGCAGGGTTGTCCACGGGGCTTGGTTGTGGACAACGCGACGGGCCCCTCTGAGGCCCTGGGGCGTGTTGTC
>JANOTG010000329.1:0-7141 GCA_031416215.1 Betaproteobacteria bacterium
GACATGTCAGGCACCGAGTTTTTTCAATAGCGGCAGGATGTCGTCGCGCAGGACTTCCGGTGTCACCGGCCCGATTTGCTTGAAGCGAATCACGCCCTGCTGATCGATGACGAAAGTCTCGGGCACGCCGTAAACGCCAAAATCGATACCGACCAGGCCCTCGGTGTCGGACAACGACCGGGTGTACGGATTACCAAAGTTGGCCAGCCAGCGCAGTGCGTCTTCACGCTTGTCCTTGTAGTTCAGGCCATAGATCGGCACCGTGGCAGTTTTGGCAAAGTCGACCAGCAGCGGATGCTCGATACGGCAGGCAACACACCAGGATGCCCAGACGTTGAGTATCCAAACCTTGCCCCTGAGGTCATTGGCCGACAACTGTTGTTGGGGCGCGTCGAGCAACGGCAAACTGAACGCCGGGGCCGGTTTGTTGATCAAGGGTGACGGAACCTCGCGTGGTTTGAGGCCCAGGCCGACCGCCAGGAATCCCAGCAGGATGGCGAAGATGATCAGCGGAATCAGGGCCTTTTTCATCGCGCGCGCGCTTTTCTGGCCACGGCAGGCCGCCGGCTGCCGTCGCCACGGGGCGTTGCGGGAACCGTCGGCGTCGGGCTGACAGCCGGGTTGGCTTGGCGAATCTTCTGACGGTAGCGACGGTCCATCACGGCCAGCAGGCCACCGAGCGCCATCAACACGCAGCCGATCCAGATCCAGTTGACAAAGGGCTTGTGGTGCAGGCGCACGCTCCACGCGGTGGCACTGACAGGGTCACCCAGTGCGACATAAACGTCGCGGCCGAAACCGCGGTCGATCGCCACTTCCGTCATGGCGTTGCCACTGACGTTGTAGACGCGGCGTTCCGGTGTCAGCATGCGCAGGGGCTGGCCGTCCCGTGACAATTGCAGCGTGGCGCGCGAAGCCTTGTAGTTGGGTCCCTTGATCGGCTCTACCTGTTCCAGCCGCACGCTGTAACCGGCTACGGCCGCGCTGTCCCCAGGCTCCATGCGCACGTCGTTTTCACTCGAAAAACCACTCACCACCGTGACACCAACGATGAACACGGCAACGCCAAAGTGGGCCAGCACCATGCCGTAGTAACTCCCGGGTTGCGCCGCCAGGCGCCGCGCCAGCGAGGGTGCCGGGTGTTCCCGCACACGCGTCACCAGGTTCAGCAGGGCGGTGCTGGCAACCCAGACCGCCAGTGCCAAGCCCAGGCCGATCATCGGCGTCCATTTGCCCAGCGTGGCAAAGGCCAGCACAGCGCTTGCCACACTGACACCGATGGCCCAACGCAGGCGCCGTGCCAAATCGGCGATCTCGGCCTGGCGCCACCGCGCCATCGGGCCCACGCCCATGAGGAACAGGGCGGGCGTCATCAGCGGAACAAAGACGGCATCGAAATACGGTGGGCCGACTGACAGCTTGCCCATGCCGAGCGCGTCGATCACCAACGGGTACATGGTGCCCAGCAGTACGGCTGCCGCTGCCACCACCAGCAGCACGTTGTTGGCCAGCAACATGGACTCGCGGGATACCGGCTCGAAGCTGCCGCCCAGCCCGACCTTGGGTGCCCGCCAGGCGAAAAGCGCCAGTGAGCCACCGATCACGATGCCGAGAAAAGCCAGGATGAACACCCCGCGCGCCGGGTCGGTGGCAAACGCGTGCACCGAACTCAACACGCCGGAGCGCACGATGAACGTGCCCAGCAGCGACAGGGAAAACGTGAGTATCGCCAGCAAGGCCGTCCACATCTTGAAGCCGCCGCGTTTTTCGGTCACGGCCAGCGAATGGATGAGGGCGGTTCCCACCAGCCAGGGCATGAAGGAAGCGTTTTCCACCGGGTCCCAGAACCACCAGCCACCCCAGCCCAGCTCGTAATAGGCCCAAAAACTACCCAGCGCGATGCCGACGGTCAGGAAACACCAGGCCACCGTGGTCCAGGGACGCGACCAACGGGCCCAAGCGGCATCCAGGCGACCCGACAGCAAAGCCGAGACCGCGAACGCAAATGCCACCACGAAGCCGACATAACCCATGTACAGCATCGGGGGATGAATGATCATGCCCGGGTCCTGCAGCAGCGGGTTGAGATCGCGGCCATCCGCCGGCACCGGAAACACCCGCTCGAACGGGTTGGATGTGAAAAGCGTGAACAGGATGAAGCCGCAGCTCACCAGACCCATCACACCCAGCACCCGCGCCACCATGGGCTGGTCCAGCTGTTTCGAAAAAACCGACACCGCCAGCGTCCACAACGACAGGATCAGCGCCCACAGCAGGATCGAGCCTTCATGGTTGCCCCATACCGCCGTGATGCGGTACATCAACGGCAGCGCCGAGTTTGAATGCTGCGCCGTCAGCGCGACCGAGAAATCATTGGTGACAAAAGCATGGGTCAGGCAGGCATAGGAGATCAGCAGGAACAGGAATTGTCCGCGCGCCGAGGGCCGCGCCAGCGCCATCCAGGCCTGGTTGCCGGTATGTGCACCAGCCAGCGGCAAGATGCTTTGTGCCAGCGCCATGGTCAGTGCCAGGATCAGGGCGGCATGGCCGAGTTCGTAGATCATGGTTTGGCCCCGGTGCCGGTCGCTGCTGGTGGTGAGGGGCTGGTGGCACCGGACAGCGTGGACATGGATTGTTGCGCTGCCCCGGGCTGGGCGTTTTTCAGCGCCTGGGCAGCTTCCGGCGGCATGTAGTTCTCATCGTGTTTGGCGAGCACCTGGTCGGCCCGGAACACCCCATCAGGCCCGAGTTTGCCCTGCGCGACCACACCCTTGCCTTCCTTGAACAGGTCCGGCAACAAGCCGGTGTAGGTGACCGGTATCTTGTGTGCGAGGTCGGTGACGGCAAACCGGATGGTCAAGCCCTGACCTTCGCGCTGTATGCTGCCTTGTTCGACCAGCCCGCCAATGCGAAAGCTGCGCTCTACCGGCGCCTCCTTGGCTACCACTTGCGAGGGACTGAAAAAGAACACCAGGTTGCTCTGGAATGCATTCAGCACCAGGGTGCTGGCCAGGCCCAGTGCGGCCAGTCCGCCGAGCACGATCAAGGCACGTTTGGTTCTGGGTTTCATGTGCCCGATTCTCCAGGGTTGTCCACGCATGTTGCCAGTACGGCCTTGCGTCGCAGTGCCAGCTGTGAAAGCTCCAGCACCACCACGAGCAGGCACATGCCGATCGAGCCCCACACGTACAGGCCGTAACCGTTCATGGCGAAAAACTGCTGCCAGCTGGTCCACATCATGTTGCTCCCATGGCCTGGCGCGCCCAGCCGGTGTGGCGCTCGCGCTCCAGGATGATGCTGCGCGTGCGCGCCAGGGCAACTGCAATGCAATACATCCAGAAGCCGAGCGACATCACCAGCATGCCGATCAGCATCGGCGGCGCCATGCTGGGTGCCTTGGTCAGGCTGATCGAGGCGCCCTGGTGTAGGGTATTCCACCACACGACAGAGAAGTAGATGATGGGCACGTTCACCACGCCCACGATGGCCAGCAATGCGGCCGAGCGGTCGGCGCGCCGCAGGTCATCGATGGCAGCGTGCAGCGCCATGAAGCCGAAGTACAGAAACAGCAACACCAGCTCGGAAGTGAGCCGCGCGTCCCATACCCACCATGCGCCCCAGGTGGGTTTGCCCCAGAGGGCGCCGGTCCACAACGCCAGAAAGGTCATCCAGGCGCCGGTGGGCGCAAGTGCACATGCGAGCATGGCCGAAAGGCGGGAGTTGAACACCAGGCCGATGGCGGCCCAGAAAGCCATGGCCAGGTACACCACCATGGACATCCAGGCGGCCGGCACGTGGACAAAAATGATGCGATAGGCGTCGCCCTGCTGGGCATCGGTCGGGGCCAGCCACAGGCCGAGGTACAGGCCAACGGCGCACAACACTGCGGCTGCCACGCCGAACCACGGCACCAAGCGCCCGGCAAGCGCAAAAAAGTTCTGCGGCGCGGCAAATTTGAACCAGTGGATGCGGGAGGTCGCCATGGCGTGTTTGTACAACCCCTGAATTTAACCCAGCACGCAAGCGCCTGAGACACGGCGGGGTAATGGTGGGCCAGCCAAAACCTCACTCCACTGCGATGCGCAAGGCAGCGGCCGTAGCCCAGGGAGCCAGCGCCAGAGCCGCCACCAGAAAGGCCGCCAACAAGGAAAAATGCCCGCCAATCGCCATACCAGCGCGGCTGGCCTCGACCGCTGCCGCACCGAATATGAGTACCGGCACACACAGTGGCAGGATCAGCAACGGCATCAGCACCGCCGCACCACGCACGCCCACCGTCAGCGCCGCACCCACCGCACCCAGCAGGCTCAGTACCGGTGTGCCAAGCAACAGGGATGCGAACAACACGCCACTGGCCGGCCAGCCGAGGTCGAATTGCAATGCCAGCAAGGGTGACACCAGCGCCAGCAGCAAACCGGAACATACCCAATGTGCAGTGATCTTGGCAGCGACCAGTAATGGCAGCGGGCAGGCAGCCAGCAGCAGTTGCTCCAATGTTCCGTCCTGGAAGTCGTCGGCAAACATGCGCCCCAGAGACAACATCGCCGCCAGTAGCGCGGCCACCCACAATACCCCGGGCGCCATGCTGCGCAACAGGTTGGTCTCGGGGCCGACCCCCAGCGGAAACAGGCTGGTGACCATGACAAAAAACACCAGTGCGCTGAGCGTGTCGGCGCGCCGACGCAGGGCCAGCCGCAGGTCGCGCAGCAACATGCACCGCATCGCCGCCAGCACGCCGCCTGGATGCGCAGAGGTCGTTGGCCCCGGCGTGCTCACAGGTTCACCACCATCTGGCCCGGCAAGTCGTCCAGGCCGATTTGCTGATGGCTGGTCAAGACCACCATGCCACCGCGTCCGAGGTGCGCCGTGATCAGCCTACACAACCAGTCCGTCGCCAACCGGTCCAGTGCATTAAACGGCTCGTCCAGCACCCACAGCGGTGTGGCGCTGCACAACACCAGCCGCGCCAGCGCCACCCGGCGGCGCTGCCCTTGTGAAAGCAGGCGGGTCTGTAGCTGCGCCAGCCGCCCGACTCCCGAGTGCTGCAGTGCCGCCACAGCCTGAGCGGGCGTGACAACCAGGCCACCGAGCTGACACGCCATGACCAGGTTTTCGACCCCTGTCAGATCGTCCTTGATGGCTGCTGCGTGTCCCAGGTACACCATCTGGCGTCCGAATTCTTCGGCAAGCTGGCCGATAGGCTCGCCGTTCCATAACACCTCACCCTGGGCTGGCGGCAACAGGCCACAGACCATGCGCAGCAGGCTGGTCTTGCCGGAACCGTTGGCGCCCAGCACCCGTAACAGTAGGCCGGGGCTGACGTCGACGGACATACCGCTGAACAACATGCGGCCGCCGCGTTCACAGCCCAGCGCGCACAACTGCAGCCCAGTGCCGGAGTGCGGGCGAAGGTCGGTGTCGGGTGGGGTGCGGGAGGGGGTCGGCACGATGGTCGGTGGCTGTTTCACACTGTGCGGTCAACAAGCACCGCATGGTCGAGATGCGATTATCCCTGCTCCGGCCCGCCACCGTGACCGGAGTTCAGCAGCTGGGCGTGCCTCCATGCCGCGTTTGACTGCGGTCCTCCAACCCGTTGGGCCCGAGGTGTAGATTGCTCAGCACATGTTCTTGCTGCCGGATGCGCCAGGACAACATCTTTTGCGCCATCTGCAGGACAACACCCTGATGCGCCGCATCTCCTGCAAGATCGTGCATCTCCCAGGGGTCATTCTGCAGGTCGAACAACAATGGCGCCAGACTGGCAAAGTGCACGTATTTCCAGCGCTCCCCGCGCACAATGCAAACCTGACAGTCGTCGGGCTCCAGACCGAGTGCGGCCTCGATGTCATGGCCAGTATTCGGGCCGGTACGAAAGTCCAGTTCCATGTGTGCCTCGGTGCGCCAGCGCTGCGGCGTACGCCCATGCAGGAACGGCAGCAGCGAGTGACCGTCGCATTGCGCCGGGATGCCAGCCCCGAGCCACGCCAGAATGGTTGGCATCAGGTCCACTGACTCGGTGAAGGCGTCAATCTGGCGTGCCCGGCCGTCGTCTGCCTCCGGGCGCGGGTCGCGGATGATCAACGGGATGTAAAAGCTCTGGTCAAAGTAGGTTTCCTTGCCCCAGGTGTAGTGGTCGCCACCCATCTCGCCGTGGTCGCAGGTGAACACAATCAGCGTGTGGGCGTATTCTCCGGTGGCCTTGAGATGCGCCACGATACGCCCGACCGCATCGTCCACTTCATTCATCATGCCGAAATAACAGGCGCGCATCTGGCGCAGCTCCAGATCGGGCATGTCCACCAGATTGAGTGGATTGTGCTCGTCGTACTTGTTGGGGCGTGCCAAGCCGGCGATGCGTTGCGCGAGGTGGGGGTGCTGGTTTGCCTCCGCCTGCACCGTGGGCTGCCGCTGTGGCAGGTCTATCTGTTTTGGATCGTAGAGGGCGTTGTAGGGCTGCGGCGTGATCACCGGAGGGTGCGGCCGCAGAAAAACACAGTGCATGAACCAGTCTTGCTGCTGGTGGTCGCCAAGCCATTCGATGACCGCGTCGGCCATGAAATTGGTGTCGCTGTGTTCGGCTTTGAACTGCGTTGGGGCGAAGCGATGGCCCCGGTCATTCGGTACAACGAACCCCGGCAGAGGTTGATAGACGTCGTGCCGCCCCTCAAACTTGTAGCCTTTGGCGCGCAGGTCGTTCATCCAGGCAGCCATGTAGTCAGGAAACAACAAGCCGACGTGGTAACCCGGCATGGGGCCCTCGAACGTGCGCAGCGCCGGGTCCCTGGGGTCCAGGCCGCGCGGGTCCACACTGGTGTCGGTATACCCGAACAGCATGGGGTCGAAGCCAAGTTTGCGAACTTCGTGCGCGATATTGGTGTGGCGCCGGTCCAGCGGCGTACCGTTGCGGCCCGACCGGTGGTTCATCAGGTACAGCCCGGTGTGCATGCTGGAACGGGCCGGCCCACATGGAGATGTGACGGAAAAATGCCGCTTGAACAACACGCCATCCGCCGCCAGTGCGTCGAGATGGGGTGTCTTGATGACAGGGTGACCGAGTGCCGACAGGCACTCGCCACGCCATTGGTCTGCCGAAATGTACAGGATCTTGCGCGGACCCGTCGCGGCAGTCCTGCCTGCGCGA
>JANOTG010000330.1:0-1880 GCA_031416215.1 Betaproteobacteria bacterium
CTCCAGCTGGTCCTCGGCGCGGTGTGCGGCGAAATAAGCGATCTGCGGTTTGAACGCAATCACCAGGTCGGCGGTGGCATCCACCATGGCGGCGCAGAAGTCATAGATGCGGCGGCGGTCGCCACGCAGCGCGCCCGGAAAACGGCTGGGCTCCGGGTCCAGCCCCACACACAACATCGATTGGTTGTGTTGCTCGGCATGCGCCAGAAGTTCAAGAAAGGTCATGGCAGAAGGTGTTGGAGAGCGCCGCGTCACGGCGACGGGCTGATCGGGTGGGTTGGGTATGAGGGCCGGGCGGCGGATAACGCAAGGCACAGGTCGGCCCAGGCAAGCGCCTTGTCCTGCCGGGCCCGCAACAGCCGCGCCGGATGAAAGGTCACCACCAGCGGTATGCCGAGCAGCTGGAAGACGCGCCCGCGCAACTGGCCCAAAGGTACTGCGAGCAGTTCCGGATAGCCCTGTGCCAGCAGCGACTGGGCGGCAAATCGGCCCATGGCCAGAATCACGCGTGGCTGCGATAGCGCGATCTCGCGCTGCAGGTAGGGCAAACACGCGGCCAACTCCGACGGTGCAGGGTTGCGTGCCGTGCCACTGCGGCACTTCACCACGTTGGTCAGGCGCGCACCCGCCGCGCCGATACCGTCGCGCGTGACCTGGACCGCACGCAACATGTTGTCCAGCAATTGCCCGCTCTGCCCGCTGAACGGCAGGCCGTGCCGCTCTTCCTCTTCGTCCGGCGGTTCACCCACGACCAGCCAGTCGGTCTGGCGTGCCTGTGGCTCGGCCAGCATCACCGCAGCCTTGCGCCCGACACACAGGGCACAGGCCTGGCATTCGACGACCATGCTGCGCAGGGCCGACCAGTCGAGCCGATCCACCGGGTGGCTGGCCCCGGCATCTGCGGCGATCGGTTGCGGACGCGGCACAGGCAGATCATGCGCGGGTGCAGCGCCACCGCCCTGGCGAGCTGCCAACCGGGGCAACTGCTTCTCCACCACCGCCACGGTGGTTGTCGGCGCCCGAGGGGACCAATCGGCAACCCCCATTTCACGCAGCATCGCGCGCTGCCGCTCGTCGAGTTGCAGACTCATCAGGTGACCTCCGCGCAAAGCGCCGCGGTGCGAGCTTGCTTGGGGCGGCCCGGCGCGGCGCTCACTGGCGCCACCTCCGCGCCGCGCGCTGCGGCAGCAAACGTCTGGAATTTCACAGCCTCAAGCTCATGACGACCGCGTCTTCGCGTTGCCCGTTGGCAGCGGGGTAATACGCCTTGCGGTGCCCGACGCGCCGGTAACCATGGCGCTCGTACACCTGCATGGCGCGCAGGTTGCTGGCACGCGCCTCCAGCCACAACCACTGCGCGCCTTCGGTGCGTGACCAGATCGCCAACGCATCCAGCATCATGCGCGCCCAGCCTTGGCGCTGGTAGGCCGGCGCCACCGTGACATTCAGCAGATGCACTTCATCGACGCCTTTCATGGCGACGAAATACCCCAGCAGTTCGTCACCCGCCAGCAGCAACTGCGCCAGGTAACCGGACGCCAGGGCATCGCGAAAATTGGCCTGGCTCCAGGGATGGGCATAAGCACTGGTTTCGACCAGCAGCACGTCGCGCAGCCGTGCCGGCAGCATGGCTTCAAAACGGACCGGGGCTGGTGACAGGACGGCGCTCATCAGGAACCCTCCATGCTGCGCATGGCGGAATTCGCCCTTGGGAACGGCCCGGCGGTGCTCATGCGAAATGGATACAGGTGGTTGGCAGGGGATGCAGGCGTCAGCGCGTTGCAGCAGACTTTGCAGCGGCGCGCTCCTGCGTGGTTTGCGCTACTTTATCGCGAATATACGTCGGCCAGGCCATTTCGGGCGCTACCGCCTCTCCGGCC
>JANOTG010000331.1:0-2439 GCA_031416215.1 Betaproteobacteria bacterium
TACTTGGTCGGCGGCGCTGTGCGCGACACGCTCCTGGGTCTGGAGGTGAAGGACCGCGACTGGGTGGTGGTGGGCGCGACGCCGCAGCAGATGGTCGAGCAGGGTTACCTGCCGGTGGGCCGGGATTTCCCGGTGTTCCTGCATCCGCGCACACGCGAGGAATACGCCCTGGCCCGGACCGAGCGCAAGAGCGCTCCGGGGTACCGCGGCTTTGTCATCCATGCGGCGCCCGATGTGACGCTGGAACAGGATCTGGCGCGGCGCGACCTGACGATCAACGCCATGGCGGTGGCCGAGCAGCACCTGCGTGCGGACGGCACGTTTGATGCCACGACGGCGCCGTTGCACGACCCCTGGCAGGGACAGCGCGACCTGCAAGCCGGGCTGCTGCGCCATGTGACCGGCGCCTTTCGCGAAGACCCGGTACGTATCCTGCGTGTGGCACGGTTTGCAGCACGGTTCGACAGATTCACGGTGGCAGACGACACACTGCAACTGATGCGGGACATGGTGCAACACGGCGAGGCCGATGTACTGGTCGCCGAGCGCGTGTGGCAGGAAGTGGCGCGCGGTCTGATGGAGCCGCAACCGGCGCGCATGCTGCGGGTGTTGGCAGACTGCGCTGCGTTGACGGTGCTGCTGCCGGAATTGCACCTGGATGTGGCCGACACCGATGGCTGGCGCCACATGGCGCAGCGGCTCGAAGCCGCGGCGGCAGCACAGGCGGCACTGCCCGTGCGTCTTGCCTGCCTGTGCCTGCCGAACGCCGCACTCACTGGCGTCAGTCTTGCACGCACGGTCGAGGCGCTCGACACAGTGTGCCACCGGCTTCGGGTGCCGGGCGACTGCCGTGACGTGTTGTTGCTGGCAACGCGGGAACACGCGGCCATCCATGGCAGCGCGACGCTTGCAGCCGAGCAGTTGGTGACACTGCTGGAGCGCTGCGACGCGTTGCGCAAGCCCCAGCGTTTCGCCGACCTGTTGCTGGTCCTGCAATGTGACGCCGTGGCCGGTGCGGGCGCAGCGCCAGTCGTATACCCACAGCGCCAACGGCTGCTGGCCGCACTGGCCGCAGCGCAGGCGATCGCTGCAGACACGATTGCCAAAGAGGCCATCGCCCGTGGCCTGCAGGGCCCGGCGATTGGGGAACTGCTGCAGCGGGCACGGGTTGTCGCGGTGGCCACTGCTCTGGGCTGGCAGGCAGCACCGGATTAAGAACTTGTTCTAAGTTACCATCTGACCACGATGACAGGCCGCCGACGCACCCGCTGTATGACCGCCTTGCTGGCCTTGGTCAGCCTGCTTTTCATGCAGTTGGCGCTTGCCCGTTATGTGTGTCCGGGTGAACTGGCGCAACTGACTTCGGTCGCAGCTACGCAGCAAAGCGGGGTGCCTTGCTCCGAACCCATGTCGACTGTGGCTGACAACGATCAGCCGAACCTTTGCAAAGCCCATTGCGAAGACGCAAACATGTCAGCCGAGACCGTCAAAGTGCCGACCATGGTCATGCCCGATGGGCTGGTCGCCTATTTTCTGGCCGACTCAGCGCAGCCCATCCTGCCTAGCGGGTTGCCATTGCAGAAGGCGCTCTTACAGCGCAGTACTGCGCCGCCCCTGAGCATTCGCCACTGCTGTTTTCGCATTTGACCTCCTGAACCGAGTCACCGTTGCCAGGCGCGCCGTTGCCTGGCTGCCAGCATTCGCGTTTTGGAGGTTCCATGTCGTTTCATTCATTGGTTTTGCGGGCCGCTGTGGCCGCCTGTATTTTGGCTGCAGCTTTGCCGGGGCGCACTGCCGGGCTGTTATCGCTGGACGAAGCAGTACGCTTGGCCACGGCCCGCTCAAGACAACTGGACGCGCACAACGCCGCGGCGGCGGCGGCCCGCGAACGCGCCGTGGCTGCCGGCCAGCCGGCGGACCCGGTGCTCAAATTTGGCGTCAACAACCTGCCCATCACCGGAGCAGACCGGTATCGCCTGACGCCGGATTTCATGACCATGCGGTCCGTCGGTCTGATGCAGGAGATCACGCGCGCCGACAAGCTCAAGTCCCGCGCCGGGCGTTTTGAGCGCGAGGCCGACGCCGCCCTGGCCGGTGGTGCCGTGGCCCTGGCGCAACTGCGCCGCGATACCGCCCTGGCTTGGCTGGATCTGCTGTACCAGCAACGCATCGCCAATCTGCTGCGCGGCCTGCTGGCCGAATCGGCGCTGCAGGTCACGGCCACCGACACGGCCTACTCCGTCGGACGTGGCTCGCAGGCGGACAGTTTTGTGGCGCGTTCTGCCGTGGCCCATATCGAGGACCGCCTGCACCAATCCCTGCTGCTGGTGGCCGCAGCGACAACCCGGCTGGAGCGCTGGATCGGGCCATCCGCCAACCGAGCCCTTGGCGCTGGACCACCCCTGGCCATGACGCAGCTGGATAGCGGCACACTTGAAG
>JANOTG010000332.1:0-5073 GCA_031416215.1 Betaproteobacteria bacterium
CAGATAGGCCAGCACCCGTTGTGCGGCATCGGCGGGCGAGGTCAACAGGCCGTTTTCCTTCAATTGCACAAAGTTGGCGTGCTCGGGAAAGTTGCCCGGATCACTGGCGCGCAGGTCCGACTGCATGTCGGTGTCGATCACACCGGGCGCCAGCGAGACGATGCGCACCCCGTTCGCCTGCCGGGCTTCGTCGAGCCCGACACACCGGCTGTAGTGGTCCATGCCGGCCTTGGCGGCGCAGTACAAAGCCGATCCTGCCATGGCGCGGCGGCCCAGACCGGATGAGATGTTGAGGATTTTCCTGGGCATGGCCCAGCCACGGGTGGCGGTCAGGAACACGGCACTGAGCTGCATGGGGGCCTCCAGGTCGACCCGCAGCGTGGTCGCGATATCGGCCAGATCGGCCGGCTCGAGCGGGCCGATACGGCCAACCCGTGCCGCGTTGTTGATCAGCGTGGCGCCAACAAGCTGCAACGGGTCCTGTGCCTGCAACCATGACAGCAGCTTGGTCGCCACTGCCGCCGGTTCGGCCAGGTCAGCGTTCCACTGCTCCAGCTCGGTGCCCCTTTGTGCGGCAAGTTGCGCCAACCCGGGCGCGTCATGCCGGGCGATACACAACAAGCGCGCGCCCGGCTGGCACAACTGAACCGCCATGGCCTGGCCCATGCCGCGCGAGGCGCCGGTGAGGATAGTGAGTTGTTTCATTGCATGGCTCCTGTTGTGGTGATGCGGGCGTGGTCACACCAGCAGCGGTTCCTCCTGCATGGCCTCGAGTTGTTCTTCGAGCATCTGGACCTGGCCTTGCCAGTAGTCGCTGCTGCCAAACCACGGAAAGTTGATCGGAAAGATCGGGTCATCCCAGCGCCGCGCCAGCCAGGCGCTGTAATGGATCAGGCGCAGGGTGCGCAAGGGTTCGATCAATACCAGTTCGCGCCGGTCGAACGGGCGAAACTGCTCATAACCGTCCACCAGCAGACCGAGCTGACGCTGGCGTTGCTGGCGGTCGCCGCTGAGCAACATCCACAGGTCCTGCACCGCCGGGCCGGTGCGGGCGTCGTCCAGATCGACAAAGTGGGGGCCGGGACCGCTGGCCGCCGGTGCATCGATCGGTGTCCACAGGATGTTGCCGGGGTGGCAGTCGCCGTGCAGGCGCAGCAGGCGGACTGGCTCGCCGCCTTCAGGCAACACGCCACCCGCCAGTGCTGCATGTTTGCCGATGGCCTCGATTGCCTGTTGCGACAGACGCTCCCAGGCAGACTGCACATCCAGCGGCAGCTTGCTGTGGGTCAGCAACCACTCGCGCTGGTCGATCGCGAAAGTCTGCACATTCAGCGCCGGGCGATGAACAAACTCCTGTGTTGCCCCGACACTGTGGATACGCGCCAGAAACCGGCCAATCCACTCCAGCACCTCGCTATCGTCCAGCTCGGGTGGGCGTCCGCCACGGCGTGGGCTGACACTGAAGGCGAAGCCGCCGAACTGGTGCAAGCTGCGTCCGTCGATATACAGGGGACCAACCGCAGGCACCTCGGCCGCCATCAAGGCATGGGAGAACACATGCTCCTCCAGAATCTGCGCTTCGCTCCAGCGCTCCGGGCGGTAAAACTTGGCCACCACCGCGCTGCCATCTTCCAGTTGCACCTGATAGACCCGGTTCTCGTAGGAGGACAGCGCCATCAGCCGGCCGTCCCCGCGCAGACCGACCGACTGCAGCGCATCGAGCACCTGATCCGGCGTCAGTGACTCAAAGGGATGTTTGCCGGACGGTACGGTGGGGGTTGTCGCCATGCGCGGATTGTCGCGTGTCGCGAAATTGCGGAGGATCAGCCCGCGTCTGCTGGCGCACCAAGTGCGCCGGTGTACGTGTAAACCCTGCTTGTCGCCCCACCCAGCCTACCCTATACTAAGTTCAACTAAGAAAGTTAATGGAGGCGGGCTTGACGATGACCCACGTTAACGGCGATAACCCGCTGCTCGGCACCTGGCACCTGATTCGATGGGAAATCAGTTATGACGACGGGCGCGCGCCAAGCCTGCCGTTCGGTGCAGATGCCACCGGGCTGATCACCTACAGCAGCGACGGCACCATGCAGGCCTGTATCGCCCGGGCCCAGCGGCCCCGCCTGTCCAGCGACAGTGCACGCAGCGCACCAGAGGCCGAGCGCCTGGCAGCTTTCGAGAGTTATTTCCAGTACGCAGGCCCCTACGCAGTGCGTGGCGACGCCGGTGCACAAGAGGTGGTGCACACCATCACCCACTCCCTCAATCCCAATTTTGTCGGCACACAGCAGGTGCGCAACATGCAGTTCTCGGGCCACGGCCGCCTGACGCTGTCGGCATCCGACCTGCGGCCTGGAACCACCGTGGCGCGCCACCACCGTCTGGTGTGGGATCGCAAGGCGCCATGAGCGACGCGCCGGGCCGCCCCAGACTAGCTCGCACCGCAGCGCGTAAGCGCGAAGGTACTCCAGTGAGCGATCTGTTCAACACCCACCGCGAGCGCTTCGAGGCAGCGCAAGCCGCCTGCCAGACGCGGCATTGCTGGAGCCCGTTCCCGGAGCTGCCAGGCAAGTACCCGGATGCGGCGGCGGCGCAGGCGCGTGGTCTGGCCCGGTTCACCGCCCACCTGGGCTCTTCGGCCAGCCCGCGGGATTTTGTTCTGACGCAGCCAGGCACCGTCGGCGCGCTGGGCGAGGAGGTGTCGCCCTATACCCGCCAGCCACTGGGCATACGTTACCCACAGGCTGATATCGACAGCCTGTTTGCCGCGGCCACGCAGGCCATCGACGGTTGGGCCGCAGCCGCAGTGCAGACGCGTATGGGTGTGCTGATGCAGGTGGTGGATGTGATCTACCGCGACCACCTGTTCGAGGTTGCGCAAGCGGTCATGCACACTGCCGGGCAAAGCTACAACATGGCCTACGCTGGCTCGGGGGTGAACGCGCTGGACCGCGCCATCGAGGCTCTCGTCTACGCGCAGAAGGCCATGCAGGCGGTCACGCCGACGGCACGCTGGGAACGCCAGTTTGGCGCGTCGAAGATCGTGCTGGACAAGAGTTACCGCCTGGTGCCGCGCGGCGTCGCCGTGTGTTTCTCCTGCGCCAGTTTTCCGACCTGGAACGCCTGGCCGTCGATGATGGCCAGCCTGGCCACGGGCAACGCGGTGATCGTGAAGCCGCATCCGGCCACCGTGTTGCCGATGGCAATATCGGTGCGCGTGTTCCGTCAGGTGCTGCAGGCCGCCGGCTTCGATCCGAACCTGGTTACCCTGGCGCTCGACAGCAGCGCCGAGCCGATCGGCAAATTGCTGGTCAAGCACCCGCAGACGGCACTCGTCGATTTCACCGGAAGTGTGCAATTCGGCCAGTGGGTCGAGCACAACGCACATCCGGCGCCCAGCTTCACCGAGACCGCCGGCTGCAACACCGTAGTGCTGGAATCCGTGGACGACCTTGACAGCGTATTGCGCAGCCTGGCCACCACCCTGTGTCTGTTCAGCGCCCAGATGTGCACCAGTCCGCAGAACATCTACATCCCGGCGCGCGGCGTGCTGACTGCGCAGGGGCTGGTGCCTCTGGATGAAGTGGCACGACGCCTGGCCGACGCCGTGGCGGCTCTCACCGCCGATCCGAAAAAGGCGGCGATGATCCTGGCTTGTATACAGTCCGACCAGACCCTGGCCCTGCTGCAACAGCTGCTGGCAGCGGGCGAGCGACGGGGCCAGGTGCTGCTGCGTCCTGCGGCGTATGTTCATCCGGAGTTTCCCGATGCGCGCACCAGCACGCCCTTGATGCTGCAGGTGGGCAAGGACGCGCGCGACCTGTACGGCGCAGAGCGTTTTGGGCCGATCAGCTTCATCATTGCCTGCGACGACAGCGCCGACGCGCTGCGCCAGGCTACGGGCGATGTCAAACAGTTCGGCGGCCTGACGGCCTTCCTGTACTCTACCGACGAGGCCTTTGTATCCGAGGCCGAGGCCGCCTACTCCCGGGCCGGCGCACAACTCACCATCAATCTCACCGGCGCCATGCCGCTGAACTTTGCCGCCGCCTACAGCGACTACCACGTCACTGGCTTGAATCCGGCCGGCAATGCCAGCCTGACCGACCTGTCGTTTGTGGCAAGCCGCTTTCGCATCACCCAGTCGCGCCGTCCCGTTGTGGCGCACTCCAGCCCGGCCTGACGCCTTCACACCAGGACCACAGCATGAACACCCGCACCGCTCCCGAGACCCTGGCACCGTTTGGCGAAGACTACGGCCCCTTGCTGACCGGGGTCCACGCACCTGTACTTGAGGAGCTGGAACTCACGGACCTGAAGCTGGTCAAGGGCACGATCCCCCAGGACCTCAACGGTGTGTATCTGCGCGCCGGCCCGAATGCGCGTTACGCGCCGAACGGCCGTTACCACCCCTTTGACGGGGACGGCATGGTGCACGCGGCACACTTTGCACAGGGCCGACTCACCTACCGCAACCGCTGGGTGCAGACGGACGGCTTTGCCGAGGAACAACAAGCCGGCCAGTCGACCCATTACGGTATCCGCGAAACCCTCAAGGGACGCGCGGACAAACGCCTCAAGGACACCGCCAATACCGACCTGGTCGGGCACCGGGGCCGCGCGCTGGCGTTGTGGTACATGTCGGGCGACGCCTACGAAATCGACCCGATCACGCTCAAGACCCTGGGGAAATCGGCCGCCATTGCAGACAGCGGCGGCAAGATATCGGCCCACGCCAAGGTCGATGAGATCACCGAAGAGATGATGTTCTTCGACTACGGCAACGACGCACCCTATATGCATTACGGGGTCGTTGGTGCGGATGGCACGTTGGCCCACTACGTGGCTATAACCCTGCCCGGGCCACGCCTGCCGCACGACATGGCGGTGACCGAGCACTACTCGGTGCTGCACGACCTGCCGCTGTTCCACGACCATGAGGCGATGGCACTGGGTCGCCACAAGATCGAGTTCCATCCCGAGAAAAACAGCCGCTTTGGCGTGATTGCGCGTTACGGCGCTGGCGACAGCATCCGCTGGTTCGACTTCACTCCTTGTTACCTGTACCACGTC
>JANOTG010000333.1:0-3424 GCA_031416215.1 Betaproteobacteria bacterium
CTGGACCAGGCCGACGACTGGATGGCCGAGATCTACGAACGCTGGGTCGCGGCACATGGCGTGATCATCCTGGCTCCAACCTATTGGTACCAGTCGCCCAGCCCGCTGAAGCTGATGATTGACCGCATGGTCTGCGCCGACGGCGGCAACCCCGATCCGACGACGACCCATGGCAAACGCGTGGCCGAGGCCAAGCGCATGGAACAGCAAGGCTGGGATTACCCCAAACATGTGGCCGGGCGGGCCTACGGCGTGGTGGTGCACGGCGACGTGGCCGGCGTCGAGGCGCACCGGCACAACCTCACCGACTGGCTGGACTGGATGGGCCTGATCGATGCCGGTGCCGCAGCCCGGCTGGACCGCTACATCGGCTACTACCAGCCGTACTACAACAGCCACGATGCGCTCGACAAGGACGAGGCGGTGCAGGAAGAAGCACGCAACGTCGCGCGTGCGGTGGTGCAGGCAGTGAAGGATCTTCGCGCCGGACGGCTGACCCAGCCGGACAAGCGGGTGAAGCCGCCGCGCACCAAGTGAGACACCGACTGTGGTGACCGCCATGCCCGCCGCAGCCACCCCACCGGTGGCGGCCTCGGCCACCAGCACTGAAAGCGAACAGATCGGCCAAAACATCGCGGCAGTGCATGACTTCTATACGCGTGAGCAACAAAAGCGCAGCGCCTCGCAGCGCCACGCCGAAAGCATAGGCGAATTCGTTGGGCGACCCGCTTTTCTGGTCGTCATCCTGTTGTTTGTCCTGGTGTGGATGGGCGCCAGCCTGGCGGCACCCATTTGGGGCATGGTGTCTTTCGACCAGCCGCCATTTCACTGGCTTCAAGGCATCGTCGCACTGGCAGCGCTGCTGACGACCACGGTGGTGTTGATCAAGCAGAACCGCGTGGACAAGGTGGACGAACAACGTGCCCACCTTGACTTGAAGGTGACGCTGCTCATCGAGCAGAAGACAGCCAAATTGATCGACTTGATCGAGGAGCTACGACGCGACCTGCCCCACGTGAAACACCGGCATGACTCGGATGCCATCGTCATGCAAGAGGCGATCAACCCCAAAGCAGTGCTGGCGGCACTCGATGAGGAGGTGACCTCGCGCGACGGATCGATCTCGGCTTCGACCGCAGTGCCAGCGGCACCGACCGGCCCCGGCCTCGGGTCCAACCAGTCCGAGGCCCTGAGGGAATGAACTGGCCCGCCAGAACGGCATGCGTTATCCAAATGAGAGTGCCGACTACTGGCGTGCGTGCGCAGAGCTTCTAGCTGGTAAAACCGAACCCAATGGAGATGACCATGACTGCCACGAAGAAGCTAAAACCCGCCGCCGAGATGGTGAAGGCGAACGATGCCCATGTGCTGAACGAGAGCAAGGCATACCGCAAGGCGCGCGATGCCTTGGCGGCGGAAGAGATCGAGCTCAGGCGGCACATCGTGCGGGTGGCAGAGCAGCGCCGGGCGCTGCCACCTGGCGGCGAAGTGACCAAGAACTACCGCTTCGAGGGCGAAGCCGGTGCCGTTGGTTTTGCCGAGCTGTTCGGCGACAAGGACACCCTGGTGATCTACAGTTTCATGTACGGGCCGCAGCGCAAAACAGGCTGCCCCATGTGCACGTCGCAAATGAGCGCCTGGGATGGCATTGCACCGCATGTCAAGCAGCGTGCGGCGTTCGTGATGACGGCCCGCTCGCCAATCGCACGCATCCTGTCTTTTGGCAAGGAGCGCGGCTGGGAGAATCTTCGGCTCTATTCTGACCCCAGCGGCGAATACACCCGCAACTATGTGAGCGCCGAAGATGCCGACATGCCCGGCTACAACGTCTTCACGCGCAAGGACGGCAGCATCCGCCACTTCTGGTGCGGCGAAGGGGGCAAGGAGACCGCCGACCCCGGACAGGATCCACACGACGCGCCGGACATGTCGGGGCTGTGGGTGATCCTCGACACGACGCCCGAAGGACGCGGAACGGACTGGTATCCGAAGCTGGATGACAAGTGATGCGTCAGTGGTACTCGCACGCCGCACGCGCCGCTCTCCAGCCCATGGCGCTTGGTGTTTTGGTTGTTTCAGTCCTTGTTGAAACGCCGTCCAGTGTGTCCAAGACCTAGAGATTTCGACGAAGCAAGATGACTATGCTAAAAACGTACGGGTTTTCGAAAGTCAACCCCGCTGCTCGCGGCCACACCCGAGACCTGCGTGTGTTGTGGGCGCTCGAAGAAATGCAACTGCCGTTCCAGGTCGTCGGCATGGATCACCCCGCACACGACCTGAACACTGACGCCTATCGACGACTGAGCCCCTTCGAACAGATCCCGTCGATCAACGACGACGGATTGATGTTGTCCGAATCCGCCGCCATCCTCATCTACCTGGCAAAGAAGTCCGGGCTCCTGATCCCTGGCGACCTCGCTGGCGAGGCGCAAGTCGTGCGCTGGTGCTTCGCAGCGATGAACACGGTGGAGCCGCCGCTGCTCAGCCTGATGGTGCTGGACTGGACGGCGGATGGCAGCTGCGGCAAACACCGCGATTTCCTGGTCGGCTGGGTAAACAGGGTACTGGCGAACCTGGAGCGCTGGTTGGCCGACCGCGACTTCATCGCGACCAAGAATTTCACGGTCGCGGACATCCTGATGACGCACGCCCTTCACTCCGGCATCAAGGACGAGACATTGATCGCGCCGTACCCTGCAGTTGTGTCGTATCGTGATCGGTGTCTGGCTCGACCCGCGTGGAAGCGGACCATCGAAGCCTACTGCGCGCGGGTCGAGGCGGGATAGATTGTCATCACACGGGATTATTCAGTGTGGCGGCACGCTACCCGATGGCAAGGCGTTTCAGGACACGGTGCGCGCAACATTCTGCCTGCGCAAACCAGGTGGTGAATGGAAGGTTTTTCACCAGCACATTTCCAAACCATACGGCAAGAATTGAGCCACCAACTTCAAGGAGCAACTGATGTCCTACATCGACGGTTTCGTCATTGCGGTACCTACCGCGAACAAGCAGAAGTTCATCACCCACGCCACCCAGTTCGACAGCGCGTTCATCGAGCACGGCGCCACGCGCGTGGTCGAATGTTGGGGGGCCGACGTGCCTCGGGGCAAAACCACCGACTTCCAGGGCGCAGTCCAGGCGACGGACGGCGAGACAGTGGCGTTCTCGTGGATCGAATGGACCGACAAGGCCAGCCGCGACCGCGTGATGCAGCGCATGGACGAACTCTACAAGACCGACGAGCGCTTCGACCCGGCGAAAAACCCGATGCCGTTTGACGGCAAACGCATGATCTACGGCGGCTTCGAGCCGATCGTCGAACAGGGCGAGCACAGTAGCGCCAGCTACGTCCAGGGCTTCATCGTCCCGGTGCCTTCGGCCAAGCGCGAGGCCTATCGCAAGATGGCCGAAGACGCGTGGG
>JANOTG010000334.1:0-2347 GCA_031416215.1 Betaproteobacteria bacterium
ATGAATTCAAAGCGGGTAGGTTGTTCTGCAGCCAGCTCACTGACACGCGCGCCTTTGATAATCCTGGAGACTTGGTATCCAAGGCGCTCGAAAAACAGGGTTCGGTTGGCGCCGTAGGACATCAGCCCGCCGTTGGTCGAAAACTCGCGGTGCTGCGAGATTCCGGGAAGGCGATGTGGTGCCAGGAACTCCGCAATGCGGCTGCCAAACTGGCTGAACAGCGGCGAGCCCAACTGCACCACGGCATGGGGCCGATCCTGCAGACCGAGATTGAGCAAGCTGTCCAACCCTGCCAGTTCCCGGAACTCCAGTATCCGCACCTCGAGAGACTTTGCTTTTGCGGCCGCCCGGATCGCATTTCTTTGTGATGGGCCGGTGTTCACATCCCACAACACGGCGAAACGTTGCGCAGAGGGCAATACCTCCTTGATCAGCTGCAGCGACTTGCCTGCAAAATCCCCATGGTCAATCGACCCGTAAAGGGTCGTGACCATGCACACGATTATGGTGCCGGGAGGCAGAAGCGTCTACTGCTGCTTGGCGCCTTCCGTCAAGCGCCGACCCAAGCCAATGACGTAGGGGGCCACCCGCGCGGCGATCATCGGGTCGGCAGACGGCTCCACGCCTTTTGGCAACACCAAGGGGTTGAAGGTGATGGTCAGGCAGGCGCCTGCGGCGTCTTCCGCCACCGAGGTGACCTTCAGCATGCCCAGATTCACCTTCTTGCGCCCGTCCGGCAGCGGCACGGTGGCACTGTCGATCTTGTCCCCTGGCTGTGCCAGCTCCAGGTTGAAGTTGAATGCCACCTTGCCGTCTTTCACGCGTTGGCGCAGGTCATCAAACAAAAAGCTCGGGCCCTTGGCCTTGGCCTCGTCGTCGCTCAAGCCTTGCACGCCGCCCACCGGCTCGAACATCCACTTGCCGAACTGTTTGGAGCCACCGGCATTGACAAAACCAAAGGCATGCACGCCCCAGTAGTTGAGGGCGCCAAAACTGGCAGGCACCGGTTGCGACGCATAGTACCTGCCCTGCAACAGCACCTCGGGGTTGGCATCGGCAAAGGCCTTGACCCGGGCGGCGTCGGGCATCTTGGTGGTGGGGTCGGGTTGCAATGAGGCCAGACGACCGAAAAACTGTTGTGGTGACGACGCGCCAAACACCGGCGCCGAGATATTGCCCATTTGCCATGACTCGCCGTTCGGCAAGTTGAACTGCAGAGCCATATTGCGCTGCGACTTGGCGTTGTCCGGCGCCTTCGGGTTGGCGCCGCCGACCGAGAAACGCACTACAACCGGCACCGGCCTGCCGCTGAAGGCCGAAGCGGTGGACAGCGAGCGCGCCTCCGCTGTGCCAACAAATTCGCCCATGGCACAAACGCCCTTGGCGCCGGAGCGGCGAAAACCCTCGAACTTGCCGAAGGTGGACTCGAACTGGTTCAGAAATGCGTTCGGATCCGCAGGGGCAGCTCCGGTCGACTGTGCGAAGGCGTTCAGGGTCAACAGGGTGGTGGCGGCTGCCACAACAGAAAGGACCAGCTTGTTCATGCAAAAAACTCCGAAGGTTAGAGGGATGGACGACTCAGCATGCCGTACACCACTTGGGCGCATGCAGCATTTGCTGCTGGCATGGTCGCTCCAGTGCCCCCAACCTTACAGAGAACTGTTGAAAAACTGCATGCGCTCTCCGCCCGTTGCGTGCCGCCGCGCCCATCGCTGCAGCTACGTCATGCCAACCTCAATTGCGAAACGACGCGGCAAGTGCGGCGTCATCTTCGCCGCTGTGGTGCAGGCCCAGCTCATGGCGCCCGACCACCAGGTGGTGCACCTCGTCAGGCCCGTCGGCCAGGCGCAGCGTGCGCTGCTGCGCGTACATGCGCGCCAGCGGCGTGTGTTGCGAAACGCCCAGGGCACCGTGCATCTGGATCGCCTGGTCGATGATCAGGCAGACACGCTCGGGTACCAGCGCCTTGACCATGTGCACCCAGAGTCGTGCCTCCCGGTTGCCCATCACGTCCATGGCCTTGGCGGCCTTGAGCACCATCAGGCGCATCGATTCGATCTCGATGCGGGCGCGCGAGATGATCTCGACATTGTCGCCCAGCCAGACCAGCTGCTTGCCAAAAGCCTTGCGCGACAGGCCGCGCTTGACCATCAGGTCCAGCGCCTTCTCGGCCGCGCCGATGGAGCGCATGCAATGGTGGATACGACCCGGCCCCAGGCGCAGCTGCGATATCTCGAAGCCGCGACCTTCACCGAGCAGCATGTTGGATTGCGGCACGCGCACGTTGTCGAACAGGATGTGCATGTGGCCGTGCGGCGCATGGTCTTCGCCAAACACATGCATGGCG
>JANOTG010000335.1:0-2863 GCA_031416215.1 Betaproteobacteria bacterium
CACCGACTGGATGAATGCAATCGTCTTGGCCACACGCGCCTTCAGATCGGCAATCGTTTTTTCGTTGTCCTCGAACACCGGGGCATCGACGCCAGACAGCCGTGCCACCACACCCTTGGCGGTGTCGCAGGCGATCTGCACCTGTACCGACATGGGCAACATGTCGGGGAACAGGCGGTAAGCCGTGAGCGTGGCGTCGGCGATTTTTTTGGCGTCGATGTGGGCCTGGGTCTTGTCGAGGATATTGGACAGGTTGCCGAGGATGTTGACAAAACGCGGCACGCTGGCCTGGTACATGGAGATGGTCATGGGTTTCCTTGTGTTTGGGGATCGCAGGGGTGGGCGTCGATGGTAGCCGCAACTGCCGGGTCGTGTTCAGCCGGGCAGTTCGATGACGGCACGCAGCGGCACATCGGGAGGCGCCGTGTAGTCGGCGAGCACGACGGCGCGTTGCTGCCGTGACGCGACGTCCCGCAGCTGCGCGACAACATGTTCGATCGAAGGCTTGTCCAGCGCCGCAAACGGGTCGTCTATCAGGGTCACCGGAGCATTGCTGGCAAACGCTGCGGCCAGCCAGACCTTGCGACGTGAGCCGGTGGACAACATATAAAGGGGTTTGTGGATGTGCGCAGCGAGGGACAGTCCATCGACCAGGCCCGACAACGCGCCGGTATCGAAGCCGACACATCCGGCATTGACGCCGCTCCAGTAGTCCTCAGGCGTCAGTTGGTCAAATGCCTGCGTTCTGGCGTCGGTCCAGAATACCTGTTTGCGGTACTCCGCTGGTTGGTGGTGCAGCGCCACCCCGTTGATCACCAAGCCGCCTCCCTGGGCTGGCAGATCACCAGCGAGCAGGCGCAACAGTGTGGATTTTCCGCTGCCGTCGTCGCCCCGCACCAGGGTCACGCCGGCACAGATGGTGAGTGACAGCTTGTCGAACAGCGGCCGTTGCGGGTAGGCGAAGCTCAACCTGTCGATCTGCAGGATGACGCGGTTGGCTGCGGATGGTGGTGCAACCGATGGTGTCTGGGCCATGGGAACAGGTGTGAGGCCGGTACGCCGGCTGGCGGCTGGACTGCGCCATTCTCGCCGCTGATCTCGGTGCGTTGATGGGCCGTCGGTTTCACCGTTTCGTCATAGTGGCGGCATACCATCTGACTATCTCGTACTTTGTGGACGCGAAAGGGACCTGATGCGACATCGTCTTGCCTGGCTGGCCCTTGCATCCTGCCTGAGTGCGTGCGGCACGTTCGAGATGGCGCGTACACCTGCCGTCAATATCCAGCTTGGGCCGCGCCCGTTCTTCCTGGTGGAGGACATGGCCGATGGTCCGCTCAAGACCAAGCTGCAAAGCTGCTCCAACGGACCGTTCACCAGGACCACTTTTTCCATTGGCCACCGCGGTGCCCCCCTGATGTTTCCTGAGCACACCAAGGAGTCGTACGAAGCGGCGGTGCGCATGGGCGCTGGCGTGGTGGAGTGTGATGTCACCTTCACCAAGGACAAGGAGCTGGTCTGTCGTCACGCGCAGAACGACCTGCATACCACCACGAACATCCTGGCGACGCCGCTTGCCGCCAAATGCACCAAACCCTTCACGCCGTTCGATGCGATCACAAGGACGCCGGCGTCGGCGGAATGCCGCACCAGCGACATCACGCTGGCCGAGTTCAAGACCCTGCGCGGCAAGATGGATGCGTCCAATCCGATGGCCGGCACGGTCGCGCAGTACATGGCGGGCACCGCGAATTGGCGTACCGATCTCTACAGCGGCCCCACCAGCGGAACCCTGATGACGCACCGCGAGAGCATCGAACTGTTCAAGCGACTCGGTGTGAAGATGACGCCCGAACTCAAGTCGGCCAGTGTCACCATGCCGTTCGATGGCTTCACCCAGCAGGCTTACGCGCAGAAGATGATTGACGAATACCGGGCCGCAGGTGTACGACCCGGCGAGGTGTTTGCGCAATCGTTCAACAAGGACGATGTTCTGTACTGGGTCAGGAACGAGCCGGCATTCGGCGCACAAGCCGTATTTTTGGATGGCGCCAACAACGTGTCCGAGTTGCCGGATCTTGACAAACTGCGGGCCTATCACAAGGAAGGCATTCGAATCGTCGCGCCCCCGATCTACGCCTTGCTGGACACCCGCGATGGAAAAATCGTGGCATCGAACTATGCGCGCAATGCCAAGTCGGCCGGTCTTGGCATCATCACCTGGAGCCTGGAGCGCTCGGGTCTGATGGCTACCGGCAACGGTGGGTGGTATTACCAGACTGTCAACAACGCCATGCGACGCGAAGGAGACACGATGCAGGCGCTGGACGTGTTGGCGAAGGATGTTGGCATTGTGGGAATTTTTTCGGACTGGCCGGCCACGGTCACGTATTACGCAAACTGCATGGGACTGAAGTAGGCAGGGTTCGACGACGTGCTACACGCCCAGGCTGTCCAGTACGACCGCTCCCCTGGGCGTGTTCAGTGTCGCGCACAGCGCTGCCGGCCCGTCTTGCACCGGGATGCCGTGCAGACCGATGGCCGCGTAGGCCGCGCGCAGCGTGTCCGGCCGCGGATGGGTGACGCTGATGCTCTTGAGAGCAACGCCCGATCGGGCCAGACTGTTCCTGGGGTGCAGGCGCAGCGGGTCGGTAGCCGCCGGCGCGCCCCACTGGATCAGGCTTGGCAAGGCACCCTGGAACAGCCGCTGCCCGTCTTCGCGCACCGTGATCTGCCATTGCAACAAGCCCCGACGCGAATGCCTGCTGCATTGCAGCGGTGCTCCACGCTCGATACCCTGCGCCTGCAAGGCCGCTCTGGCACCGTCGACATCGCTGGTGTTGGCGACAAAATGCACCAGCCGCGG
>JANOTG010000336.1:0-22873 GCA_031416215.1 Betaproteobacteria bacterium
ATGCCGCCGCCTTGTCCTGCCCCAGATGGGTCATGCCGACTTCGGCAATCTGCTCACCCACCGTGAGCACCGGGTTCAGGCTGGACATCGGGTCCTGGAACACCACGCCGATGTCGCGGCCCAGCAGCGGTGGCACGTCCAATGCCGGCCAGCGGATCAGACCGCGCTGCCTCGCGTTGTCCGGCAACAGGCCAGCCACGGCCATCATGCTGACCGTCTTGCCAGAGCCGCTTTCACCCAGCAACGCCAATCGTGCACCATTGGCCAGCGAGAAGCTGGCCTCGCGCACGGCGGTGACAGCACGCCCGGCGTCGAAGAAGTCAACCGCCAGCCGCTCCACCTGCAGCAGCGCGCTCACCAGGCAACCTTCGTGCTGCGCATGGCGTGATGCGCCCTTGGGAACGGCCCGGCGGGGCTCATGCCGCAGCCCGTTTCCCGGCCAGCGCCTCGTTGATGCCTTCACCGATCAGGTTCACCGCCAGCACCGTCAGGATGATGGCCGTACCCGGGATGATGGAAAGGAACGGCGCCGTGCGCAACACCGCGCGGCCGTCGGCGATCATGCGACCCCAGGTGATGCGGTTCGGGTCCCCCAGGCCCAGGAACGACAACGCCGCCTCCACCAGGATGGCGGCGGCGATCACCACCGTGGCCAACGTGATGACGGGCGGCAAGGCGTTGGGCAACACCTCGCGAAAAGCGATCTCCAGCGGCCGCATGCCGAGTACCCGGTAGGCGTCGACAAAGTCGCGGCTGCGCAGGCTCAGGATCTCGGCCCGCACCACCCGCGCCAGGCCGGTCCAGGCACTCAGGCTGATCGCCAGCACGACGCTGCCCAGCGACGGGCCGAGCACGCTGACCATGGCCAGCGCGAGGATGAATCCGGGTACGGCCTGGAACGCCTCGGTCAGCCGCATCAGGGTTTCGTCGGTATATCCACCGACAAACCCGGCTACGGTGCCCAGAGCCGTACCCAGGCACAACGCGCCAATGGCCGCTGCGGCAGCCACCACCAGCGTGGCACTGGCACCGTGCAACAAACCGGCCAGCACATTGCGCCCGAGCCGGTCGGTTCCCAACGGGAACTCCGGGTCCTGGAACGGCGCCAGCAGGGCCGGGCCGGCCATGGCCTGAGGGTCGCCCGGTGACAACAGCGGCGCGAGCAGGGCAACAAACAGGATGGGCAGCAGCAGCAGCACACCGATCAGCCCCTCACGAGAACGAAAAAAGCGTCTGGCCATCAACTACTCGCGACACGCGGGTCCAGCCGGCTGTAGCCCAGATCAACAAGCAGGTTCACCAGGATCACCATCACCGTGCCGGCCAGGATGATGCCCAGCAACAGCGGCACGTCGCGCTGGGTCACCGCCTCGAAGGCAAGGCGCCCCAGGCCGGGAATCGCGAACACACTCTCGATCACCACGCTGCCACCGAGCATGGCGCCGGCCTGCAGGCCGAGCATGGTGACCACCGGCAACAAGGCGTTGCGCGCCACATGGCGCCAGACAATGCGCTGGCGCCGCAGGCCCTTGGCGCGCGCCGTGCGCACAAAGTCGCTGCGCCAGGCCTCCACCATGCCGGCACGCATCAGGCGCAGATAGAGTGCCATGTAGACCAGACCCAGCGCACCGGCTGGCAAAACCAGATGCCAGGCCACATCCATGACATGGGACAGGCCCGCCAACGGTTCGCCGATGCTGGCGATGCCGCCCAGCGGAAACCAGCTCAGTTTGACCGCGAAACCCACGATCAGCATCAGGCCCAGCCAGAAGCTTGGCGCGGCATACAAAGCCAGGGCCAGCACCGACAACAGGCGGTCCCGCCAGGATTGAGGCCGCGACCCGGCAGCAATGCCCAGCAGGGTGCCGACCGAGAAGGAAAAGGCAATGGCGGCTGACATCAGAAGCAGGGTATTACCCAGCCGGTCCAGCACCACCTCACGCACCGGGCGGGTGAAAGCGACTGACCAGCCCAGGTCCAATGACAGCAGCGAGAGCAGGTAAGACAACAGGCGTGTGCCGAAGGACCGGTCCAGACCCCACTGCTGCCGCAACTGCGCCACCAGCCCGGCGTCGCCACCACTGCCGGACAGGTAGGCGTCCACCGCATCGCCCGGCGCCAGTTCGAGCAGGCCATAGGAACCCACGGCCACAATCGCGAGCACCGGCACCGCATTGGCCAGGCGGCGGGTTACAACCCGCCACACCGGACTCATGCGGCCCTTTGGATCATCACACTACCCCCGCCCTGCTCGCTGCGCTGCGGGTCGCCTCGCCAACGTCTGTGCGGCTCACGCGCCCAACCAGGCGTCGGCCCAGTTCGAGGTCGCCCAGCGCGGGTTGTTGGCAACATTCTGGAGCTTGTCGCGAATCACCGAAATGAAGGTGAACTCGGCAACATGGATCAACGGCTGGCTCTCGGCCACCTGGCGCTGGAACTCGCGGTACAACTGCGCCCGGGCCGGGCCGTCCAGGGTTTCCGATGCCTTGAGGATGGTTGCATTGAGTGCAGCATCGTTGTAGCCATACTGGTTGGAGAACGGAACACCCGCCGCCAGGCCACCCTGGTACAGGATGGTGGTGGATATCGACGGATCGTTGCGGTACACCGGTGAGCCGATCGCCAGGTCGAAGGCATGGTCGGTATAGATGGCCCTGGTGTGGCCGGCGGCGTCGTTGCTGACCAGCTCGGCATCGATGCCAACCACCCGCAGGGCCTGGCGCAGGTAGTCGCCCATCTGGCGCGTCTGCTCAAACCAGGGCGCTGGCAGCAGGCGCAGCTTGAAGCGCATGCCACCACCCTGTCGCGGATAACCGGCTTCGTCCAGCAAGGCATTGGCGCGTGCCACGTCAAACCCGGGCTGCGCCGGTATCGCCGCATGAAACTGCTTGTCGAACTTCGGTATGGGGCCCAGCGACGCCGTGGCGTAACCGCGAAAGATGGTCTTGACGACAAACTCCTTGTCGATGGCGTGCGCAATGGCCCGGCGCACACGTACATCCGCCAGCTCCCGGCGCCGGTGGTTGATTTCAACCGTCAGTTGGTAGGTGATGCCTTCGTAACCTTTGCTGATTACCTGCACACCCTTGATCTTCTCCAGCCGCGGCAACTCGCTCAGCGCAATGGCGGAGAAAGCGGCGAGCTGGATCTGGTCGGCTTCGATGGCGGCAGCCACGGCGCCCGCGTCTGGCAACACGCGGTAGATGATGCCGTCCAGGTAGGGCTTGTCCTTGTCCCAGTAGCTGGTGTTGCGGGCCAGGCGGTAAAACTCGCCCGGCTTGTGCTCGACAAAACGAAACGGGCCGGTACCGACCAGCTTGGTGTTCGCCGGGTTGCTTGCCAGGTCGCTGCCTTCGTACAGGTGTTTGGGGAGCACTGCCGTCACCGCCGGCAAGGCATTGCGGATCAGCTGAAACGGTGTCGGTTTGGCGAACCGGAACACGGCCGTGCCGCCATCCGGTGTATCCACTGCTTCCAGGTCCTTGAACAACACACGCCCCAGGTTCTGCGCCTTCTTCCAGACCTCCATCGCCGAATACGCGACATCGGCCGAGGTGAACGGCCGGCCGTCGTGCCACAACACACCAGGGCGCAGCTTGAAACTGACCGTACGGCCATCGGCGCTGCCGCTCCATTCGGTAGCCAGGCGCGGCGCCAGACCGTTGCCGTCGTAGGACATCTCGGCCAGTGGCTCGATCACCTTGCTGGCCACATAAAACACACCGTTGGAGGCCACCATGGCCGGGTTCAGGTTGCGCGGCTCGGTATCGGCGGCGACGATCAGCGTGCCGCCCCGGCGTGGCGCGGCCTGCGCCCATGCCGCCTGAGGCAGGACTGCGGCACTGGCGGTACCCAGTGCTGTGCCGAGCACGGTTCGGCGGGACACGGTGTTCTGGCGCATGCAAATCTCCGAAAACTGATCACTCTCAGCATAGCAGAACAGCCCAAAAAAACGCGCTGCGGTGGCTGCAAAACCACGACCAACAGAGTGCTTGCAGGCGAGGTGGCCCGCGCGCTGCGGTGCTCGCGCGCTGATCGGCGAAAATGATCATTCCATTGTTGGCCAGGACCACCACATGAATCTGTCGCGCGGCACCTCCCTGTTGCTCAACGTGGCGCATGCGCTGGACCACATGTTCCTGCTGATATTCGCCACGGCCGTGACCACCATCGCCCTGGAGTTCGGCTTCGAGCGCTGGGAAGACCTGATGCCGTACAGCGCCGGGGCCTTCCAGTTGTTCGGCCTGGGATCGGTGCCGGCCGGCCGGCTCGGGGACCTGTGGGGCCGGCGCAGCATGATGGTGATTTTTTTCTTCGGCATGAGCGCTGCCGCGCTGCTGTGTGCCAGTGCGCAAAACGCCTGGCAGATGGCGGCCGCACTGGCGTTGCTGGGTGCGTTCTCGTCCATCTACCACCCGGTGGGTATTCCGATGTTGCTCCAGCATGCACGCAATCCGGGCGCAACCATCGGTGTGAACGGCCTGGCCGGCAACCTGGGCATCGCCTTTGCCGCCATCCTGACCGGCCTGGCAGTCAAATATGCCGGCTGGCGCATGGCGTTTCTGGCACCCGCCCTGTTGTCGTTCGTCTGTGGTCTGGTCTTCATGCGCATCACGCCGCCAGAGACCGAGTCACCGGCCAAGCGCAAGAGCCGGGCCAGCGTCACGTTATCGCCACAGATGCTGGCACGCCTGTTCCTGGTGATGACGTTCGCCGCTGTCTCCAGCAGCCTGTTGTTCAACTTCACCACCAATGGCAACACGCAGTTGTTGCGTGAACGATTCGCCGGACTGGTGGACGATCCGGCTGAACTCGGCCTGATGCTGGCCGCGGTATACACGGTGGCCTCGTTTGCGCAGGTGGTGGTGGGGCGTTTGATCGACCGCTATGCGCTCAAGCGGCTGTACCTGGGTGTCGTGTTGCTGCAGATTCCCATGTTTCTGCTCGCCGCACATGCCCAGGGTTGGGCGCTGTTCTGGCTGCAGATCGGCTTCATGGTGGCGATCTTCGGCGCTATTCCCTTCACCGATGCCATGATCGTGCGGTATGTCGATGACGCCATCCGCTCACGCGTCACCGGCATGCGGCTGGCAGTGTCCTTCGGTATCAGTTCGCTGGCGGTGTATTCGCTGGGGCCGGCCGTAAAGGCAGCCGGCTTCACCACGCTGCTGCTGGCCATGGCGGCCATCGCCTGTTGTACTGCGGCCTTCGTCCTGATGCTGCCGGGCGAACCTGCCGCCACAGCCACGCCATCCTGAAACCAACCAACCAACCAACGGAGCCATCATGCCAACCTACCACGTCGAAATGTTCGAAGGCCGCAGCGTCGAACAAAAGAAGAAGCTGGTGCAGGAGATCACCCGCGTCACGGTCGAGGTGCTGGGCGGCTCGCCCGACAGCATCGACATCGTGATCACCGAAGTCAAACGCGAAAACTGGGCCACTGCCGGCAAGTTGTGGTCGGAACCACGATAACGCCGCCTTGAAGCGCCCGTCGACCCTGCCCGAATTTCAGGCGCATTACGGCGCGCGTTATCGCTGGTTGCTGCTGTTTGCCGTGATGGTGGGTTCGATGGCGGCGATCATGTCGTCGACCATCGTGAACGTGGCAGTACCGGACATGAGCCGGCACTTCGCCATCGGGCAGGAACGTGCGCAATGGGTTGCCTCCGGCTTCATGGTGGCGATGACGGTATCCATGCTCACCACGCCCTGGTTGTTGGGGCGCTTCGGTTACCGCCGTACCTATGCTGGCACCATGTGGGTGCTGCTGGCCGGCGGCGTGGGTGGTGGACTGGCGGACCACTTCCCCCTGGTGCTGTTGGCGCGGGTCGCGGAAGGCCTGGCTGCTGGTGTCGTGCAACCGATACCGGCCATCATCGTGATGCGAGCCTTCGAACCACACGAGCGCGGTCGTGCCATGTCGGTATTCAGCACCGGTGCGGTACTGGCACCCGCGCTCGGGCCCAGCCTGGGCGGCCTGCTGGTGGACCTGTATGGGTGGCGGTCCATCTTTTTCATGGTGGTGCCGTTTTGCCTGGCCTCGCTGTGGCTTTCGGCGCGCTTGGTACCGGTTTCAGCGCCCGGTGGTGTCAGCGCCAACAGCAACCATGCGCCGCTGGACTGGCCCAGCGTGCTGCTGGCGAGCATCGCAACCCTGGCTTTTCTGAACGGCCTGGTGGAGTTGCACGGTGGCCTGAATGCGCGCGCCATGGCGTTACTTGCGGCTGCCGCAACCGGATTTGTCTGGTTTGTATCGCGCCAGCGTCGTCTGGCACGCAAACTGGCGCTCGGCACGGGCAAGGCGCCACTGGTCAATCAGGCGGTCTATGCCGATCGGCGGTTTGCACTGGGCAGCGGCGTCGCCTTCATATACGGCATGGCGTTGTTCGGCTCAACCTACCTGCTGCCGGTCTACATGCAACTCGGCCTGCAACTGTCGGCGTCGCTGGTCGGCTCGTTGCTGTTGCCGGCAGGATTCGCCTTGGCGGCGACCATCGCCCTGGTGGGACGCCTCGCTGACCGACAACCGACCCATCTGCTGGTATGTACCGGCCTGTTGCTGCTGGCGCTGTCGTTCCTGCTCAACCTGACCGTGCGGCTGGATACCGCGCTGTGGATCGTGGTCGCCTTCGGCATCCTGGGCCGCATTGGCCTGGGCTTCATCTTGCCGTCACTCAACATCGGTGCCATGCGCGGGCTGCCGCAGGAGCTGATCCCGCAGGGTGCCAGCGCCATCAATTTCGCCCGCATGCTGGGTGGCGCCGCTGGCGTCAGCCTGTGTGGCATCGTGCTGGAATGGCGTCTGGCGGCCCATGGCGACAACCTGTCCGTTGCGGCCAGCAGTCCGGCACGATTGGCGGCTTTCAACGAGTCCTTCGCCATGCTGGCCGCGTGGTGCCTGCTTGCCATGCTGGCGGCTTGGCGCCTGCGCGACCCGGTCAAATAGCGCTGCTGGCGGACAAAATACCGGCTACGGCTGCTTCGTCGGGCGGCCTGAACCGGCCGTGCAAGGGCAGCGGCGATAATCCTGCATCATGTGCCAACTGCTTGGAATGAACAGTCGGCTGCCCGCCAGCCTGACTTTGAGCTTCACCGGGTTTTCGCAACGCGGCGGCGGCACCGACCACCACGCCGATGGCTGGGGCATGGCCTTCTTCGAGAGCGCGGGCAGACACCCCGGCAAGGGCATCCGTTATTTTGTCGACAAGGAAAGTGCTGCCACCTCGCCCATCGCAAAGATGCTGCGCAGCTTCCCGATCAAGAGCCACAACGTGGTGGCGCATGTACGCAAGGCGACGGTGGGCCAGGTCACGCTGGAAAACAGCCACCCTTTTGTGCGGGAATTGTGGGGCCGCTACTGGGTCTTTGCCCACAATGGCGACCTGAAAGACTTCACACCCGCGCTGCATGGCCACTTCAGGCCGGTCGGCGACACCGACAGCGAACTGGCGTTTTGCTGGCTGTTGCAGGAGCTGTCCAAGTCCCACGCCGGTGTACCCAGCGTGCCGGAGTTGACCATCACCCTGGGCGAATTGGTGCCGCAGATTGCACGCCACGGCACCTTCAATTTCCTGCTCAGCAACGGCCAGGCCCTGTGGACCCATGCCAGCACCAACCTGCATTACCTGGTGCGCCAGTACCCGTTTGCTGAAGTGCACCTGCGTGATGAAGATGTCAAGGTTGATCTGTCCGAGCTCAACGGCCCGGAGGACCGGCTGGCCATCGTCGTCACCGAACCCCTCACCACCAATGAAGTCTGGACACGGCTGTCGCCAGGCGAATTGGTGACCTTCGTCGACGGCAGTCCACTTTCCACCGTCGCAGCCGGGTGCCCACGGGCGGCGACCCGCTGAGCCCGCCGCCCCGCCGGGTGCCGCTGGTCACGCGGCAACAGCCTGTCAGAGCCTGCAGCCGAGCGTACCCTTCTTGCTGTTCTCGTAGTAGGTCAGGTCACCCGGGCAGATGGGTTTCTTGTCTGGTGTGGCCGTGCCGGCCTTGGCAGTGCATCCATAGGCACCGGTCTTCTTCACCACCGACTTCGGGTTGAGCTTCCATCCATCCGGACAACTGGGGCCAGATGCCGCCACAGCTTTAGGCACTGCAGCGGCCGCCACAGGGGCGGGTGGCGGCGGTGGTGGCGCAACCACTTTCACCATGGCGCTGGCATTCTTGCCCACGCAGCCCAGGCTACCGCCCACCTTGCCGGGGTCCGCCACCACATTGAAATCGCCTGCCTTGGTGTAGACATGGGTGGTGACGAAAGGCATTTCCTTGGCGTCGTTGATCTTGCGTTCGGTCACCGCGCCATCACCCCAGCGCACGCGCAGTCCGCAGTTGGGTGGGGTGGAGGACTCCAATCCCACGGTGGCAGTGACGGTCTGTCCGACCTGCACCTGCGCCACATCGAGCTTAATGCTCTTGAGGGTCTGCGCCGACACACCGGTCGCCGCCAGCGCGAGCGCCATCAACCATGTTTTCATCCTGTCTCCTTGCGTGAATAGTTGGGCCAACATTTTAGATCGCGGCTTCGAGTGCATCGATGAACATCGCCGCCACGTCAAAGCCGGTCTGCTCGGTGATCTCCTGGAAACAGGTCGGGCTGGTGACGTTGATCTCGGTCACATGGTCCCCGATCACATCCACACCGACCAGCAACAGACCGCGCAGCGCCAGCACGGGCCCCAGAGCCTCGGCAATGTCCCGGTCGCGGGCCGACAACGCTTGTGCCACACCCTTGCCGCCGGCGGCCAGGTTGCCGCGCACCTCACCACCCTGCGGGATACGCGCCAGGCAAAACGGCACCGGCTTGCCACCAATCAACAACACCCGCTTGTCGCCCTGGGCTATTTGCGGCAGGAACTTCTGCACCATGACCGACTGTGTGCCCTGCGCGTTCAAGGTCTCGATGATGACGCCCAGATTCAGGCCGTCATCGCGCACGCGGAAGATACCGGTACCACCCATGCCGTCCAGCGGTTTGAGAATGATGTCGCGGTGCTCGGCATGAAAACTGCGGATATCGGCCGCGCTGCGCGTCACCAGGGTCGGGCCACAGAACTGCGCAAACTCCATGATCGCCAGTTTTTCCGGATGGTCACGCAGTGCCCGCGGCTTGTTGAATACGCGCGCACCTTCGCGTTCGGCCTGCTCCAGCAGATGCGTCGCATAAAAATACTCGGAGTCGAACGGCGGGTCGCTGCGCATCAGCACCGCCGAGAAATCTTTCAGCGCGCGCAGCGGCCGCTCGGCCGCGCCATGTGGTGTTTCGAACCAGCACGGGACGTCGGTGTTCAATCGGATCTCGCGCACCGCCGCCTGCACCGGTGTGCCGCTGACCCAGTGCAGATCAGCCGCTTCACAGGCCGACAACTGGTGGCCCCGCTTTTGCAGTTCACGCATCATCGCGAACGTGGTGTCCTTGTAGATCTTGAACGACTCAAGCGGGTCGGCGACGAAGAGTATGTGCATGGGAGAAGTCAGGCTCAGGAAACGCGGCGACCGTATTGTTGCACTGCGAGTGCCACGGTGCCCGCAACCACGCCCCAGAATGCCGACCCCACACCAGCGACAACAACACCGCTGAGCGTGACCAGGAAGGTGATGATTGCCGCTTCGCGGTACGGCTCCTCCTGCAACGCCACGGTCAGTGCATTGGCGATCGTGCCCAGCAGGGCCAGGCCTGCAATCGCCGCGACCAGCTCTTTCGGAAACGCGGTGAGCAGACTCGTCACGGTGGCACCGAAGAGCCCGATCAGCACATAGAGTGCGCCGCAGGCCATTGCCGCCGTGTACCGCCTGGCAGGGTCGGGATGGGCTTGCGGGCCCATGCAGATCGCGGCGGTGATGGCGCTCAGATTGAGCGCAAACGCGCCAATGGGGGCCAACACCAGGGTGACCAACCCGGTCAGGGTGATGATGCCCGACACCGGCAGGCCGCCAGTCCCGCCATAACCGGAGGCACGGATCGCCGCCACACCGGGCAGATTCTGCGACGCCATGGTGACCACGAACAGCGGGATGGCCAGGCTGATGAAGGCACTCCAGCCAAACCGCGGCATCGTGAAAACCGGCATGGCAAGACCTGCCTGCACTTCAGCAAATGCCATCTGTCCACGCATCACCCCATACGACACCCCCACCAGCAAGCTGATCAACACCGCATAACGCGACGCCAGACGTTTGCCCAGCAGGTAACTGGCGAGCATCAACAGGACCAGCGGCAACGCCGTCTGTGCCGCAACAAAAGCCTGCATCCCGAACCGCGCCAACACCCCGGCCAGCAGTGCCGAAGCGACGGCGACAGGGATGCGATTCATGATTTTTTCGAACCATCCGGTGACACCGAACAGCGTGACGAGCGCGGCACTGGCGAGAAAGGCACCCACCGCGTCACCCATGGAGTAACCGCCGGCCAGACCGGTGGTGGCCAGCACTGCCGCACCGGGAGTGGACCAGGCCACCATCACCGGCTTGCGCAACCACCACGACGGCAACATCGTGCACAGGCCCATGCCAATGCCAAGTGACCACATCCAGGACGATACCTGTGCCGGCGTGGCGCCGAATGCAAGAGCCGCCTGGAACACGATGGCGACCGAGCTGGTGAAGCCCACCAGGACGGCGACAAATCCAGCCGTGATTGCCGAGGTGCTGAAGTCCCTGAGAAGCCCCATGCCCCAATTGTGCCGGGTCAGGTTGAAGGGTCAGGTGGCCGGGTCAAGCCGCCGCCAGCTGTCAAATCTCGATCTTGGAGCCGAGCTCGACCACGGCATTGTTGGGCAGGTTCAGGAAGTCCGCCGCCCCACTGGCGTTATGGTGCATCTGGGCAAAAATCTTCTCGCGCCACTGGGCCATGCCGCTGCCGATGGTGGGTACCACGGTGTCGCGTGACAGAAAATAACTGGTGCTCATGGGGTCGAGTTCACATCCCCGGCCCTTCATCTGCTGCAAGGCCTTGGGCACGTCCGGGTCATTCTTGAATCCGTAATGCAGGATCACCTGCCAGCTGTGGTGACCCAGCGACTCGATCTGCAGCCGCCGGTCCAGCCCGACCCAGGGCACCTCGTGGTTGCGCACCGTGACGAACAGGTTGTGCTCGTGCAACACCTTGTTGTGTTTGAGGTTGTGCAACAGGGCATTGGGCACTGTCCCCGGCTCGGCCGTCAGGAACACCGCTGTACCTTCGACACGTGCCGGTGGGCTCACAAACACCGCTTCGAGAAATCCGGGCAGGTCGATGGCGTCGGCACGCAGCTTCTGGTTCAGCAGTTGTCGGCCCTGTTTCCAGGTCAACATCAAAGTAAAGATGACAGCGCCAATCACCAGAGGGAACCATCCGCCCTCGAACAACTTGAGCAAATTGGAAGCGAAAAATGCGAAGTCAACAATGAAGAACCAGGCAGTGGCGGCGACACACAGAGCCAGTGGATAGTTCCATTTGTAGCGGATCACATAGAAAGTGAGAATCGTCGTGATGAGCATGTCGGTGCACACCGCGATGCCATAGGCTGCGGCCAGGTTGCTCGACGAGCGGAACATCACCACCGCCAGCACGATGGTGGCGAACAGGCCCCAGTTGACCAACGGCATGTAAATTTGCCCGGTGTCCCGCACACTGGTGTGTTCAATTTTCAGGCGCGGCAGGTATCCCAGCTGTATCACCTGCTTGGTCACGCTGAAAGCACCGGAGATCAGCGCCTGGGAAGCGATCACGGTAGCCATGGTGGCCAGCACCACCAACGGGATCAGCGCCCAGTCTGGCGCCATCAGGAAGAACGGGTTTTTCACCGCCTCGGGGTTCTTCAGCAACAGGGCGCCCTGGCCGAAGTAATTCAGGGTCAACGCCGGCATGACCACGACAAACCAGGCCAGGCGGATCGGCTTCTTGCCGAAATGTCCCAGGTCGGCGTACAGCGCCTCGGCGCCGGTGACACACAACACCACGGCACCCAGAATGATGAAGGTGATGCCGGGGTTGGAGAACATGAAGCCAAGCGCGTAATGCGGGCTGATGGCCTTGAGGATCTCCGGATTCGAGGCGATATGCATCACCCCCAGTAAAGCGATGACAACAAACCAGACCAGCGTGATAGGCCCGAAGAACTTGCCGATGCCTGCCGTGCCGCGCTTTTGCACTGCAAACAAACCAAACAGGATGATCAGTGTCAGCGGTATGACAAAACGCTTGAAAGCTGGCGACACCACCTCCAGCCCTTCCACCGCCGATAACACCGAGATGGCGGGCGTGATGACGCCATCGCCATAAAACAGTGAGGTGCCGAAAATGCCGACGATCAGCAGCACCCGGCGCAGGCGCGGGCTACCCTTGACCGCCTGCGATGCCAGCGCCAGCATGGCGACCAGGCCGCCTTCGCCATTGTTGTCGGCGCGCAGAACCAGCACCACGTACTTGACCGACACGATGGTGGTCAAGGTCCAGAAAAAGATCGACAAGATGCCGTAGATATTTTGCGCCGTGAACGGCACATGCCCCGAATTGAATACCTCTTTGATCGCATACAGCACACTGGTGCCGATATCGCCGTAGACGACGCCAATGGCGCCCAACGTGAGGGCGGCAAGTGAGGATTTGGACGAGGACACAATACAACCCGGACGCGAACTCCGCCGGGTTTCGTTGCTTGCAAGTGGCGAATTGTGCGCTTCGGCAGAGCCCGTTGCCTAGGGCTGGTAGCTCAAATTCGCTGCTGCAATGTGATTTGTTGCAATGCAGCAACTATGCCGGCGCGCATTAGTCATACACCTCGGCTTCGGGGTCGGTGGCCTCAAGTTCGTAACTCGCTGCCAACATGGCCAGCCGGCCAATCACCCCGTACATGTAAAACCGGTTCGGCGCACTGGCGCCCGGTGCCACTCCCAGCTGAGGTAAGTGCGTACTGTCGGCAAACGCCAATGGGACAAACTGCGACCCCGGCGAACACAGGTTCTCATCCACGCCGCGGTCGGCATGAATGCGGTAAAACCCGCCCACCACATAGCGGTCCATCATGTAAACCACTGGTTCAGCCACCGCATCATTCATGCGCTCGTTGGTAAGCACTCCCTCCTGGACTATCAGCTCGCAAGGGCCAATCGCCGCGGTCTTGCCACCACGGGGCGTGACGCCAAATGGCGGCAGGGCCTGCAGATCCCGTACCTCACGCACCATCTTGATTCCCATGCCGGTATTGCTGTTGTCCGCCTTGATAACGACAAACGGCTTTTCATGGATCCCATATTCCTTGTACTTGCGCCGGATCTTGGTCAGCAGGGCGTCCACATTGGCGTGCAGGCTGTCCTGGCCATCCTGCGTGGACAGGTCCACTTCGCCACAGCGGCTGAACATCGGGTTGATAAGCCAGGGATCCACACCAATCAATTTGCCAAACCGTTTCGAAACCTCTTCATAACTCTGGAAGTGCCGGCTCTTGCGCCGTGTCGGCCAGCCGGCATGCAGAGGGGGCAGCAGGTACTGTTCGTGTAGCTCCTCCAGAATGCCGGGCACACCAGCAATCAGATCATTGTTGAGCAAGATGGTGCAGGGGTCGAAATCCTTCACGCCGAGCCGGCGTTTGCCGCGTACCACCGGCTCCAGTCGCACCTGGTCGCCATTGGGAAGGTCGATCGTGGTGACCTTCTTGATGTCCGGGTTGATCGAACCTATGCGCACGTTCATGCCGGCCATATGAAAAATACGATGTAACTGCGCAACACTCGACAGATAGAAGGTACTGGTGGATTCGTTCTCAGGGATGATCAACAGGTTGCGTGCCTCGGGGCAGATTTTTTCGATCGCCGCCATGGCCGCCTGTACCGCCAACGGCAACATGGCGGACGTCAGGTTGTTCCAGCCACCCGGGTACAGGTTGGTATCGACCGGCGCCAGCTTGAACCCGGCATTGCGTATGTCGACAGCACTGTAAAACGGCGGGGTGTGCTCCATCCACTCCAGGCGGAACCAGCGCTCGATGGAGGGCATGGAGTCCAGCACGCGCTGCTCCAACTCATTGATGGGGCCGGTGAGCGCGGTGACCAGATGTGGAACCATGGGGGGACTTGGATGCGGGGTAGGATGACCCTTTGCATTCTAGGACTTGGGGACGATTCAATTGGTTCCAAGTCCACAGCGGCGCAGCGAACAACTTTTCTCACCACAACCACTGGCAATCGACCACCATGCACTATCGCAACCTCGGCAAAAGCAATCTCAAGGTGTCCACCCTGTGCCTGGGCACAATGATGTTCGGTGACCAGACCGACCGCGTTGAAGCGGGGCGCATCGTCGCGCACGCACATGCACACGGCGTCAATTTCATCGATACGGCAGACGTATACAGCGTCGGCATGTCGGAAGAAATCGTGGGCGAACTCATCAAGCCGCAGCGTGCAGACTGGGTGCTGGCCACCAAACTTGGCAACAACATGTCGCAACGCGTCAACCAGGGCCATTATTCCCGTAGCTGGATGTTGCAGGAGGTGGAGGCCAGCCTGCGGCGCCTGCAGACCGACCATATCGATATCTGTTACCTGCACCGCGACTACGACGCAATGGAGCTGGAGGAACCACTGCATGCGCTGGCCGACATGATCCGTGCCGGCAAGCTGCGTTACTGGGGGCTGTCGAACTTTCGTGGCTGGCGCATCGCCGAACTGGTACACGCGGCGGCGCGGATCGGCATGCCCGGCCCGGTGGTATGCCAACCCTATTACAACCTGCTCAACCGCATGCCGGAGGTGGAAATCCTGCCAGCCTGCCAATACTACGGAATCGGCGTGGCGTCGTACAGCCCGATCGCCCGCGGTGTGTTGACCGGCAAATATCTACCCGGCGCCGCGCCGGCACCTGGAACCCGGGCCGGGCGGGCCGACAAACGCATGATGGATACCGAGTTTCGGCCGCAGTCACTGGAGATGGCGCAAACACTGGCGGCACATGCGCAAAAACAGGGCATCACACTGGCGCAGTTCGCCACCGCTTGGGTGCTGGCCAATGGCATTTTGAGCTCGGTCATTGCCGGGCCACGCACTCTGGCGCAGTGGCAGGACTACTTCCCGGCGCTTGAATACCGCTTTACCGCCGAGGACGAGGCCTTGGTCAACAGCATGGTCGGCTCGGGCCATTCTTCCACTCCGGGCTACACCGACCCGGCCTATCCACTCAACGGCCGGATCACGAAACAGTGAAAGTTTTCTATGGCTGGCGCATGGCGGGTGCCGCTTGCGGCATCCAGTTCATGGTGTCAGCACTTCTCAGCCAGGCATTCGGTGCCTACGTTGCCATCCTGTCAGAGGAGCGCGGCTGGAGCAAGACCGCCCTGTCTGGCGCGGCGGCATTGCAGTCGGTGGAGTCGGCGATCATCGGGCCCCTGTTGGGTTGGGCCATGGATCGTTTCGGACCACAAAACATGATCCGTATCGGCATCATGGTGTTTGCTGCCGGCTTTCTGCTGTTGAGCCAGATCGACTCGTTGGGCGGGTTTTACCTGTGTGCGGTCCTGCTTGCCATCGGTGCCAGTCTGGGCGGCTACTTTCCACTGAGCGTGGCCCTGATCCAGTGGTTTGAGCGTTACCGTGCGCGGGCGCTCTCCATCATGAGCCTCGGCCTGGCCTTCGGCGGGCTGATGGTGCCGCTGGTGGCTTTGTCCATGCACGAGTACGGCTGGCGCGCCACAGCGATGGGCTCGGGCTTGATCGCGCTCCTGATTGGCCTGCCCTTGGCCAGTGTGATACGACGTCGGCCACAGGACCACGGTGAAACAGTCGACGGTGAACCAGAGCCGCCGCCCCGCGTCGCCGGCGCGACGCCAAGCCTGAGGGCCACGCCTGTCGAGTTCACGGCCCGCCAGGCTGTGCGCACCAACGCCTTCTGGATGCTTGCGTTGGGCCATGCTGTTGCCCTGCTGGTGGTGACGGCCATCAACGTCCATGCCATCACGCATATCAAGGAAAGCCTGGGCTACAGTGTGCCGCAGGCTGCGCTGGTCATGATGGGGATGACGGTGGCACAAGTAGCCGGTGTGCTGCTGGGTGCCTTGATCGGCGACCGCTACGACAAACGGCACATCGCCGCCCTGTGCATGCTCGGCCACGGCCTGGGCCTGCTGGCCCTGACCTATGCCACCGACGCCATCCTGCTGGGGGCCTTTGCAGTTTTGCACGGTGTGGCGTGGGGGGTGCGCGGCCCGATCATGCAGGCGATCCGGGCGGACTACTTCGGGCGCAATGCGATTGGGATGATTCTTGGTCTTTCTGCGGCCGTCATCGCGCTCGGGCAAATCGCCGGGCCTCTGGTGGCTGGCGTATTGGCCGACCTGACGGGCAACTACCGCACCGGTTTCACGGTTGTCGCACTGAGCGCATTGGCGGGGTCGGCCTTGTTCCTGAAAACCCGCCGACCGATCATGTAGGCGCCAGGAGTGTGTCAGGCTCCCGGGCAAGCACGCGCTGCAAATATCGGCCGGTGTGGCTACCGGGATTCGCCGCGATCTGTTCCGGCGTTCCCACGCCCACGACCTGGCCGCCGCCGGCGCCGCCTTCCGGTCCCATGTCGATGATCCAGTCGGCGGTCTTGATCACGTCCAGGTTGTGCTCGATCACCACGATCGTGTTGCCCGCGTCGCGCAGGTGTTGCAGCACCTTGAGCAGCAGCGCGATGTCGGCAAAGTGCAGCCCCGTGGTTGGTTCGTCCAGGATGTATAACGTGCGCCCCGTGTCGCGTTTGGACAACTCCAGCGCCAGCTTGACGCGTTGCGCCTCGCCACCCGAGAGCGTGGTGGCTGACTGGCCGAGCTTGACGTAGGACAGGCCGACGTCAAGCAGCGTCTGCAGCTTGCGCATGATGGTTGGTACCGCCTGGAAAAATGCCGCCGCCGTCTCCACCGTCAAATCCAGAACCTGTGCAATATTTTTTCCCTTGTAAAGAACCTCCAGTGTCTCGCGGTTGTAGCGCTGCCCCTTGCAGACATCGCACGGCACATAGACATCGGGCAGAAAGTGCATCTCCACTTTCGTCACACCGTCTCCCTGGCAGGCCTCGCACCGTCCGCCGGCGACGTTGAAACTGAAACGGCCTGGCCCGTAGCCGCGCTCACGCGCCATGTTCATCTCCGCCATCAACTCGCGAATCGGCGTAAACATGCCGGTGTAGGTGGCGGGGTTGCTACGTGGCGTGCGGCCGATCGGCGACTGGTCGACGTTGATCACCTTGTCGAAGTGTTCGATGCCCTGGATGTCCTCGTGCACCGCCGGCTCGTCATGGGCCCGGTACAACTGGCGCGCCACGGCGGCATACAAGGTGTCGTTGACCAGCGTCGATTTGCCCGAGCCCGACACGCCGGTGACACAGGTCAACAAGCCGACCGGAAACTCGACACTGACATCGCGCAGGTTGTTGCCTTTCGCGCCCAGCAGGCGAATCGCCTGCAACTGTCCCTGCGTCGCCAGATGTGTGGCATGGCGCTCGGCCCATGCCTGGGCGGCCTTGCTGGGCGCGGCACGCGGTGCCGCCCTGGGCGCTGGCTCCTGCGCGACGTGTGTGGGCAACCAGGCTGTGCGATGGGCCGGCACCTCGATGCGCAAGACCTTGGCCAGGTACTTGCCGGTCAAGGACTCGGCGCTGTGCCGGATATCGTCAAACGTGCCCTGGGCAATGACCCGCCCGCCGTGTACGCCGGCACCCAAACCCATGTCGATCACATGGTCGGCGGCGCGCATCATGTCTTCATCGTGCTCGACCACCAGCACACTGTTGCCTATGTCACGCAGGTGCTTGAGGGTGGCGATCAGGCGGTCGTTGTCACGCTGGTGCAAGCCAATGCTGGGCTCGTCGAGCACGTACATGACACCGGTCAGGCCAGAGCCGATCTGCGACGCCAGGCGGATGCGTTGTGACTCACCCCCGCTGAGCGTCTCGGCGCTGCGGTCCAGACTCAGGTAGTTCAATCCCACGTCGTTGAGAAACCGCAGCCGCAGGCCGATTTCGCGCACCACCTTGGCGGCAATTTCGCCTTTGGCGCCATGCATCTGCAGCGTTTCGAAATATCCAAGGCACTCACGCAACGTCACCCGGCTGACTTCGAAGATCGCCCGGGCCTGCGTCCCCTCGCCGATCTTGACATGACGCGATTCGCGCCGCAAACGGGTACCGGCACAAGCCATACATGCCTGGGTGCTTCGATAACGCGCCAGGTCCTCGCGCACGACCACCGAGTCGGTTTCGCGGTAACGCCGCTCCATATTGGGCAGGATGCCCTCAAACGGGTGCTTGCGCGTCAGCTTGCGCCCTGTCGACGCGCCCGACTCCATCACATAGGAGAATTTGATTTCCTCCTCGCCGGACCCTTGCAGGATGGCGTGTTGTAGCTGGGCGGGCAGTGCATCAAACGGCGAGTCCAGATCGAAGTGGTAGTGTTTGGCCAGGCTTTCGAGCATGGCAAAGTAGTACCCGTTGCGCCGGTCCCAGCCCTTGATGGCGCCGCTGGCGAGGCTGAGCGAGGGGAAGGCCACGACCCGCGCCGGGTCGAAAAAATCCATGGTTCCGATACCGTCACAGGTTGTGCAGGCACCCATCGGGCTGTTGAATGAAAACAGCCTGGGCTCGAGTTCGGTGATGGAATAACTGCACACCGGACAGGCAAATCGGGCGTTGAAAAGGTGCTCGACGGGCTGGCCCACCACATCGCCCGCCACGGCCGGCTCGTCCGATTCAACCACCAGGGCCCGACCGTCGGCGAGCCGCAATGCCGCTTCGAAGCTCTCGGCCAGGCGCTGGCGCAGCTGCGCATGCGCCACATGGTCGGATGGCGCGCGCACCTTCAGGCGATCGATCACCACATCGATGTTGTGTTTTTCCGACTTGCGCAGCTTGGGCAAGGCATCAAACTCGCAGGACACACCATCGATACGAAAACGCACATATCCCTGGGCCTGCAGCTGCTCGAACAGGTCGACGAACTCACCCTTGCGCTCGCGCGCGACCGGCGCCAGCACCATCAACCGCGTGCCCTCTTTCAGGGCCAGTACCGCGTCGACCATCTGGCTCACGGTTTGCGCCTGCAGCGGCAGGTCGTGGTCCGGGCAGTACGGTGTGCCGGCGCGCGCGTACAGCAAGCGCAGGTAATCGTGGATTTCGGTCACCGTTCCGACGGTAGAACGCGGGTTATGGCTGGTCGCCTTCTGTTCGATCGAAATCGCCGGGCTCAGGCCCTCGATCAAGTCCACATCCGGCTTGTCCATCAGCTGCAGGAACTGCCGCGCATAGGTCGACAGGCTCTCCACATAGCGGCGCTGGCCCTCGGCATACAGCGTATCGAACGCCAGACTCGATTTCCCCGACCCGCTCAGGCCGGTGATCACCACCAGCTGATTGCGCGGAATGTCGAGGTCGATATTCTTCAGATTGTGCGTGCGTGCACCGCGGATGCTGATTTTTTGCGCCTGCATCAGGGCGGCCAATCGGTCAGCGTCGGATTCGACAGGGGGCATATGCTGGGGGAAAAGTCTCCGAAAAGGACACCCCGCGCGACCAGTCAAGTCGTTTTTGCGGGCAACCTGCAATGATAGGCTGACTTGTCTGTTTTGGCCACGCCGACCAACACCGCCGGTGTAATCGCAAGCCCTCCACCGCCGCCGTGTTGGCGGTTGGTGGCCGAAACCGACCGCCGTTTGTCCGATATCACCACCCATCAACCTGATGGCGCAAGTTCTTGACCCAACGCACGTTCCGGAATTGTTCGGCTTTTACGAACCAATTTTTACAATAACCTGTATTTACACAAGGATGAAAAGCGTCTAGATTGCGCCCATCAAGGCTTCAGTGGCCTGTAAAGGAGACATTCCCATGCGCCTGAGCACCAAAGGTCGATTCGCAGTCACCGCCATGATCGACCTCGCACTGTCCCAGCGTTCCGGCCCGGTTCCACTGTCGGCCATTGCGCAGCGGCAACAGATTTCGCTGTCTTATCTGGAGCAGATGTTCAGCAAACTACGCCAGGCAGGTTTGGTCGAGAGCACCCGCGGGCCGGGTGGAGGGTACACCTTGGGCATGCGCGGCGACTCCATCACCGTGGCGGACATCATTGTGGCGATCGAAGGCTCTGGATCTGATGCGGCCGGGGAGGTGAATGACGGCGTGTTGGTGAATCACGACATGACGCAGGCACTGTGGGATTCCCTGAGTTCCCGGCTGGTGGAATATATGCAGTCCATCACCCTGAGCAGCCTCACAGCCGAGCAACTGGCCAAGGGTTTTGCGGTGCAACCGCGCAAACCCGTGCGGCATGGTGTTTTCCGAAAGGCGAAAGCGGAGCCGACCCGCACCACGCCGCCCAATTCCGTGTTTGCCCTGGGTTCGTCACTGCTCGCCAAAGGCTGACCAGGTTCCGGCCGCTTTGGATGGCCCGGCAACACACTGGCGCCCGGGTCCGATTGGCCACCGCGGCGTGCCACGTCGGCAACGCGGATAATTCTGTTGCATGGCCAGTGAGCGCATCGTCGTCGGATTGAGCGGGGGGGTGGACTCCGCAGTCGCGGCCTGGCTGCTAAAACAGCAGGGCCACGAGGTGGTCGGCATCTTCATGAAGAACTGGGAAGATGACGACAACTCCGCATACTGCTCGTCCAACATCGATTTTGTCGATGCCGCCGCCGTCGCGGATGTTTTGGGCATAGAGATCGAACATGTCAATTTCGCGGCGGAATACAAAGACCGGGTATTCGCCGACTTCCTGCACGAGTACCAGGCAGGCCGCACGCCCAACCCGGACATCCTTTGCAATGCCGAGATCAAGTTCAAGTCCTTCCTGGACCACGCGATGCGACTCGGCGCCGACAAAATCGCCACCGGACACTATGCCCGGGTGCGTCAGAACCAGACCAACGGACAACATGAGTTGCTCAAAGGCCTGGACCCGGCGAAAGACCAGAGTTATTTCCTGCACCGCCTGAACCAGGTGCAGCTGGGCCGAACCCTGTTCCCGGTGGGTGCATTGCGCAAGACCGAGGTGCGCAGGCTCGCCTCCGAGATCGGTCTGCCAAACGCCCGCAAGAAGGACTCGACCGGCATTTGTTTTATCGGAGAGCGGCCGTTTCGGGAGTTCCTCAACCGTTACATATCCAACCAGCCCGGTCCGATCAAGAGTCCGCAAGGGCGGGTCGTAGGCCACCATGTGGGCCTGAGTTTCTACACCATAGGGCAGCGCCAGGGTCTGGGTATCGGCGGCGTCAAGACGTCGGCTGGCGACCACGAGCACCAACCCTGGTACTGCGCACGCAAGGATCTGGACACCAACACCCTCTGGGCGGTACAGGGCCACGACCATCCCTGGCTGCAGTTTGGCGCGTTGCAGGCCGGTAACGCTAGCTGGGTCGCCGGCGCCGCGCCACGGACGGGCGACTTTGGCGCCAAGACCCGATACCGACAGGCTGATGCAGCGTGCAGACTGAGCAACGATGCGGTGGCCGGGAAAGACGGGTTTGTACTGGCCTTTGCGCACGCCCAATGGGCTGTGACTCCAGGGCAGTCGGCCGTGTTGTACGACGGCGACGTTTGCCTGGGCGGCGGCATCATCAACTCGGCGGATAACGCCGTCTGATTCAAATTGGGCTGCAAGGCCCGACGCGCCATCCGCTCAGAACGGAATGTCGTCGTCCATGTCATCGAAGCCGCTTGATGGCTTGGCCGCGGCAGCCTGCGGGCGCGCAGCTGGTGGTGCGGCACGCGACGCCGGCGCCGCCTGACGCGTGTAACCGCCACCTCCGCCTTCTTCGCTGCCGCCCGGGTTACCCATACCCTCGCGGCTGCCCAGCAGCTGCATTTCCGTGGCGATGATGTCGCAGGTGTTTTGCTCGACGCCGTCCTTGTTGGTGAATTTGCCGTACTTCAGACGCCCCTCGACGTAAATCGGGCGGCCCTTCTTGACGTATTCACCTGCGATCTCCGCCAAACGATCGTAAAACGTGATGCGGTGCCATTGCGTGTCCTCAATCATTTCGCCGGAATTCTTGTCTTTGCGCCGGCTCGATGTTGCCAGCGTCACGTTGGCAACCGCCTGGCCTGAGGGCAGGTAACGAACCTCAGGATCGCGCCCGCAATTGCCGACCAGAATGACCTTGTTGACCGATGCCATGATGTGCCCCTTGGATGTTTTCGAAGATTATCAACCTAACGCGTTTGTCGCCGGTGCCGCTGACACAGAATTTCCACCGTTCCGCCCGTGCCGCGTTCTATACCCCGGCAAGCCGCTATGGCAGTGCGCTCTGACAGCCGATCGCCCGGCAGAGAACACTAAAATTATCATCTTCTTATTGTTGTCACCCTGGAGTATTTGATGCAAAACACGACCCGTAGAACATTCATGATGCAAGTTGCTGCCGGCAGTTCCGTACTCGCCACTTCCGCTGCAGTGGCCCAGGCCACCGGCCCGAAGCTCGACGAAAAAGACACTGCAGCCACCGCGTTGGCGTATGTGGCCGACACCAGCAAGGTCGACAAGAAGAAGTTTGCCAAACATACCAACGACCAGAAGTGCACCAACTGCAACTTTTTTGTTGGCAAGGCCACCGATGCCTGGGGCGGCTGTCCCTTGTTTGCCGGTAAACAGGTCGCCGGTCCGGGCTGGTGCAGCGCATGGGTCAAGAAAGCGGCCTGATTCGCGCAGGCAGGACTGCCGCGACGGGTCCGCGCAAGATCCTGTTCATTTCGGCAGACCAATGGCGTGGCGAGTGCCTGTCGGCACTCGGGCACCCCGTTGTCAATACTCCCCATATCGTCGCAATGGAGGCAGATGTCGTTTTGTTCAAGCGGCATTTTTCCGTCACATCGCCATGTTGGCCGTCACGATCATTTATGAAGAGCGGTGTTGTGATTTTGTTT